>NZ_JAQZSF010000007.1:0-376163 GCF_028674915.1 Agrobacterium sp. CNPSo 3708
CAGCAGCGCCGCCGCCCTCGTCAGTGAGCGGACTTATAAGAGACACACCCCAAACAAGTCAACAGAGGTTTTTCAACAAAATCCATATTTCTTGTAAGTCGCTGTTTTAAATAGGCAATTTCGAACTCACGCAACGGGAGCTCTCAAATCCCCAAACTTCTACCTCTCTATTTTCCGATTTCCCAACATCGGATAGGGTTGTTTTACCGTCGCGCCATCGACTATGGCCCGTCCAGCGATATTTGCAGAGATAGGAAAGCCCGTGCGTATCCTGAAAGAAGCCGTCATCCCTGAACTTCCCAACTATTATCGTGGCAAGGTCCGCGAGAATTACGATCTTCCGGACGGCAACCGGATCATCATCTCCACCGACAGGCTGAGCGCTTTCGACCGTATCCTCACCTGTATTCCCTATAAGGGACAGGTGCTGACCGAGACGGCGCATTACTGGTTCGAAGAGACCAAGGACATCTGCCCCAACCATGTCGTCTCCTATCCCGATCCCAATGTCGTCATCGGCAAGCGGCTCACCATCCTGCCCGTCGAGATCGTCGTTCGCGGATATCTGGCGGGCACGACCGGCACCTCCATCCTCACCCTCTATAAGAAGGGTGAGCGCAGCATGTATGGCGTGACCTTCCCCGACGGCATGAAGGACAACCAGGAACTGCCCGAGCCGATCATCACGCCCACCAGCAAGGAATTCGATGGCGGGCATGACGAGCCGCTGACGCCGGCCGAGATCGTCGAGAAGAAGCTTCTGACCGAAGAGCAGTGGCAGACGCTCTCCACCTATGCGCTGGCGCTCTTCAAGCGCGGCCAGGAAGTTGCGGCCAAACGCGGCCTCATTCTGGTCGACACAAAGTATGAGTTCGGCACCGACGAAAACGGCACGATCATTCTGGCCGACGAGATCCACACGCCCGATAGCAGCCGCTACTGGATGGCAGACAGCTATCAGCACGCCTTCGAGACGGGCGCGCGCCCGGTCAGCTTCGACAAGGATTTCGTCCGCGCCTGGGTTGCCGAGCGCTGCGATCCCTATAAGGATGAGATTCCGCAAATCCCGGAGGAACTGGTTCTGCAAACGTCTCGTGTCTATATGGAAGCCTATGAGCGCATTACCGGGCAGACCTTCAAGCCCAATAACGAAGAGGCATCACCGCTCGACAGAGTGAGACGGAACCTGGAGCCTTATTTCCCCGGAGCCTGACTGTGACCAAGGTTGCCGATAGCAATTCGAAAAAGATCAGCGAGGCGGTGGTGAAGAAAGCCACCCGCCCGCGGCGTTCCGGCGAGGAAACCCGCCGCGATATTCTGGCAATGACGGACAGGCTGTTCCGTGAGCGGGGCTTTTCTGCCGTCGCCATCGCCGATATCGCTGCGGCACTTGGCATGTCACCGGCCAACGTGTTCAAGCACTTTCATTCCAAGATCGCCCTGGTCGATGCCATCATGCTCCAACGCATCGGCGTGTTCAAAGAGAAGATGCATCTTCTCGACGATACCCACACCCCGCACGATCGGATGCTGACGCTGGTTCGCACGCTGATGCAAAACCATCGCAACGACCTGACCGACAATCCCTATATGATCGACGTCTTCCTGCAGACCTCGAAGCGCGAACTCTCCTGCGGCGCCCATTACCATCAGGTGCTGACGCAGCAATTCGCCACCATTATCGGCGATGGCATCAAACAGGGTGTCTACCGCGAGGCAGACCCAATCAAGGAAGCCGGACTCGCATTGACCGTGCTCTCCTGTGTTCTGCATCCTTTGCTGATTTCCCGCGAAGATGTTGGCATTTTGGCAACACGATGCGAGGATGTGGTTATGCTGATTGACCGTTCGCTGAAATACGCTCTTGAAAAGTGACGGTTTTAAATTTACGTCACTTCCAGCATTTTCAGTCTTGCCCTGATTTGACGGTATATGCGCGTCGTCCAGGCCTTTGAACGAGATGAAGTAAAATGCCGCTTTGTACGACCCGAGCGGCTGACGTTTTTTAAAAGATCGATCGACCGCAGCCCTATTCCTTCATACTCCAATATGAGAAAATTGATGACCCGACGCCTTCAAGCCCTTCTAGCAACGGTTCTCATGGCAGGCGTCCTTTCGGGCTGCAGCGATAGCGGCGATGGCAAGGATGCTGGCGCCCAACAGGCCAAGCGGCCGCCCTCGCCCGTCAGCGTCATCACCCTGAAGGAGAGCGAAAGCCCGCTGACCACCGTGCTGCCCGGTCGGGCCAGCGCCTATCAGAGCGCCGATATCCGACCGCGCGTGTCGGGCATCATCCGCGAGATTCCCTATAAGGAAGGCAGCGAGGTCAAGCAGGGCACCGTTCTCTATCAGATCGATGACGATACCTATGGGGCGGAAGTCGCGCAGGCCAAGGCGACCCTTGCCAAGGCGGAAGCGAGCATTCCAGCCGCACAGGCGAACTTCGTCCGCTACGAGCGCCTCGTCAACAGCGGTGCGACGCAGATTGAATTGGAAAATGCCCGAACGACGCTTGCCCAGGCGCAGGCCGATGTGGCGCAGGCACGCGCAGCGCTTGAGACGGCGCAGATCAATCTCGACCTGACCAAGGTGCGCGCGCCATTTGACGGCATCGTCTCCTTCACCAATGTCACCGTCGGCAATGTGGTGACCGCCAACCAGACGACGGCGCTGACGACGCTTCGCCGCATCG
The DNA here is from genome assembly GCF_028674915.1 of Agrobacterium sp. CNPSo 3708. Taxonomy (NCBI): domain Bacteria; kingdom Pseudomonadati; phylum Pseudomonadota; class Alphaproteobacteria; order Hyphomicrobiales; family Rhizobiaceae; genus Agrobacterium; species Agrobacterium sp. CNPSo 3708. The sequence goes on from NZ_JAQZSF010000007.1 coordinate 2,693, forward strand.
ACCCCATCTATATCGACCTGATCGAATCGAGCGCAAATCTGCTGCGCCTGCGCGATGCGATCGCAGCCGGCACTATCGGCAGCGGCGAGAAAAAGGCCGGCATCCATCTGACGCTGGAAGACGGCACGGAATACAAGCAGGACGGCAAGATCGACATGTCCGACAAGGCAGTCAGCGAAACCACCGGCACCTTTTCCATCCGCGCGCTTTTCGACAATCCGAACGACCTCATTCTGCCAGGCATGTATGTGCGCGCCACGCTCGCCATCGGTAAGGAAAAGGGCTTCCTTATTCCCCAGAGAGCGGCAACGCGAAATGCCAATGGCGAGCTGACCGCAAAGTTCGTCGGCGCGGAGAACAAGGTGGAAACCCGCACCTTCCCCACCAGCCGTCAGTCCGGCAATGCGTGGCTGGTGACGGAAAACGTCAAGGACGGCGATAAGCTGATCGTCGACGGCTTCCAGTGGATCACCGATGGCGCGACGATTGCGCCTGTCGAAGCGACCATCGACGATCGCGGTATCGTGGTTCCGCAAAAGCAGGCTCAACCTGCTGCGCCTGCCAAGTAAGTCGGCATGACCCCCATGTCCGGCTCAACTGTTCAATTCACATAAGGCGCAGTCCAGATGGCTCATTTCTTTATCAAGCGCCCTGTCTTTGCCTGGGTCATTGCCATCGTCATCATGCTTGGCGGCGTCTTGGCGATCTTCACCCTGTCGATTTCGCAATATCCGGATATCGCCCCGACGACGGTGCGCATCAGCGCCTCCTATAATGGTGCGAGTGCGGAGACCGTGGAAAAATCGGTGACGACCATCATCGAAGACGGAATGACCGGCCTCGACGATCTCACCTATATGACGTCGACGTCCTCCACCGGCAGCGCGACCGTCACACTCACCTTCGGCACCAGCATCATGCCGGATATTGCCCAGGTCCAGGTGCAGAACAAGCTTCAGCTTGTCCAGTCGCAGCTTCCCGATGTGGTGCAGCAGCAGGGCATCGAAGTCAGCCGCTCCACCTCGTCGATCCTGATGGTCGGCGCGCTGATCTCCACCGACGGCAAGCGGACCTCGGCCAATCTGGGCGACGTCTTTTCCACCCGCGTCGAAGACCAGATCAAGCGCCTGGAAGGTGTTGGCAGCATCAACGTCTTCGGCTCCGAATACGCCATGCGTGTGTGGCTCGATCCCTACAAGCTGAACAAGTATCAGTTGACGACCGCCGACGTGACGAGCGCGATCGAAAGCCAGAACACCCAGGTCTCGGTCGGTTCGCTCGGCGCACAGCCCGCGGTCAAGGGCCAGCAGCTGAACGTCACTGTCACGGCGCAAAGCCAGCTGACCACGGTTTCCGATTTCGAATCCATCATCCTTAAGGTCGAAAAGGACGGTGCCACGGTTCGCCTCAGCGATGTGGCGCGCGTGGAAATCGGCCAGGAAAGCTATGGCGGGGATTCCCGCTCCAACGGTCGCCCGTCCGCAGGCTTCGCGGTGAACCTTGCGACTGGCGCGAACGCGCTCGATACGGCAGCCCGCGTCAAGGACGCGCTGACCAGCGTCGCAGGCTCGCTGCCGGAAGGCGTGGTGATCGAATATCCCTATGACACCACACCCTTCGTCAAGCTCTCGATCGAAAAGGTCGTCCACACGCTGATCGAAGCCATCGTGCTGGTCTTCGTCGTTCTGCTCGTCTTCCTGCAGAACCTGCGCGCCACCTTCATTCCGATGATCGCCGTACCCGTGGTTCTGCTCGGCACCTTCGGCGTGCTGGCTTTGACCGGCTATTCGATCAACACGCTCACCATGTTCGCCATGGTGCTTGCCATCGGTCTTCTGGTGGATGACGCGATCGTCGTCGTCGAAAACGTCGAGCGCATCATGTCGGAGGAAGGTCTCTCTCCGGTCGAAGCGACGGAAAAGTCGATGGGCGAAATCACCGGTGCGATCATCGGCATCGCGCTTGTGTTGACCGCGGTCTTCATTCCCATGGCCTTCTTCGGCGGTTCGACGGGTATCATCTACCGTCAGTTCTCCATCACCATCGTTTCGGCGATGCTGCTCTCTGCCGTCGTTGCCATCGTGCTGACGCCGGCGCTCTGCGCCACGATGTTGAAGCCGGTCCATGCCAAGAAGGAGCGCGGCCCGGCGGCCTGGTTCAACCGCAATTTCGGCCGCACCACCGATGGCTATGTCGGCAGCATCGGCCATCTGCTGAAGCGCCCGGTTCGCGTCACCATTCTCTTCCTCATCGTGGTTGGCGGTTGCGCCTGGTTCTTCACCCGCCTTCCAAGCTCCTTCCTGCCGCAGGAAGACCAGGGTGTGCTGTTGACGATCGTGCAGCTGCCGACAGGCGCCACGACGGAGCGCACCAACGAGGTGGTGAAGCAGGTGGAAAGCTACTTCCGTGAGAAGGAAGCTGCCAATGTCGAATCCGTCTTCGGCGTGCTGGGCTTCAGCTTCGGCGGTTCCGGCCAGAACAACGCCATGGTCTTCACCAAGCTCAAGGACTTCACGGAGCGCACCGCACCGGAAGCACATGCCGCAGCCATCGTGCAGCGCGCCATGGGCACGTTCCTGTCCTTCCGCGATGCGCAGGTCTTCCCGCTTCTTCCCCCCGCAATCCAGGGTCTCGGCACCTCCAGCGGCTTCTCCATGTATCTGGTGGATAGTGGCCGCAACGGCACGACCGCACTGACCAACGCCTCGAAGGAACTGATCCAGCTTGCCAATGGCAATCCGAATATCAGTTCGCTGCGCTCCAACAGCCGTGACGCCGAATCGCAGATGAAGATCGATCTCGACAAGGAGAAGATGGGCGCGATGGGCGTCGATCTCGCCTCGGTCAACCTGATGCTCTCGACCATCTTTGCCGGTCGCGATGTCAACGACTTCACGCTGAATGGCGAATTGAAGCCGGTCTATGTGCAGGGTGATGCGCCCTATCGCATGCAGCCGGACGACCTGAAGCACTGGTATGCCCGCAATGCCAGCGGCGAGATGGTGCCCTTCTCCTCTTTCAGCACGATCAGCTGGCAGAATGCCGCACCGACCCTTGCGCGCTTCAACGGCACGAGCGCCATTTCGCTCGATGGTGCCGCAGGCCCAGGCGTTGCCTCCGGTGATGCGATGAACGAGATGGAGCGGCTGACGGCGAGCTTGCCCGGTGGCTACACCGTGGCCTGGCAGGGCATTTCCTACCAGGAACGCCTGTCGGGTTCGCAGGCGCCACTGCTCTATGCGCTATCGGTCCTGATCGTCTTCCTCTGCCTGGCAGCCCTTTACGAAAGCTGGTCGATCCCCTTCTCGGTCATTCTGGCCGTGCCGGTGGGTGTTCTGGGTGCGGTCACCGCCGCGCACTTCTTCGGCCAGTCCAACGACGTCTATTTCAAGGTGGGACTGCTGACCACGATCGGTCTTGCAGCCAAGAACGCCATCCTCATTGTCGAGTTTGCAAAGGAGAGGCAGGAACATGGATTGAGCTTGCTCGAGGCAACCTTGGAAGCGGCAAAGCTTCGCCTTCGCCCCATTATCATGACATCGCTCGCCTTCATTCTGGGCGTCGTGCCGCTCGCCATTGCAAGCGGTGCAGGCTCCGCGGCGCAGAATGCGATCGGTATTGGGGTATTGGGTGGTATGCTTTCTGCAACACTGCTCGGAATTTTCTTCGTACCGTCCTTCTTCGTCATTATCAGGCGGCTTTCTAAACGTTAACAACCGTTGAAATATGCTAGCAATGCAAATCGAGGCTGATAGAAGTATGGCAGATTCGAAAGCTGCACCTCCTTCAGCAAACAGCAACGCGACGCTCGCTTCGACTGAGGAGCGCCCAGTGCGCTACACAAACCGGGATAACCATATGCTGTCACTTCGTGCGACCATTCCTCTGACGCTGCTCCTGCTTTCAGGCTGCGTCGTCGGCCCTGACCACAAGGCGCCGGAAACCCAATTGCCAGCCAAGTTCTCCGAAGGCAGCAAGACCAGCAATGGCGACATTGCCACGGTCGCATGGTGGACCGCATTCAATGACAGCCGCCTGAACGGCTATGTTTCGACCGGCCTGTCGCAGAACCTGACCGTTCTGCAGGCGATCGAGCGCATCAACCAGGCCGAATCGAACATCACAGTAGCGGGCGCTGGTTCGCTCCCACAGCTCGGCTCGACCTTCCGTCATGAAACCTCCGGCAGCAAAGGCAGCTTCCCGAGCACCAATGAACGGGTCAGCAACACCACCAGCAACGCCTTCAACGTGTCCTGGCTGCTTGACCTCTTCGGTCGCTACCGCCGCGAAAAGGAAAGCGCTGCCGCCTCGCTCGACGCCGCTTATGCAACGGCTGACGTTCAGCGCCTGACGCTGATCTCCTCGGTAGCGTCTGCCTATATCGACGTGCGCTACTACCAGGAGCGTCTGGCGATTGCCCGCCAGAACCTCGGGTCACGCCGCGAGACGCTGGATCTGACCAAGCTGCAGCTGGAAGCAGGCGCTGCCTCGCGTCTCGATGTCGTCCAGTCCGAAGGTCTGGTCAACTCGACGCTGGCGCAGATGCCGACGCTTGAAACCAACTACCGCCGCGCAGCACACCGCATCGCCACCCTGCTTGGCATGCCGGCTGATTCGCTGGTCGTCGAACTGCAGCGCGGCGCACGCCAGCCTGTCGCCCGCGCCGTTCCGCGCACCGGCATTCCTGCGGATCTGATCCGCAACCGTCCGGACATCCGCGCAGCCGAGCGTCAGCTGGCCGCAGCCGTTGCCAACATCGGTGTTGCCGAAGCGCAGCTCTTCCCAAGCATTACGCTGAGCGGTTCGATCACGCCAAGCTACACCCGCATCAGCGGTGGCGCACGCGGCACGTCCAATGGCTGGGGCTTCGGTCCGACCATCACGCTGCCGATCCTCGACGGCGGTGCCCTGCGCGCAGGCGTCGACATCCAGAAGTCGGTTGCCCGCGAACAGTACCTCGCCTGGAAGTCGACCGTGCTTAGCGCGGTGGAAGAAGTCGAAAACGCCCTGACGGCGCTCAACCGCGACCAGCAGACGGTCAACGCCTACCGCAAGACGGTCGATTCCTACAAGGAAGCCCTCTCGCTTGCGACCGCCAGCTACCGCGACGGCGCCTCCTCGCTGCTCGACGTTCTCGACGCACAGCGCAACGTTTCCGACGCCCAGGCAAACCTGGCAACCGCTGTTCAGCAGGCCGCACAGGACTACGTGGCGCTCAGCGTCGCACTCGGTGGCGGCTATGCCGTGGGATCGCCAAACTCGGTCGCAGCCGTCAAGGTGGCGGCCAACGTGCCGAAGGGCATGTAAGGGCTTCACCATTTCGGTGCTTTTTGAAATCCCGCGGCCCTGGCTGCGGGATTTTTGTTTGTGCGGGCGCTCAGGTCACGAGGTAGCACGTGTTTCAGCAGCGCTGGCTGGCGAAGCCTTTGCGGCTCACCCCCCTCTGCCCTGCCGGGCATCTCCCCCTCAAGGGGGGAGATCGGCAAAAGGCACTCTTTGCATTTCACATCTCACCGCTCACCGCAGTTTGGGGCAAGACGGTGCACCAGTTCGATCTCCCCCCTTGAGGGGGAGATGTCCGGCAGGACAGAGGGGGTGCGGTACGTCTCGGCGGGCGACCGAATGAGCCGAAGTGGGGTCGCGGAAAGAGCAACCCTCTCGCCCAATACAGATCTCTCAATTTAAACCGGACCGCGGTGGCCTTGAGCCAAGAATCCATCTTTTCAACGATGCCGACGCGCCACCTCCCACCAACAAAAAAAGCCCCGGATCGCTCCGAGGCTTCTCAATCAAAAACGTCCGGTCGCGCTTAGTTCTTGGCGCGCTCGACGTAGGAATTGTCTTCCGTGGCAACGACGACGCGCACACCGGCGTCGATATGCGGCGGGACCATGACGCGGATGCCGTTGGAGAGGATCGCGGGTTTGTAGGAGGACGATGCCGTCTGGCCCTTGACGACCGGCTCGGTCTCGACGATTTCGAGCGTCACGTGGCGCGGCAGCTCGATGGCGAGCGGCAGGCCTTCGTGGATGGAGAGAACGCAGGTCATGCCTTCCTGGAGGTAGGCCTTCTGGTCGCCCATGGTCTCGGCATCGACGACCACCTGGTCGTAGTTTTCCGGGTTCATGAAGTGGAAGCCTTCGCCATCCTCATAGAGGAACTGGAAGTTCAGGTCTTCGACGAAGGCGCGCTCGACCTGCTCGGTCGTGCGCCAGCGCTCGGATACCTTCACGCCGTCGACGATGCGGCGCATGTCCACCTGGGTCACGGGCGTGCCCTTGCCAGGATGGAAGTTATTGGCCGTGAGCACGACGTAGAGCTTGCCCTCGACTTCGAGAACATTGCCCTTGCGGACGGATGAGGCGATAACCTTGACCATATGATTTCCTTGTAACTCAATGAAATGCGTCGTAAGGACGGCGCGGCTGCACTGACCCGATGGACGTTTTGTCTGTTTTCTGGGGCGCAACTACCTTAATTCCGGGAGAATTGCCAGCCTTTCAGACACGCGAAGCGAAAACTGTCATACGGTTTTCAAACGAGCGGCGCTGAAACAGACATTCAACCGGTGGATTAGGCAGCGTTGCAACGCACCTTGGTCAAGAGAGACAGCGGACAGACGGGCAGATGAGCACGCGCGCAGACACAACCTCATCCTGGTGGCAACCGGACGTCCATATGGACCGCCGGCCCTTCCTGATGGGCCGCAATGCCATCCAGCGCGCTTTCCGTTCTTTCTTTGCCGATCGCGATTTCATCGAAGTCGATACCGCCACCTTGCAGATTTCGCCCGGAAACGAGGCGCATCTGCATGCCTTCGCCACGACGGGCATCACCACGAGTGGCGAGAACGCGCCCCTTTACCTGCATACCTCGCCGGAATTTGCCTGCAAGAAGCTGCTGGCCGCCGGTGAAACGCGCATTGCCTGCTTTGCCCATGTCTATCGCAACCGCGAGCGCGGGCCGTTGCACCACCCCGAATTCACCATGCTGGAATGGTACCGCGCAGGCGAGACCTATGAGAGCCTGATGGCAGACAGCGCCGAGCTTCTGGCGCTCGCCGCAGACACGGCAAAAACCAAACGCTTTGCCTATCGCGGACGCGAGATGGACCCGTTTCTGGCGCCGGAGCGGCTCAGCGTCGCAGAGGCATTTCAGCGCTATGCGTCAATCGACCTGCTGGCGACGGTATCGCCCAATGGCGAGAACGACGGCGACCATCTGGACCGGCTGGCAAAGGCTGCGGGCATCCGCACCGCGCAGGATGATAGCTGGGCCGATATCTTCAGCCGCATCATCGTCGAGAAGGTGGAGCCGGAACTCGGTTTTGGCCGCGCCACGATCCTCGATGAATATCCGGTCAGCGAGGCTGCCCTTGCCCGGCGCTCGCCGCGCGATGGCCGCGTGGCCGAGCGCTTCGAGCTTTATGGCTGCGGCGTGGAGCTTGCCAATGCCTTTGGCGAGTTGACCGATGCCGACGAGCAGCGCCGCCGCTTCGAGATCGAGATGCAGGAAAAGAGCCGCATCTATGGCGAGACCTACCCGATCGATGAAGAGCTTCTGGCAGCGCTGACCATCATGCCGGCGGCGAGCGGTATCGCGCTTGGCTTCGACCGGCTGGTGATGCTGGCAACCGGCGCGCCGAGAATTGACCTTGTGATGTGGGCGCCTGTCGCGGTCTATGGATCATGACGACACGCGCGCTGAAATCGGCTGACGATCTTCACGACGCAGGCCTCATCGACCAGGCGGCACTGGAGCGGGTGCGTCCGGTGGCGGAACGTTATGCCGTGGCGCTGACGGCAAGCGTGGCCAGGCTGATCGATCCAGCCGATCCACAAGACCCGATCGGCCTGCAGTTTATCCCGGATGAGGCCGAGCTTTATCAGACGAACGAGGAACGCGCCGATCCGATCGGCGACGAGGCCCATAGTCCCGTGCCGGGCATCGTCCATCGCTATCCCGACCGGGTGCTGTTGAAGGCCGTACATGTCTGCCCAGTCTATTGCCGCTTCTGCTTCCGCCGTGAAATGGTCGGCCCGCAGGGCAATGGCATGATGAGCCCGGAAGAGCTTACCGTCGCCTTCGACTATATCTCCTCCCGCCCGGAGATCTGGGAAGTTATCCTCACCGGCGGCGATCCGCTGGTCCTCTCACCCCGCCGTCTGCAAACGATCATGGAAGGCTTGAGCGCCATTCCGCATGTGAAGATCGTGCGCTTCCACACCCGCGTGCCGGTGGTCGATCCGCAGAAGATCGATGCCGATCTGATTGCCGCACTCAAGGCCAGCGGCAAGACGACCTATGTGGCGCTGCATTCCAACCATCCGCGCGAGATGACGCACGAAGCGCGCGCCGCCTGCGCAAGACTGGTGGATGCCGGCATTGCCATGGTCAGCCAGACGGTGCTGCTGAAGGGCATCAATGACGATCCGGCCGTGCTGGCAGAGCTGATGCGCAGCTTCGTCGAAAACCGCATCAAGCCCTATTACCTGCATCACCCCGATCTTGCGCCCGGCACCAGCCACTTCCGGCTGAGCATCGAAGAAGGCCAGCGGATTGTGTCCGCCTTGCGCGGTCACGTGTCGGGTCTGTGCCAGCCGACTTACGTGCTGGATATTCCAGGCGGCCACGGAAAAGCCGTCATCGGTCAGAATGCGGCAACGAAACAGGCCGAGGGTTGTTACGCCGTCTCCGATTTCAACGGGAACGATCACCTCTACCCGCCCTCGGCAGATTAAACGGGCACGAAATCTTCGGCGTTTCCGGCGCTTTGATACAACCAAGCCGGATAAACAAAAATTTCACATTTCCGCCCCCGTCCTGTCATCATAAAGAAAAATATTCTACCTACATTGATAATCATTGATTCCGAGGCAAAACCGGGATATCAGTGATTCAACTGGAGAGTGATTCTTCGGTATTCCGGGTCAACACGAGCAGAGGAGAGTGTCATGTCGAAATTTATGCGCATTGCCGCGCTCCTAGGTCATCGGATCTCGAATGCCGGGCACAAATCCACGTGTTCCCGCTGCTGTCGAATGTGGTGACTTTTTAAGTCCCCTCAAATTTTCAATTCATTCAATTCGACATTTATGCTGTGCGATCAAGCCACAGCGGGAGTATGCACCATGCAAAAGCAAGTCATCGAATTCGCAGGCGAACCGGTCGGTATCGTCGTACCGGATAACAACCGGCTGAAGTTCATTGCCGTCAAGTTCCACGTCCATGATCTGGACGAGCAGCGCTTCGACAGCGCCGAGGATGTGCGCGTTGCCATCCGCAACCTCGTGCGCAACCGCAACGTGGCAGCGCTGGTTTGAGCCCATCTTCAGCCTGTTACGAAACCACATTTGAAAAACGATAAAGGCGATGCCCGTTCAACCCGGCATCGCCTTTTGATTTTCAGCCAGTATTTTTCAATCACGACACCGAATAAGTTCTTCGGCCATTTCCTCCACCTTAAACCGCGAGACGTTCACCTCCGCGCGACGTTGCGATGAGATTCAATCCCTCCTCCCCGCCATCCTCGGGCCTGACCCGAGAATCCATGTTTTCAGGCACTTACGGGTGGGTTGATAGATCCTCGGATCAAGCCCGAGGATGACGAACGAGAGGGTGTCGCTCTCTTTTCCCCGGAAACCCCGTGTCGTCTCAAAACGCCGTAAACGTCAGCGTCGTCAGCGAGCGCACGATGCCCGGAATACTGACGATGTTATCATTGATGAATTTGCCGACATCCTGCTCCGGGCCAAGATAGATTTTCAACATGAGATCATACTCGCCGCTGGTGGAATAAAGCTCCGAAACCAGTTCGGTCTTGTAGATGGCGTCCGCGACCTCATAGGTCTTGCCGGGTGCGCATTGGAGCTGAACGAAGATGGGCTTCATGACTGGTCTTCCTCGCCAAAAGGCTGATGTAAGCGTGGCGCGGTGGGGCAAAAGCCGCCGCCTGCGCGTGTGTGACACACTATTGGCTGAGGCAGCCCGCTCTTTCAAGCCTTTGGCGTCGTACGATCCCATGGCAACGCTGCCCGCTACTATTCCCGCCCGGCATGAATTGATGACGAGATGTCGATGGTCAGCGGTGAAGCGCCGCGATAGAGTTTTCGCCAAAGGGCGCTTCTTCGCGCCCAACCGCCTGCCCGGCAACTCTGCCTCATGATTGTGGATGCCCCCGATGTATAACGATCCCCGCTCGCATGGCCTTTGGGAAAAGACCGCTCCGCCACCGCCGCAAACCAGCGCGCTGGAAGGGGATGTGACGACGGATGTGGTGATCGTTGGCGGTGGCTTCACCGGCCTTTCGGCGGCCCTTCATCTGGCGGAACGCGGCATCAAATGCATCGTGCTGGAAGGCAAGGAAATCGGCTTTGGGGGTGCTGGCCGCAATGTCGGCCTCATCAATGGCGGCATGTGGGTTATGCCGAAGGAACTGCCCAATGTGCTGGGCCCGGTCCATGGCGATCGCCTGCTGGACCTTCTGGGCAACGCGCCCTTCCTGGTGCGCGAGATCATCGAGAAACACGAGATTGCCTGTGAACTGGAAAAGAACGGCACGCTGCATTGCGCCGTCGGCGAAGCGGGGCTCACCGAAATTCGCGAGCGCTGCGACCAGTGGGCCGCGCGCGGCGCGCCGGTGCGGATCCTGAGCGCCGAGGAAACCGCAAGGCGGGTCGGCACGAACGGATACACAGGCGCGCTTCTGGATGAACGCGCCGGAACGCTCCAGCCGCTTGCCTATGTGCGCGGACTGGCCAACGCCGCACTCAAAGCTGGCGCCATCATCCATACGGCAAGCCCGGTGCACGCGACGGAAGAAAACGGCGAAGGCTGGACGGTGCGCACCGATCGCGGCTCCGTCTCGGCAAGCTGGATCATCGTGGCAACGGAAGCCTATAGCCAAGGCCCGTGGAAGATCATCCGCGAGGAGCAGGTCTACCTCCCCTATTTCAACTTCGCCACCCGCCCGCTCGGCGATAATCTCGCCAAGTCCGTCCTGCCCGGCCGCGAAGGCTGCTGGGACACCAAGGAAATCCTCTCCTCCTTCCGCATGGACAAGGCCGGCCGCCTCGTCTTCGGCAGTGTGGGCGCATTGCGCGACACAGGGGCAAGCGTCCACCGCGCCTGGGCAAAACGCTCGCTCAAACGCCTCTTCCCGCAGCTTGGCGATGTGGAGTTCGAATGCGAATGGTACGGCCAGATCGGCATGACCGACAACGCCGTCCCCCGCTTCCACCGCTTCGCCAAGAACGTCGTAGGCTTCTGCGGCTACAACGGCCGCGGCATCGCGCCGGGCACCACCTTCGGCAAAACACTGGCCGCCCATGTGGCCGGCGAGATCAGCGAAAGCGACCTGCCGCTGCCAGTGTCAGAGCCCAAGGCGCAGAGTTTTCGGGCGCTGAAGGAGGCCTATTATGAGGCCGGTGCGCAGGTGGCGCATTTTGCGGGGGAGCGGTTTGGTTCGGCGTAGCCTAACGATAGCAGTCGCGGCGCTAACCAAACTCCAGCATAGGGCAGCCACCCGCGCCGACTCCGAGAGGAAATTGCCTGTATGATCTTTCTATACAACTGCTTCGCCGAACGATGTTTCCTTAGTCGGACCGCCTCGCCAGCAACGTTTCAAAATGATGCACAGACACCCATTCAAGTGATTCATCCGTGATTAGTTTGGGTGACTGATTGTCGTGATCAATAAATAGAATTCGAAACCTAGCGCGGAAATGCCAGACACCCATTGTCCGGATCAGCGGTTTCCTGGGTCTGCACAACTACATCCAGCAGTGTCTGTTAGGTTAACTTGCCGAAAACCGCTAAATCTCCATTCCGCAAAAACCAAGTCTTCTGAAATTCATGGTTCGTTATGAGATCAGCCATTGCCGGATTCTCATCTCATAATGCAAACTTCGTTTTTTTGCCTAAGCGAAATTTCTTCGTCAGCGTATCTAACGACCCCAATTTTTGTAAATATTTGTTGAAAAAACTGTAGCGGGATCGCTTTTGAGTTGTGCCACCAATTAGAAGAATGTTTTCTGGATGCGGGCTTGCGGACAGATCTTGTTGCCAAGTTTCATGGCAGTTGAAAACATTGTCAGGCGGTTTGCCCGACGATACTTACATATGATGTGGATTGGATATGATACCCATTCGCATAAGAGTGTCCGCAAGCCTTAAGAAAATCGAATATGTCGAAACTTGAAGCGTTAAGAGCAGCAAAGTCACTTTCGGACCTAGCATACATTCTCGAGGAGAAGCCAAGCGTACTTTCGTACGTGATTTACAAGATTCCCAGCCATCTCAAGTACAAGGAGTTCGAGATTTCAAAAAAAACAGGTGGAAAAAGGGTAATTAGTGCGCCGATTGATAGACTAAAAAGAATTCAAAGAAATTTAGCTGACCTGCTTCTCGGCGTGCAAGGCGAGATAAGCAAAGACAGTGCAGTAGACAATAATTGTGTCGTTTCGCACGCGTTCAAGAGAAACCTTTCCATAATTACCAATGCACGAAATCACAGAAACAAAAGGTATGTGTTCAACGCGGATTTAAAGGATTTTTTTCCTTCTATAAATTTTGGGCGCGTATATGGTTTCTTTATAAAAAATCAACATTTTTGCCTTCACCCCAAAGTAGCGACCGTTATCGCGCAGATTGCCTGTCATAACAATTCTCTTCCGCAAGGAAGCCCTTGCTCGCCCATCATATCAGATTTTATTGGCCACATCCTTGATATGCGCCTATCGCGCATGGCAGGCCGACACAGATGTACGTACACTAGATACGCAGATGATCTGAGCTTTTCGACGAACGAACGCGTGTTTCCCAAAGCGATAGCTTATCCAGGCACGAAATCGCCCAACTCTTGGGTTCCAGGAGATGAGTTATTAAAAAATATCTTCAAGAGCGGATTTAAACTTAATAATTCTAAGACACGTCTACAGTATAAGTCGTCTAGACAGGAAGCTACGGGGCTTATTGTAAATAAATCCGTATCGGTCCCTACGGAGTACTACCATACTACGCGAGCAATGTGTCACAACCTTTTCAATCTAGGGTTTGGCTATTCAAATCTGAATGGATCGCTTGAACCGGTTTCCGATAGCGTGATCCGAGGACGATTGAACTATATTCACCATGTACGCTCTATGCAAAACAAGCTTGAAAATGGCCCGTCAATGCGGACGACGGCGCCATTCAAGCTATATCAGTCTTTCCTTAATTTCGTTTCGTTTTTTGGGATTACTAAGCCAGTCATTATTGGAGAAGGCGTCACCGATACCATTTATCTCAAGGCTGCCCTTAACCAGTTAGCCGCAGGATATCCGAATCTAATCCAAGTTTCGGGACAAGAAAAAGAGCACCAGCTAAAGTTTTTCAGATACAGCAACTCTAGCAGAGAGCTCATGGGGTTATCCGGCGGGACCGGAGAACTCAAAAACTTGCTTGGCGATTACCGAAAAAGGATCAGCGGTTTCAAGTCTGGCGGGAGGCATCCCGTGATCATTTTAGTAGACAATGATGAAGGGTCTAAAGCTTTTTTCTCAACTCTTGGCTCGATCACCAAGACCAAAGTTACCGGACTGGACCCCTTCTACTACGTTTACTCGAACCTGTACGCAGTACCCATCCCACCTACTGGAAATCCAGTGACTGCAATTGAGGGGTTGTTCGACCCTGCCCTACTAGGCTTTGTGTACGAGGGCAAAAAGCTAGATCTCACCAACAAAGAGTCAGATGGCTCAAAGTTTTATTCGAAGCATACGTTCGCAAAGGATGTTGTACGTCCGAACCAAAGCAAAATCAATTTCAACGGATTTAACGCTCTTTTAACTGCGATTGACCAAGTCTTATTAGACTACAATGCCAAATTGGTCTCAGGGATAGCTCCATAGCTGCAGTCAAACATTTTGTCCGGCATATCGATTACCCTAGTTAGCTAGACACGGCAGCTGCGCAAGTCTTGGCAACATAGCAAGTTTTCGGGCCACCAACGCAGCGAACCACGTTGGTATCGCTATATCCTTGCAAACATAACCCTCATCGATTACCACCGATATATCCAACCAGATATCTCGCTTGAGGGGCCGATCCATGACACTTCACCGCCGCATCATTCTGAAAACCGCAGCATGGGCCATCGCCGCCGCGTGTCTTGTGGCACCTGCCCTCTCCTCGCCCGCGCTCGCCGCCGAGAAGGTCACCGTCTTTGCTGCGGCTAGCATGAAGAATGCGCTGGATGCTGCAAATGCCGCCTTCGCCAAGCAGAGTGGCGATGAGGTTGTGGTGTCCTATGCCGCGAGTTCGGCGCTGGCGAAGCAGGTGGAGGCGGGTGCGCCTGCGGATATTTTCATTTCGGCGGATCTGGCCTGGATGGACTATCTGGCGGGCAAGGGGCTGATCAAGCAAGACACGCGGAGCAATCTTCTGGGCAACCGCCTCGTTCTGGTTGCGCCTGCGGCAAATGCGAAGCCGGTGGAGATCAAGCCGGGGTTTGATCTTTCGGCTCTTGTCGGCAATGGGAAGCTTGCCATGGGGGCGGTGGATTCCGTGCCGGCGGGCAAATATGGCAAGGCGGCGCTCGAGAAGCTTGGCGTCTGGCCTGCCGTTTCCGGCAAGGTGGCGGGGGCGGAAAGTGTGCGCGCGGCGCTGCTCCTGGTCTCGCGCGGGGAAGCGCCCTATGGCATCGTCTACCAGACGGATGCGGCGGCTAATCCCGGCGTGAAGATCGTCGGCACCTTTCCGGAAGATTCGCATCCGCCGATCATCTATCCCGTCGCGACGCTGAAGGATGCCAAAAGCCCGGCAGCGGCTGCCTATCTGGAATTTCTGAAATCGGCCAAGGCAGCCCCCTTCTTCGAGGTCCAGGGCTTTACGGTTCTGAAGTAAGGGAAAGCATGCAAGGTCTGAAACAGCACGACGGGCTTTCACAGCCGCATCATCGCATCGGCTCTGATGGCGTTTGCGCCGAAACGCTGCCCGGCTTTGGCTAGAAGCGTGTCGCGATCTTTCCGATTCGCTCCTGACGCTCCGGGTCCTTGTTTTGTCGCATGTCGTGATCGCAAAACCGCTGCGCACTTTTGCGTGGACCATGCTTCAGAACCGGGCATCGGAATAAATCCTTAAAGCAAATCGCGCAAAGTTGCTCAGCGGCTTGCGAGAACGATAGGCGGTAAGATCGGAAGCACCGGTGTCGCTAAACTCGGGAGCGTTTTTGCGCGCCCCGGTGCTTGAGAACAGGAATGGCAGTTTGGACTGGTTGTCGCTGAGTGCGGAGGAATGGACGGCGATACGGTTGAGCCTGTGGGTCTCGACCGTTGCCATGCTGGCAAGCCTTCCCTTCGGCATTCTGATTGCGCTGGCGCTGGCGCGCGGGCGGTTCTTCGGCAAGTCGCTGCTGAACGGCATCGTGCATCTGCCGCTGATCCTGCCGCCGGTCGTCACCGGCTTTCTGCTTTTGATCCTCTTTGGCCGCAAGGGCGTGATCGGCGCGTTTCTCGATCAGCATTTCGGCATCGTCTTTTCCTTCCGCTGGACGGGTGCGGCCCTTGCCTGCGCCATCATGGCCTTTCCGCTGATGGTGCGCTCCATCCGCCTGTCGATCGAGGCGGTGGATCGCAAGCTGGAGGAAGCGGCGGGGACGCTCGGCGCAAGCCCGCTCTGGGTGTTCCTGACGGTGACACTGCCGCTCACCCTTCCCGGCATCATTGCCGGCATGATCCTCGCCTTTGCCAAGGCGATGGGCGAGTTTGGCGCGACCATCACCTTCGTCTCCAATATTCCCGGCGAAACGCAAACGCTCTCAGCGGCGATCTACAGCCTCACCCAGGTGCCGGGCGGAGATGCGGGCGCCATGCGCCTGACGCTGGTGGCGATCGTTATTTCCATGGTAGCGCTGCTGGCGTCGGAATTTCTGGCGCGCATGGTCAGCAGAAGGGTGGCCGGGCAATGACGCTGTCCTTCAACGCCCGCCACAGGCTGGGCAGCTTCACGCTGGATGCGGCCTTTACCGCAGACAAGGGGGTGACCGCGCTTTTCGGCCGCTCCGGCTCCGGCAAGACCTCGGTGATGCGCATCATTGCCGGGCTGACGAAGCCGGATGAGGGGCGGATTGAACTGGATGGCACGGTGCTGGCCGATCGGCAAAAACGCATCTTCACGCCCGCGCATAAAAGGCGCTTTGGTTATGTGTTTCAGGAAGCGCGGCTTTTCCCGCATTTGAGCGTGGAGCAGAACCTGCATTACGGTCGCTGGTTTTCCGGTGGGGGTGCGGATGCTACCGCCTCCGCCCATTTGATCGAGATGCTCGGCATCGGCGCGCTGTTGCAGCGGCGGCCGGAAAAGCTCTCCGGTGGCGAAAAGCAGCGGGTGGCGATTGGCCGGGCGCTGCTCTCCTCCCCCCGCCTGCTGTTGATGGACGAGCCGCTGGCCGCCCTCGATGAGGCGCGCAAGGCCGAGATCATTCCCTATCTCGAGCGGCTGCGCGACGAGACGACCATCCCGATCCTTTATGTCAGCCACTCGGTCAGCGAAGTCTCGCGCCTGGCAGACCAGGTGGTGGTGATGAAGGATGGCCGGATCGATGCCGCTGGCCCGGCCTCGGACATCCTCTCGCAGCCCGCCTTCAGCGCCTATCTGGAGCGGCGCGAAGCAGGCAGCATTCTTTCCGGCACGGTGGAGGCCTTCGATGCTGCCCACCGGCTCGCGACCGTTCGGCTGGGTCAAACCGCGCTTCAGGTGCCCGCGCAAAACGCAGAGCCCGGCAAGGCGGTGCGCGTGCATATTCCCGCAAGAGACGTGATGCTGGCAACGGTGCGACCGGAGGGTTTGAGCGCCCTCAACATTCTCGAAGGCCACGTGACAGGCATTGCGCTGGCCGATGGCATGGCGCTGGTGCAGGTGGCGTGCAGCGGCACCCTCATCCAGTCGCGCGTAACGAGCCTTTCCATCGAGCGGCTGTCGCTCAGAGCCGGAAGCCCAGTCTTCGCCATCGTCAAATCGGCAGCACTCGACCCTTATTGAATGGGCGCTATTGAGAGGGCGCATCCTGCGTCTTGCGATCGTCGGGTGCGCGGTTGGCTTCCAGCCAGTCGAGATCGGCCTGCAGCGTCTCGCGCAGACGCGCTTCCATGCCGCGAAAGCGCGCCAGCAGCTCTTCGCCAAAAGGCGTCAGCCCCGCACCGCCGCCCTGCTTGCCGCCGCGCTGGGATTCTATCACCGGTTCTTTGAACATGTGGTTCAGCGCATCCACCAGCAGCCAGGCACGGCGATAGGACATGTCCATGGCGCGTCCGGCTGCAGAGATGGAGCCGGTGGCGACGATATGCTCCATCAGCTCGATCTTGCCACGACCAAGCCGCTCGCCCGGTGGAAAATCCACCCGCAGCACGGGCTTGAGAGGCGGGCGCGATGGCGTGTCGCTCATGGCTGCGCGGCTCCGAAGCGATCCCGCCAGGAAGGCTGCGCGCCCTCATGGGGAAGCGCGCTCGCCTCAAACACACCGCGGGCAATGGCACGTGCCATGACCAGCGTGGCGAGATGGCAAAGTTCGGCAAAATCGCTCGGCTGGGTGAGAGGCTTCCTGCCGGTGGCCGCGGCGAACATCGTGTCGCCATCGCTGGAAAGATGCGAAGGCAGCACGGCGCGCGCCAGCCCGTCATGCGCCAGAATCGAAAGGCGATGCGCCTGCGCCTTCGTCAGCACTGCATCGGTGATCACCGCACCAATGGTGGTGGCCGTCAGCGTCACGCCCTTGATGCGAAGCGCCGTATCGGCCTGGCTGAACTGTGTTGGCAGGCCAAGCCCGCCAAATTCGCCATTCTGTTCAAAGGGGGCGGACCAGAAGTTTTGCGTGGTGCCAACCGTTGCCGAGCCCAAGGCATTGACCGCGACAATCGCCGCAATCGTAATGCCGGAGGATGTCTTGTCGCTGGCAGAGCCCAGCCCGCCCTTCACCGTCGCGGTCGTGGCACCCGTTCCGGCCCCCACGGTGCCGAGCGCAAAGGGCGCGTGCGAAGCGGCCTTGAACGCCTCGTACCCCATGTCCCGATAGGGCGAATGCAGCCCCCAATCCTTGTTGCCGCCATTCAAAAGATCCATCAGGATCGCCTGCGGCACGATCGGCACGCGGGTATTGCCCACCGGAAAACCGCGCCCGGCCTGGCGCAATCCCGCCTGCACCCCACCTGCCGCATCCAGCCCAAAGGCCGATCCACCGGAGAGCACGAAGGCGTCCACCGCCTCCACCGTCATCGATGGATCGAGAAGCGCCGTATCGCGCCCACCCGGCGCGCCACCCAGAACCGAGCCGGAGGCAATAGCCGGCTCATCGAAGACGATGGCTGTTACGCCGGAGCCAAGCGCCAGATCGGTGGCATGGCCCACCGCAACACCGTCAATATCGATCAGCAGATTATGCAAGGGCGGCATTCCTTCTGTTGTCATGCCGGTATCCCGCTGTGGGGAGGTGTTGTCAATGTTGGCTTAGAGTGTCGTGGGGCGAAGTGAGCTCCGCGCCGTGCCGCACCCCCCTCTGTCCTGCCGGACATCTCCCCCTCAAGGGGGGAGATCGAACTGTTGCACCGTCTCGCCCCAAACTCCGGTGGGATAGGACATGCGAAGGGCGCCGCTTGCCGATCTCCCCCCTTGAGGGGGAGATGTCCGGCAGGACAGAGGGGGGTGCGGCAGATCCAAACCAGAACTTTAAACCGGACAGCAGTGGATCAAGTTCGGGAGGACCAGCCTCACGAAAACACCGCCGTCCCAATCACCGGCGTGGACGGTACCGCCATATCGCGGGGCTCCAGCATGCCGGAGAGATAGGCCTCACGCCCCGCCGTGACGGCTTTCGCAAAGGCGCCCGCCATGATTACCGGGTTGCCGGCGCCGGCGACGGCCGTATTGAGCAGCACGGCGTCATAGCCAAGCTCCATCACCGTTGCCGCATGCGAGGGGCGGCCAAGGCCGGCATCGACGATCATCGGCACATCGGGAAAATGCGCCCGCATGGATTTGAGCGCGGTGAGGTTCAGCGGTCCCATGGCGCTGCCGATCGGCGCGCACCAGGGCATCAGCACCTTGCAGCCGGCATCGATCAGTCTTTCCGCCACCACCAGATCGTCGGTCGTATAGGGAAACACTTCAAACCCGTCGTCTGAGAGAATGCGGGCCGCCTCCACCAGCGCGAAGACATCCGGCTGGAGTGTGTCGTGATGGCCGATCACCTCCAGCTTGATCCAGTTGGTCTTGAACACCTCCCGCGCCATCTTCGCCGTCAGCACCGCTTCCTTGGCGGTGTGGCAGCCCGCCGTATTGGGCAGGATGAGGCGGTCGAGTTCGCGGATCATCTCGAAGAACTGCCCGCCCTTTTTGCCGCCTGCCGTTTCACGCCTAAGCGAAATGGTCAGAATGTCGGTCCTGCTGGCGCGAACCGCATCCGCCAGAACGGCGGGCGACGGATAGCGCGCAGTACCCAGCAGCAGCCGTGAGCTGACATCGCGATCATACAATCGAAACATGGTTCATCCTCCCTGCATCGGGGACAGGATTTCGATCCGGTCGGAATCCTTCAAATGAAATTGCGGGCGATCCTCAGCATGGACGAGATCGCCATTGACCGCCGTCGCCAGCCAGTCGCCCTCGAAATCAAGGGCGAAAAGAAGCTCTGACAGCGTGGCGGCGGAAAGATCATGCACTTCGCCGTTGACATGGATCCGCATGGGACACCTCCTTGTGTTCGATGAAATCGGCAGCCTGGCGCGCCATGGCAGGCGAGAGTAGGAAGCCGTGCCGGTGCGCACCATTGATGAAGAGCGTCTTGCCCTCCTGAACGATGCGCGGAAGATTGTCGGGAAAGGCAGGCCGGATGCCGGTACCGCTTTCGATGATCTGCGCTTCTCCGAAGGATGGATGCAGCGCGTAAGCGGCATTCAGGAACTCCATCATCGAGCGGGCGGAAATCGGCCCCGCCTCCTCGGTTTCGATCATCGTCGCACCCAGCATGAAGCGCCCCGGCTCACGCGGGACGATGTAGAGCGGGATGCGCGGATGCAGGAGCCGCACCGGGCGCGACAGCGAAACCTCGTGCGTGGCGAGATAGAGCATTTCGCCGCGCACGCCCCGAAGCCCTGAGAGCGATCCGACCTGCGCGTGGCCGGTGCAATCGACGATGCGGTCGAAGCCGCCATCGTCGATCGTGTCGCCGCCCAAACGAAAGACCACGCCGCTGTCCACCAGACGCTGATGCAGCGCCACCATCGCCAGCCGCGGATCGAGATGACCTTCGCCCTCGAAGAACAGTCCATGGCGGAACCGTCCGGCAAGGTCCGGCTCGAGTGCTGCAATCTCATCCTCATCCACCAGGCGGTAGCCGCTGGTGCGCGAGGCAAAGCGCAAGAGTTCCGCCCTGTCCCGTGCTGGCGCCACCACCAGCGTACCGTTGCGCGAGACGAGGCCGGGTGTGGCCTCCTCCCACCAGTCGAGCGCCGACTGTCCGAGGTCGAGCACCGCCTGTTCGGCGCTCTCCCTTTCGCACCAGGGCGCCAGCATGCCGCCGGCAAACCAGGATGCGCCGCGACCGATCCGAGGCGCAGTGTCGAACACCGTCACCGCAGATCCGCCCCGCGTCAGCTCAAGGGCAGCCGTCAGACCGACAACGCCTGCCCCTTTGATGAGAATGCGCATCTCACTCACCAGCCACGGGCTTTTCCAGCGGCATGTAGAGATCGCCGCCCTGACGGAATTTCTCCGCCATGGCCTCCAGCCCCTCCTTCTGGGCTTCGGCGCGAATATCGTGGGAAATGCGCATGGAGCAGAATTTCGGCCCGCACATGGAGCAGAAATGCGCGACTTTGTGCGCTTCCTTCGGCAGCGTCTCGTCGTGATAGGAGCGCGCCGTTTCCGGATCGAGCGACAGGTTGAACTGATCCTCCCAGCGGAATTCGAAGCGGGCGCGCGACAGCGCATCGTCACGCAGTTGAGCCGCCGGATGACCCTTGGCGAGATCGGCGGCATGCGCCGCGATCTTGTAGGTGATGACCCCGACTTTCACGTCGTTGCGATCCGGCAGGCCCAGATGCTCCTTCGGCGTGACATAGCAGAGCATCGCCGTGCCGAACCAGCCGATCATCGCCGCACCGATGCCGGACGTGATGTGGTCGTAACCGGGCGCGATGTCGGTGGTCAGCGGTCCAAGCGTGTAGAAGGGCGCCTCGCCGCAGGTCTTCAGCTGCTTGTCCATGTTTTCCTTGATCTTGTGCATCGGCACATGGCCGGGGCCTTCGATCATCACCTGGCAATCCTTGGCCCAGGCGATCTGCGTCAACTCGCCCAGCGTCTCCAGCTCGGCAAACTGCGCGGCATCGTTGGCGTCGGCAATCGAGCCCGGACGCAGGCCATCCCCCAGCGAAAACGACACGTCGTAGGCGCGACAAATGTCGCAGATCTCGTCGAAATGCTCGTAGAGGAAGCTTTCCTTGTGGTGATGCAGGCACCACTTGGCCATGATCGACCCGCCGCGCGAGACAATGCCGGTGACGCGATTGACGGTCAGCGGAATGTAATGCAGGCGCACGCCCGCATGGATGGTGAAATAATCAACGCCCTGCTCGGCCTGCTCGATCAGCGTATCGCGAAACACTTCCCAGGTCAGATCCTCGGCAATGCCGTTGACCTTCTCCAACGCCTGATAGAGCGGCACCGTGCCGATCGGCACCGGCGAATTGCGGATGATCCACTCGCGAATATTGTGAATGTTGCGCCCGGTGGAAAGATCCATCACCGTATCGGCACCCCAGCGCGTGGCCCAGACCATCTTCTCCACCTCTTCCGCCATGGAGGAAGTGACGGCGGAATTGCCGATATTGGCGTTGATCTTGACCAGAAAATTCCGCCCGATGATCATCGGCTCGGCTTCCGGATGGTTGATGTTGGAGGGGATAATGGCGCGACCGGAAGCCACTTCCTGACGGACGAATTCCGGCGTCACATGATCTGGAATATGTGCACCGAAGCTTTCGCCATCGCGCACAAGCTTCTCCTGCGCCGCCTCGCGTCCGAGGTTTTCGCGGATGGCGATATATTCCATCTCCGGTGTGATGATGCCCGCCCGTGCATAGGCCAGCTGGGTGACGGCCTTTCCATCCTTGGCCCGCAGCGGCTGGTTGCGCACGGGAAATTCCGGCGTCAGCCTCTCGCCGGTGGCAAAGCCATTGTCTTCCGGCTTCACATGCCGGCCCTCATAGGCTTCGACATCGCCACGCGCCAGAACCCATTCCTGGCGAAGGCGCGGCAGACCGGCATCGATGTTCACCAGATGCGTCGGATCGGTATAGGGACCGGAGGCATCATAGACGGTCACCGGCGGTTCGCCGGCGGTGGGATGGACCGCAATTTCGCGCATTGGCACGCGGATATGCGGGTGAAGAACGCCCGGCTTGTGCACCTTGGTGGAGGCAGGCAACGGACCTGTGGTAACGGTTGGGGTGAGATTTTTAGCGGCAATGTTCATCGTGAGGCTCCAAAGCAAAACAGTGGAGACCCAGTTCGAGCATGAAGACGAAAAGCGCGGGATAGGAATGATGACGGTTCCCCGGCGTTAAGCCGGTTCTGCCATAAAGCCCGCGTTTGCACCGTCCCTACGCCAGTATGAACTGGATCAGGTTCAACGGGTCACTGCGCGCTCTAGCAGTATCTCAGCCCCTTGCCGGGACCCCCCTGGTGAATGCCGCAATCAAAGACCTCATGGCGCCGAATGTCAAGCTGGCAGCCGGTTGCGCCAAAAGAGGGCGGTGGGGAAACCACAATTGCGTTGGGCGCCAAGCAATGTCACCGGAAATTAACCGCACCACTTATGACTATGTTATGTTTTTAAATGTAACTCAGAAGTTACGCGATAATGCCTCCAGTTAAAGGGAGATACTTGGGATGAATTCTACTATCCGTGAGGTGCTGGCAAAATTCGGCCAGCTTCCCGTTTCCGTCGACACGCTTGCCGACGATGCCGATCTTTATGCCGCGGGCCTGTCCTCCTTCGCCTCCGTGCAGCTGATGCTGGGCCTGGAAGAGGCGTTCGACATCGAGTTTCCCGACAGCATGCTGAACCGCAAATCCTTTGCCAGCATCGCCGCCATCGAAACCACGGTCAAAGCCATTCTCGACGGGAAAGAGGCTGCCTGATGGACCTCGCCGTCGCGCCTCACCGTGAAGCACTGAGCGCCCGGGCGGCGCGGGTGGCGGCGATTGCCGCAAAACATGCCGATGCGGTGGATACCGAAGGCCGCTTCCCGAAAGAGGCCGTCGACGCGCTTCGCGAGGAAAAGCTGCTCGGCATCCAGGTTCCGGTTCACATGGGCGGCGAAGGTGCCACCATGCTGGAGCTTGCCGATATCTGCTCCATTCTGGGCCAGGCCTGTTCGGCCACCGCAATGATCTACGCCATGCACCACATCAAGGCCTCGAGCCTGGTGGAGCACGGCGAAGAAAGCGAGTGGCACAGCGCCTTCATGCGCCGCCTGGCCAGCGAACAATTGCTGCTCGCCTCCGCCACCACCGAAGGCGGCATTGGCGGCAATCTTCGCAATTCCATCTGTGCCATCGAGGTGGATGGCGACACCTGCCGCCTGGAAAAGGACGCGACCGTCATTTCCTATGGCAGCGAGGCCGACGCCATTCTCATCACCTCGCGCAGCAACAAGGATGCCGCTCCCTCCGATCAGGTGATGACGGTGTTTTTGAAAGACCAGTATAGCCTTGAGCGCACCCATGTATGGGATACGCTTGGCATGCGCGGCACCTGCTCCGATGGTTTCCTGTTCAAGGGCGAGGCTCCGGCCGAACAGATTTTCCCCAAGCCCTTTGCTGAAATTGCAGCCCAATCCATGCTCGCCACCTCGCATCTTCTGTGGAGCGGCGTATGGTACGGCATCGCATCTGACGCGGTGGCACGGGCGCAGAGCTTCGTGCGCGCCGCCGCCCGCAAATCGCCAGGGTCCGCACCCCCGGGCGCGCTGCGACTGGCCGAAGTGTCGAACAAGCTGCAAATCGTCAAATCCAACGTGATTGCCGGCATCAAGGCCTATGACGAGACGAAAGCCGACCCGGACAAGCTGATGTCGATGGGCTTTGCCATTGCCATGAATAACGTCAAGATCTGCTCGTCCGAGACCATTCTGGAAATCATCGACAATGCCATGCTGATCTGCGGCATCATGGGCTACAAGAACGGCACGCCCTATAGCCTTGGCCGCCATCTGCGTGACGCGCATTCTGCCCGGCTGATGATTTCTAATGACAGAATCCTGAGCAATTCCGCCAATCTCCTGCTGATTCAAAAGCAGGATACGAGCCTTCTGAGGTAGGACCATGGACGCACAAACATCTTTCCTCGACAGGCTCTTCGACAAGGGTTTGCTCATCGATACCGGCGTCGACGGTCTCTATGGCCGAAGCGGTCAGTTCGAAGACGTGATCACCGGTCTCGAAAGCCTGGTCAGCAAAGTGGGCGCCGGCGACAAGGCCGAAGCGATCCGCTTTCCGCCCGGCATCAACCGCGCCTATTTCGAAAAAAGCGGCTACATGAAGAGCTTCCCGCAGCTCGCCGGTACCGTCCATTCCTTCTGCGGCTGCGAGCTCGACCACGTCAACCTGTTGAAGACAATGGATGAGGGCGGCGACGACTGGGCGAAAGACCAGAAGATCACCAATATCGTGCTCACACCGGCCGCCTGCTATCCGCTCTACCCGACCATTGCCAAGCGCGGCAATCTGCCCGATGGCGGCGGTCTCTACGACATTCAGTCCTATTGCTTCCGCCATGAGCCTTCCAAGGACCCGGCGCGCCAGCAGCTCTTCCGCATGCGCGAATATGTGCGCATGGGCACCGAAAGCGACGTCACCGATTTCCGCCAGCTGTGGATGGATCGCGGCGTGGCAATGATGGAAGGCATCGGCCTCGACGTGAAGCTCGATATCGCCAACGATCCCTTCTTCG
Source organism: Agrobacterium sp. CNPSo 3708 (assembly GCF_028674915.1). NCBI lineage: Bacteria > Pseudomonadati > Pseudomonadota > Alphaproteobacteria > Hyphomicrobiales > Rhizobiaceae > Agrobacterium > Agrobacterium sp. CNPSo 3708. The sequence goes on from NZ_JAQZSF010000007.1 coordinate 27,675, forward strand.
GACGCGCAGGCCGGATGCTGGCCAACAACCAGCGCGACCAGAACCTGAAGTTCGAACTGCTGATCCCCGTCACGTCGACGACCAACCTCACCGCTTGCATGAGCTTCAACTACCACCAGGATGCCTTCGGCGCGAAGTGGAGCTTGAACCTTGCGGACGGCTCTGTCGCCCACACCGCCTGCGTCGGCTTCGGCCTGGAGCGACTGGCGCTTGCCCTCCTTGCCAAGCACGGGCTGGATGTCGATCAATGGCCGCAGTCGGTTCGCGATACGCTGTGGCACTGAGGCCTTTAGAATTGAGGCCTAAGAAATTGAGGTTTGCATGACGGCAATTTTTCCGGCCCTGAGCCCTGAGAGCCATGTCCCTCACCTGCTCCACGCATCCGACAGGATGTGGCCGGAAACCAATTGCTTTGTCGATCTATGGATCGAGCTTGTGGCTTCGTGCGGCCTGCCGCCGGAAGCCATGTTCGGCTTTACCCTGACGCAGGATTTCGAGGGCGACCACTTCACCTTCTTCAAGATGCCGCTCGAAGACCTCGAGGCGCTCTACGGCATCCGCTCGACAGAGCTTGCGATCTTCGACGATGTCGAAATCCATATCGAAACGCAGCTGAAGCGCGGCCGCATTTCCCTGATAGAGGTGGACAGCTTCTACCTGCCAGATACGCATGGGGTCGGCTACCGAAACGATCACGGCAAGACGACGATTGCCATCAACCGCATCGACCGCGCCAATCTCAAGCTCGACTATTTCCACAATGCCGGCTACTTCGTGCTGGAAGGCGAAGACTATGCGGGCGTGTTCCAGCACCATCTGAAAGAGGGCGAACCGCCCTTCCTGCCCTATGCGGAATTCGCCAAATTCCCGGAAAAACCGGTCCCCGAAGAGCGCCGCCGCAAGGTTGCCGAACGGCTGCTGGTGCAGCATTTTTCCAGACGACCGGCGGACAATCCGATCCGGGCCTTCTCGCAGGTCTTCCCGGCACAGGTCGAAAAGGTTGCCGACCGCCCCTTCGGCTTCTTCCACAAATACGCCTTCAATACGCTGCGCCAGCTCGGCGCCAATTTCGAACTCGCGGCCAGCCAACTGCAATGGCTTGCCGGACCACAGGCTTTCGATGACGCAGCCGCAGAGGCGCTGAAGATCGCCGAAGTGGCAAAGACGGTGCAGTTCCAGCTGGCACGCGCCGTGGCGCGCCGCAAGTTCGAGCCGCTCGCCACCGCTCTCGATCCCGCGGCTGACGCCTGGGACGCGCTGATGGCGAAGCTCAATTCCCATCTCGATGATGCCAGCGAGGCCGCGTGAGCGCGAGCCTTCGACATGACGCCCTCCCCGGCCAGTGGCTGACGGAGGGTTGGACGCTGACATTGACGCAAGCCGGTGCCTGCGAGCGCCCATCCGGCATCCCAACAGATTCGGAAAGCCTCGAGGCACCGGTGCCCGGCACCGTCGCCGAGGCGCTGGAGAAGGCGGGCAGGTTCGACCGCTTCGATCCGAAGCCGCTCAACCACCTCGATGCCTGGTACCGGCTGAGGCTTGATGCAGCACAACCGCAGACCGCCACGCTACATTTCGATGGCCTTGCGACCATCGCCGATATCTATCTGAACGACGAGCCGATCGCGCACTCCGCCAGCATGTTCGAGGCGCTGGAGGTTGGCGTCACGCTTTCCGGCGCGGACGAACTGGCGATCTGCTTTCGCGCCCTTAAACCCCATCTGGAAAAGACCGGCCCCCGCGCCCGCTGGCGTCCGCAGATGATGTCGACACAGGGGCTTCGGCTGATCCGCACGACGGCGCTGGGCTACATGCCCGGCTGGTGCCCGGAGATCCATGCGAGCGGACCATGGCGGCCGATCCGGCTGGTGCGTGACGGCGACGCGGATTTCGACCTCACCTCCTTCGCCACCGAATTGACAGAAGACGGCGTTGGCATCCTCCGTGTCAGCGTTGAAGCGCTGTCCTCGTCCGTTGTCGAGATCGGTTGTGGGGATCGCTGGCAAAAACTTGAGCCCGTTTCAGGCGGCGTCTTCTCAGCCGAGCTGCGCCTTCCGGACGTCGAGCCCTGGTGGCCCGCCACCCATGGCACGCCGACGCTGCACGAGGTTCACCTGCGCGTCAACGGCAAGACGCACACACTTGGCAAAACCGGCTTCCGCCGCATCGAGATCGATCATGGCACCGATGGCAAAGGCTTCGGCCTGACGATCAACGGCGTCGCCATTTTCTGCCGGGGCGCCGTCTGGTCCAATGCCGATATCGTCCGGCTTCCCGGCGCCAAAGAGGATTACGCACCTTGGCTGCGCCTTGCCGCAGAGGCGGGCATGAACATGATCCGCATTGGCGGAACCATGACCTATGAGACCAGAGACTTCTTTGGCCTTTGCGATGAACTCGGCCTGATGGTCTGGCAGGACATGACGCTCGCCAATTTCGATTATCCGGCAAAGGATGAAGGCTTCGTCGCCCATATCGAGAGGGAAACGGCGGACCTTCTGGCGAATGCGGCGCTCTCTCCCTCGCTAACCGTCATCTGCGGTGGCAGCGAAATGTACCAGCAGGGGGCAATGCTCGGTCTTGGCGAGACCTTCTGGAAAGGTCCGCTGACCGAAGAGATGCTGCCGCGCTTCGTCAAAGCCCGCCGCCCGGATGTCGCCTATGTGCCGAACTCGCCCTTTGGCGGCGCACAGCCCTTCTTCACCGATGAAAAGGTCGGCCATTATTATGGCGTCGGCGCCTATTGCCGACCGCTGGAGGATGCGCGTCGCGCCGATGTCCGCTTTGCTGGCGAGTGCCTCGCCTTCGCCAATGCGCCGCAGCAGAAGACGCTTGATCGGCACCTTCCCGTTGCCGCCGTTCATCATCCGGTGTGGAAAGCCCGCGTGCCGCGCGATCGCGGTGCCTCCTGGGATTTCGAGGATGTGCGCGACCATTATCTCAAGCTCCTCTATGACCTCGACCCGTCGCGGACGCGGCGCGAGGATGGCGAGCACTATCTCGACCTCTCGCGGGCGGCGGTTGCCGAGGTAATGGAAGCGACCTATGGCGAGTGGCGGCGCAACGGCTCCTCCTGCCAGGGTGCCATGGTGCTGACCCTTCAGGATCTTGTACCGGGTGCGGGCTGGGGCGTAATCGATTCCACCGGTAAACCGAAGTCGGCTTGGTACGGGCTGAAGCGGGCATTTCGCCCGGTACAGCTGATCCTGACCGATGAAGGGATCAACGGGCTTGCCGTCCATCTCGTCAACGAGACGGCGGAAAGCCGCAAGCTCACCGTCGAACTCGCCTGCCTGCGCGATGGCCTGCAACCCGTCGTCCGCGGCCAGAAGCAACTCGATCTCGCACCGCGATCCAAGACAAGCCTTGCCGCCACCGATTGCTTTGGCGCATTCTTCGACACGACCTATGCCTATCGCTTCGGTCCGCCCGCCCATGATATGACGGTTGCAAGGCTGAAGAACGCCGTGACGGGAGAGCTGATTGCCGAAGCCTTCCACTTTCCACGCGGCCGCAGCGCGGCGTTGCATGCCGCAAACCTGAGCGCAACGACAGAGCAGAAGAACGGGCAATGGTTCCTGACGCTGACGACGGATCGGCTGGCCCAGTCGGTCAATATCAGTACCGATGGCTTCCGCCCAGCCGATGACTGGTTCCATCTGGCTCCCGGTGAGGCCAAGACCATCGCACTGATCGCTGAGGAGAACGCCCCTGCCGAGCCCCATGGCGAAATCCGGTCGCTCGGCTCACGCCTGCATTTTGGCTTCTAATAAAAAAGTTTCGCTTCCCTACGCGATATTGTAGGGAAGCGGCTTGTTTCACCAGTATGTGAACCACCATATCCTATCCCCGTTTCAGCGCTCTCCTTCCCCCTCCAGAGCCGCTTTGACGCCAGCATGAACATCCATTACCTTCCACTTTATCCGGCACGGCATAGAAGTCCTCGATGGAAAAAAGTCTGACGCGTTACATCTGGACGCATACCAAGAAGCAGCAGCTTTTCATTCTGCTGATCGTGGCGCTGTCGATGATCCCGTACTTCCTGGCCTTCGATCTGCCCAAGCAGATCGTCAACGGGCCGATCCAGGGCGATGGCTTCGAAGGCGCCAACGCCACGCAGCTTTTCATGCATCTGACACTTAACCTGCCTTACTTCGGCACGGTCACACTTTTTCCGGGTATCGAGCTGAACCGCATGGCCACCTTGATGGGCCTCAGCCTCACCTTCCTGGCGCTGGTCATCATCAACGGCCTCTTCAAATATTACATCAACACCTACAAGGGCCGACTTGGCGAGCGCCTGCTGCGCCGCATCCGCTTCCAGCTGATCGACCGGGTCCTGCGCTTTCCGCCCACGCATTTCAAGCGCGTCAAGGGCGCGGAAATCTCCAGCATGATCAAGGACGAGGTGGAGCCGCTCGGCGGCTTTACCGGCGACGCCTTCGTCCAGCCTGCTTTGCTCGGCGGCCAGGCACTGTCGGCGCTGTTCTTCATTCTGGTGCAAAATTTCTGGCTCGGCATGATTGCCGCTTTCATGGCCGCCATTCAGGTGGGCATCATCCCGAAAATGCGCCGCCGCCTGATCGATCTTGGACGCCAGAGACAGCTGACCGCGCGCGAGCTTGCCGGTCGCATCGGAGAAATGGTCGATGGCATCGGCACCATCCACGCCTATGACACCTCGAACTACGAACGCGCCGATGCCGGCCAGCGTCTCGGCCAGATCTTCAAGATCCGCTACGACCTTTATCAGTGGAAATTTCTGGTCAAGTTCATCAACAACTTCCTGGCGCAGCTGACGCCCTTCTTCTTCTACGCAGTCGGCGGTTACCTGACGCTGCGCGGCAGCCTCGATGTCGGTCAGCTCGTTGCCGTGATCAACGCCTACAAGGAACTGCCAGGACCACTGAAAGAGTTGATCGATTGGGATCAGGCCCGCCAGGACGTGCAGGTGAAATACGAACAGGTCTTCGAGCAGTTCGATTCTCCAAGCATGATCGACCCCAAAATCCAGGATCTGTCTCCGGCGGCAGCTGCCGCGATCACAGGCCCGATCGTCATTTCCGCACTTTCGCTTGATGATGACAGCGGCACGCGCCTCCTCGATCAGGCAACACTTACCATCAATCCCGGAGAAACCGTGGCGATCGTCGGCAGTGCCGGCGGCGAAGCCCTGGCAGATGCCCTGGGACGCACGCTCTGGCCAACATCGGGCAAGATTTCCATCGGCGATACAGATTTCCACGATCTGCCCGAATCCGTCACCGGACGGCGCATTTCATACGTCTCGGCCGACAGCTACTTCTTCCACGCAAGCCTGAAGGACAATCTTCTCTACGGGCTGAAGCATGCGCCCCTCAAACCCAAGCAGTATGAAGGGACTGAACTCGAGCACCGAAAATGGGAAGTCCGCGAGGCCAAGCTTGCCGAGAACCCGGACATGGATCTCAACGGCGACTGGATCGATTACGAGTCGAGCCCGGCAGGCCGCGAGGATCCGGAGCAATTTCTCAAATCCATGCTCGCCGTTTTGGACACGGTTCAGCTTTCGCCGGACATTCTGGAATTTGCGCTCCGCTCCTCCATCGATCCAATGAGCGACCTGCATCTGGCAGCCCGCATCGTCGAACTGCGCCGGACGCTGCGCAGCGAATTGGAGCGGGAAAACCTCTCTGGTCTCATCGTTCCCTTCGAGCCGGACAGCTACAACACCGAAGCGACCGTCGGCGAAAACATCCTGTTCGGCACGATGCGCGATGCGCAGACCGGCAGCAGCAAAATCATCGAAAGCAAGTATTTCCTGTCGCTCATGCGCGGAACGGGCCTTTCCAAAACGCTCTTCGACATGGGTTATACGATCGCCGAGAACATCGTCGAAATCTTCTCCGATCTGCCGCCTGATCATCCGCTCTACCAGCAGCTGACCTTCATGACCGCGGATGACATTCCAAACTATCAGCAGATCCTGCAGCGCCTGCAGGGCAAGCATTACGATGATGCGAACGAGGCAGACCGCCGTGCCATGATCCGCCTCAGCTTCTTCTATGTCGAACCAAGACAGCGTTTCGGCCTTCTGACACCGGAAGTGATGAACCGCATCGTCGAAGTGCGCCACATGTTCCACGAGAACCTGCCCGAAGAACTGCGCGACGTCATCGAGCCTTACGATCCCGATCAGTATGCCGCATCGACCAGCCTGCTCGACAACATCCTCTTCGGCAAGGTCAGCCATCGTTACACCGACGCCTCGCGCCGTATCACCCGGCTTGTGGCCGATGCCATGCGCAAGCAGGGTGTCTATGAGCGGGTTCTTGCCGTGGGGCTTGACTTCAATCTCGGTGCCGGCGGCAAGCGTCTTGGGCCATTGCAGCGCCAGAAGCTCAATCTCGCGCGGGCTTTGATGCGGCGCTCGGATTATTACGTGCTCAACCGTCCGCTACCGGGTCTCGACCATCGCCTGCAGCAGGAAATCGTCGATAACGTCATCGCCTTCCTGAGGAGAGACGGCGCAAATCCTGCAGTTCTGTGGGTCTTGTCAAATCCGTCGCTTTCCAAGATGTTCGATAGAGTTATCGTCGTTAACCACGGTACAATTGTTGCAGACGGATCATACGAGACTCTTGTGGAAGAAAACGGTACATTTAAGGAAATGATCGCTGCGTGACATGTCGCGGGCACACGACAGCAACGTGAATCGGTAATACCAACCAGGACAGGGCTATGCTTTTCAAAGATGAAATTCAGATGCTGAAGCGCGTCCCCTTCTTCAGTGAGATGGAGCCGTCGAAACTCAAGCTACTTGCTTTTGCTTCGGACCGCGTTTCCTATCTTGCAGGAGACGAGCTATTCCGGCAGGGCGATCTTGGCGATAGCGCCTATGTGCTTCTGACCGGCAAGGTCGATGTCCTGATCGACTCGCCATCGGGCCAGATCAAGCTGACGGAAATGAGCGGCAACGCCATCGTCGGCGAGATCGCCATTCTTTGCGACAGTGTCAGAACCGCGACCGTGAAAGCCTCGACGCCGGTAGAGGCGCTGCGCATCGGCAAGGAGCAATTCTTCAAGCTGATGTCGGACTTCCCCGAGATCACCATCAAGGTCATGCGTGTTCTGGCCGAGCGTCTGACACAGACGACGACGGAACTGAGCAAGGCGCGCGCGCATTCAAGCGTTTGATAATATATTCTTCCAGACTGCGGTGCTTTAAGGAAAAAATAAAAGTGGTGCTGCGGTCATAAAACTGAAATGCTGCGTGGAGTAGGCACGCGCCAGTTGTTGGCGAAGAGAAAACGGGACCCTACGGAGGAAGCGTTGAGACGGGTTGCCGTGGCAGGTTGGGGTATATGATGGCGTTGAATTCCGACGGAGACCGTCGGGGCAATAGACAGGAATTCCGGGTCAAGATCTGGGGAGCGAGAGGGACGCTTCCTGTATCGGGAGAAAAATTCCACAAATATGGCGGCAACACCATCTGCATCGAGGTTCGATGCGGCGAGCATATTCTGCTCTTTGACGCAGGCTCGGGTCTTCACCCGGCCGGTCTGGCGCTGAGGGCCGAAGGTGCCGGCAGCGTCGACATGTTCTTCTCCCATTGCCACTACGACCACATTGTCGGCTTCCCCTATTTCAAACCCTTCTTCAAGCGCGAGAACGACGTTCGCATTTGGTCCGGCCATCTGGCAGGCCACAAGACCACCCGCGACATGCTGCGCGAATTCATGAGCCCGCCCTGGTTTCCGGCACCGCTCGACATTTGCTGCGCCCATATCGATACCCGCGATTTTACCGCCGAAGACACGCTGTCGGTCCATCCGGACCTGTCGATCCGCACCGGTATGCTCACCCATCCGGGCAACGCCATCGGTTACCGCATTGACTGGCAGGGCAAGAGCCTTGCCATCATCACCGATACCGAGCATGAGCCGGGCAAGCTCGACAAGGCCGTGCTGAAGCTCATCGACGATGTCGATCTCTTCCTTTACGACGCGAGCTTCACCGACGCGGAAATGGAGCTTTACAAGGGGTACGGCCACTCTTCCTGGCAGCAGGGGATCAAGCTTGCCAAACATGCCAACGCAAAATCGGTCGGCTTCATTCACCACGCCCCCTTCCGCACGGATGATGAACTCGACCAGATCGACCAGGATGCGAAGAAGGAATTTGCCGGCGCCTTTGCGGCCTATGACGGGCAGACGATCGAGCTTTAGGTCTTTGTTGTATCGCATGTCGTTGTCGCAAAACCGCTGCACAGTTTTGCGTGAACCATGCTTTGGACCAGCGGCTGCCTCGAATAAGACTAAAAAACATTATCTCCGTGAGGCGCAGGATTCGTCTTGAGCAGGCAACGACAGCCGGTGTATCGGCAGGTCACGACCAAGCGTGCTCCTGCGGACCGCGACAGACGACGATTATTTGAATATCCATTTGTATTGAACGAGATTTGAGGTCGGGATTGGCGCAATACGTGACAGAGACCTCTTTGCGGCGAGCACGATTGCTCTCAGGTCTCGTCATGCTGGCCTTCGTCGCCTGTCACCTCTTCAACCACGCCCTTGCACTGATTTCCATCGATACGGCTGAATATGGCAGAGGCTGGTTCAGTCTCATCTGGCTGAACCCGGTCAGCAGCGTCATTTTCTACGGCTCGGTCGTCGTTCACCTCTTCCTCGTGCTGCGCTCCATCTACCTGCTGCGATCGCTACAGATGCCGTGGCGCGAAGCGCTGCAAATCCTGCTTGGCCTGGCTATCCCCTTCCTCATCATCGACCACGCGGCCGGCATCCGTTTCTCACGCATGCTCTTCGGCATCGATGAGGGTTATGACGTCGTCATTCGCCGGTTCTGGATCATCTCCCCCTATCTCGGCCTTCGCCAGAGCATCGCGCTGGTGCTGATCTGGGCGCATGGCTGTCTCGGCGTCTATTTCTGGCTGCGGTATCGAAGCTGGTACCGGCAGGTGGCGCCGTATCTCCTAATGTTTGCGGTTCTGCTGCCCATCATGGCGCTTCTCGGTTTCAGCGATGCCGGGCGGCAGATGGAGATGGACCTTCCCGCCGATCATCCCCATTCCGAAGCGGGAATGCGCTCGCCCTCAGACCCGCCGCCCGCCCCTTCGCCACGGTCGCCGGAGCGCCAGGCGACGATCTCGCATATCACCTTCGGGATACGTCTTGCCTTTGGCGCGGCCGTCATCCTGACATTTGCCGCGCGTGCCATAAGAGGCTGGCGGCAAAGATCGCGCGGCTTCGAAATCCTGTATGAAGACGGCCATGCGCTGCGCGCGCCCGCGGGCTTCAGCATTCTGGAGGCGAGCCGGCTTGAAGGCATTTCGCACTTCTCCGCCTGCGGCGGCAAGGGGCGGTGTTCCACCTGCCGCGTCAAGATCCTGGAATCGGAGGCTCCCCTGCCGGAGCCGGGCGATATCGAGCGCGCCACCCTGCAGCGTATTCACGCCGATTCCGATGTGAGACTCGGCTGCCAGCTTCGTCCGACCGGTCGCGTCAAGGTGGCGCTACTTCTTGCTGCCCGCCAGCAGGATGACGCACCGGCCAATAACGAGCCGATCCGCCCCGGTCGCGAGGAGGAGATTGCGGTTCTTTTCTGCGATCTCAGAAACTTCACCGCCCTGTCGGAATCACGCCTGCCCTATGACATGGTGTTTCTGCTGAACCGCTATTTCACCGTTGTCAGCCAATCGGTGGAGCAGGCAGGCGGGCGCATCGACAAATTCATCGGCGATGGCGCCATGGCGCTGTTCGGTCTGGACGGCAACCGGGAAACCGCCTCGGCCGACGCGCTGAAGGCCGCCTGCCTGATCCTGCGCAATGTCGAAAAGCTGAATGAAGAACTGGAACAGCAGTTTGCCGTGCGCCTGCGCATCGCCATCGGCATTCACGCAGGCCCATCGATCGTCGGCATCATGGGTTATGGCGCAGCAAAGACGCTGACGGCGATCGGCGATACGGTCAATGTTGCAAGCCGCCTGGAGACGGCCGCAAAGGAATTCGACACCTCCATCGTCGTCTCGGAACCGGTGATGGTCCAGTCCGGGCACAAGCGTGACGGACTTCGAAGCCGCACCATTCCCATTCGTGGGCGCAGCTCGGAGATGAAGGTCTTCCTGATCTCCGAGGAAGAAAGTCGAGTGCTGCTGTCTTGACCTGAACGCGACCCGAGGCCTGCGTCATCTGATGAGCGCATCCCATGAGATAATGCCTTCGATTCCATGCTTCAGACCAAGGGTGCTTTGCTCGGCCGAACGACGTTCGGCCAAGCCCTGCATCACTTACGCTGCAAGAAATCGTTCCGCCAGGCGAGCCCACAGAGCCGCACCCACGGTCAGGCTGCCATCGGCAAAATCATATTTGGGACTGTGGAGAATGGCGGAGTCCATTCCGTTGCCCAAGCGCAGGAAGCTGCCTGGTTTTCGCTCGAGGAAATAGGAAAAGTCCTCGCTGCCAGGGATGAGCGGGCAGGTGGCGACCTTGTCGGAGCCGATCAGCTCTTGTGCCACGAGCCGCGCAAAATCCGTTTCGGCCTCGGAATTGGCAACCACCGGGTAGCCATGCTCGTAATCGACCTCGATTGTAGCATCATAAGCGTCTGCCATGGATCGGGCGAGCTTGGTGATGCGCCGCTCCAGAAGTTCGCGGATCTTGGGCTCGAAGCAGCGCACGCTCACCGCCAGCTTTGCATATTCAGGAATGACGTTCACCGCTTCTCCCGCATAGATGGTACCGACGGTGACCACCGCCGTCTGTGTAGGATCGATGTTGCGGGATACGACCGTCTGAAGCGAGACGACGAGGTTGCAGGCCACCACAATGGGATCGATGGTGAGGTGAGGACGCGAGGCATGACCGCCCTTGCCCTTGATGGTGATGTAGACGGTATCGGAAGATGCCATCATCGGCCCCGAACGCGTCAAGATCGTCCCTTCCGGTGCGCCAGGGTGGTTATGCAGGCCGAAAATCGCGTCGATCGGGAAGCGCTCGAAAAGGCCATCCTCGATCATTTTCTGCGCGCCGGATGGCTTGCCATTTTCTTCCGCCGGTTGGAAGATCAGGGTCACCGTGCCATCGAAACGGCGAGTGCGAGCGAGATATTCCGCTGCACCAAGCAGAACGGTCGTGTGCCCATCATGGCCACAGGCATGCATTTTGCCAGGCGTCTTGCTGGCATAGGGTAGTCCCGTTTCCTCCAGGATTGGAAGCGCATCCATATCGGCGCGAATGCCGATGCTCTTCTTTCCAGTACCGTTCGTCAAGCAAGCCACAACGCCGTGACCACCGACATTCCGGGTGACCTCGTAGCCCCATCCTTCCAGCTTCTCCGCCACATAGCGGGCGGTTTCGGCCTCCTCCAGTGAAAGCTCCGGATTGGCATGCAGATACTGGCGCGTGGCCTTCAGCTCCGCCTCCATCGGCTCGAAATCGGATACGCGGGCATAGTGATTGTCGTTCAGCATTGGGTCCACCAAGATCTTGAAAAAGGACGCCAGCCGTGAGGCTGGCGCCAAGTTGGGGAAAAATCGCGCGCTTACAGGAAGCGCGAGAGAAAGGCCTGCGTGCGCGGATGTTGCGGGTTGCCGATGACGTCTTCCGGCTTGCCCATCTCGACGATGTGGCCGCCATCCATGAAGACCACGCGATCAGCGGCCTCTTTCGCAAAGCCGATTTCGTGCGTGACGACGATCATCGTCAGACCCTGGCTGGCAAGATCCTTCATCGTGGCAAGAACTTCACCGACGAGTTCGGGATCGAGTGCGGATGTCGGCTCATCGAACAGCATGAGTTTCGGCTTGATGGCCAGGGCACGCGCGATTGCGACACGCTGTTGCTGCCCACCGGAAAGCTGTCGCGGATAAGCGGACGCTTTCTCCGACAGGCCGACCCGCTCCAAAAGACGCATGGCGTTTTCGGTCGCGCTCTTGCGGCTCTCGCCGTGAACGCCGACGGGTGCTTCGATGATGTTCTGCAACACCGTCATATGCGGGTAGAGGTTGAACTGCTGGAACACCATGCCGATCTTGCGGCGCTGGCGCGCAATGCCGTTGGCGGAAAGCTTCTCCAGCCGGTTGTTCTTCACCCGGTACCCCATCTGCTCACCGTCCACGGCAATCGCGCCTTGCTGGATGGTTTCCAGATGGTTGATGCAGCGCAGGAAGGTTGATTTTCCCGAGCCTGAGGGCCCCAGAATGACCACCACCTCCCCTGGCATCACATCCAGATCGATGCCCTTCAAAACCTCGAGATGATCGAAGGATTTATGGACGTTGCGCGCCACGACGAGAGGCTTGGTATTTGCAACTGCGGTCAATGGCTTGCCTCCTCGTCTAGAGCAGGCCTGGCAACGCCTGCATTGCGGCGATCACTGCGACCGTAATAGGCCTCGATGTAGCTCTGTCCGATATTGAGGACGGACGTGATGAGCAGGTACCAGATCACTGCGACCAGAAGCATCGGAATGATTTCGAAGGTCCTGTTATAGATGGACTGAACCGAATAGAGCAGGTCGGCCATTGCGATCACGCTGACGAGCGAGGTTGCCTTGATCATGCTGATCAGCTGGTTGCCCGTTGGTGGAACGATCGAGCGCATCGCTTGGGGAATGATGATGCGCCACAGAGCGCGCGCCTTCGTCATGCCGAAGGCTTCTGCCGTTTCTGCCTGGCCGCGATCGACCGAGAGAAGGCCGCCGCGAATGATTTCCGCCATATAGGCCGCCTCGTTGAGAGCCAGGCCGACGATGGCTGCGGTCATCGGCGTGATGACGGAGTTTGTATCCCAGCTCGCAAGGGTCGGCCCGAAGGGGATCGATATGGAGAGCTGCGGAAACAAGGTGGACATGTTGTACCAGAAGATCAACTGGACCAGCAGCGGCGTGCCGCGGAAGAACCAGATGAACAAGGAGGCAAAGGAGCTTGCCAGCCCATCCTGAGACATTTTGGCAATGGCGATGATTAGGCCGAGAAAGACGCCGAGGATCATAGCGATGACGGTCAGCCCAAGGCTGACATACAGGCCGCTGATGACCACAGGATCGAAGAAATACTGAGCAACGACAGGCCAGCCGAAGTTTTCGTTGTTGGCAACGATCCAGGCGAAGTTGACGACGACCAGCGCAATGACCAGCCAAAGGACAAGGCGGCCGGTGCGGAACGGGGTGTGGGCTGACGCCACATCCCGCAGATCGGTGCCACCCAAGGATGGCACTTTCGTTTCAACAGGGCTCGTCATTTTGGCAACTGGCCCCCGAGGTTGATGCCCGGCTGCTTGAGGATGTTATTCTCAAGACCCCACTTCTTCATGATCGTCTCATAGGTTCCGTTGTCCATGAGGACCTTGATGGCATCGAGAAGGACCGGACCGAGTTCCGAACCCTTCGGAACGACGGCACCCTGGTACAGATCGTCGAAGCCGTTCTTCTGTCCAACGCCGGTCAGTTCCAGCTGGCCATTCGCCTGGGACACGAAGTAGGTTAGCGGCGCCTGCGAGGAGAAAAAGGCATCGGCGCGCTTGGAGCGAACCGCAAGAATTGAGCTTGGCTGGTCGGTGTAGGACTGCACCTCGATAGCAGCCTTGCCATCAGCCTTGCACTTTTCCGCTTGGGCCTGGATCACGCGCTCTGCCGAGCCGCCCGCCATGACGGCGATGCGCTGGCCGCAGGATGTTTCGAGCGAAACGATGCCTTTGGGGTTCCCCTTGTGAACGGCAAAGACCACGAATTCCTGCACCCAATCAACGAAATCATTCGATTCTTCACGGCTCTTGAAATCGCCGACAGGCCCGAAGGCGAACTGGTAGCGCCCGGAATTGACGCCTGCCAGAAGCGCTGGCAATCCGCCCACGGTTGCATGCTCGATCTTGATGCCCAGCACTTCGCCCAGCGCGTCGGTCAGGTCGGCGCTGGCGCCTTCCATCTTCGTGCCAGTCACGATTTCATAAGGAGGGAAGGATCCGTTATTGACGGAAATCATCTTCCCTTCGGAGCGGATCTTTTCCGGCAGGCGGGCGCGAAGTTCCTCATTCACGCTCTGTTTGGGAATGGCCGCCGTTTCGGCGAAAGCCGGTGCGGCGAGAATGAGCCCGGCGAGGGCGACGGAAGCAATCAGTTTCGGATGCATTTTGGTATTCCCCTTTTTGTTTGCAGCGATTGGAAGTGCCAAGGCCTGACTATCCTCGTCAGTTGACCTCAGCATGCAGCGGAAACAACTCCGCAGGCGTCAGCAGACGCGGCAGAATGCCCTGAGCGTGAAGCTCATGAGCGAAATCGGCGATCATGACTTTGTTCTCCTTGAAGCCGCTGACATTCCAGTGCGGCGGCAGGTCTGCGGCGCAACGGCGCAGTTCATCGATCATCCATGGCGTCGTGTCGGCGTATTTCTCTCGCTTCTCCAGCCACATGCGCTGCGAAGCGTCGATGAGCGCGCTAAGCTCGTCCATCACCCATGGATTTTCGCGCACGAACTGCGCCTTGAAACCGATCAGATGCATGCCAGGCACGTAGCCGACCTCGTTGAAATAGGCGACTTCGGACGCCCGGTAGTCCGGCAGGACCTGACGCAACGGAGAGTCCTGGTCGAAGAAACCCTTCGGCATGAAGGGAGTGAAGATGGCATCCAGCCCGCCATCCATGAGCAGATCCACCATCGGGCGTTCGCCAGGCGCCGCTTCGATCCGGCCCGGACGACCGAAACCATCCAGACGGTCGGTGATGGGATGCGCTTCCGTCAGTCGGCCAGCGTACCACATGGCGTCCTCGACGCCCACGCCTTCGCGACGGCAGGCCGCGCGGGTCCATGTATTGCCGGAATCACGCCAGCCCGTCACGCCGATCTTCTTGCCGGCAAGATCGGCAAGTGTGCGGATCGGGCTATCCTTGGTGGTGATGATGCAGCGATGGCGAAAACCGCGCATGATGAAGTTCGGCATGCCGATAACGCTCTCATCGCCGTCATGGCGCATCTGCGCATAGCGGCTGAAAGAGGTTTCGGCAGCGTCATGCAGATCGTCCTCGGCGACATTGGAGACGAGCGTGCCGACGCGATCGACCTCGATCTCAAGCTTTGGGGACGAGACGTCTCCCAGAACGAGCGGCGTCATATAGTCCCAGTCGCGAAGGGCAAGACGGAGTTTCAGCGGCATCATTTGGCACTCATTTATTTTCCATTACAGAAAGATTAAATGTACACTCGTAAGTGCACAAATGTTATTACGTTATTGAACATTTAAAGTGAGAGAATGAAGTGAGCGATATTTGCGAGGCCCGGTGGCTCGCCGAGAGAATTACCAACAAGACGATCCGCGGCATTGCACTGAAAACAAGCGCCCTTGTGCGGGCCGGTGTCTTGCCGGTGGGAACGCGGCTTCCTGCCATGCGCGACCTCGCCTACGAACTTGGTGTCAGCCCGGCGACCATCTCCGAAGCCTGGAGCGAGCTGCGCCAGCAGAAGATCATCAGCGGTCGTGGTCGTAACGGGACATGGGTCTGTGCGGAACGCTTCGTTGCCAAGCCGGAGCGTCTGGCAAGCGCCGGTCATTATGGCGCCAATGTTCTCGATCTTTCGATGGCTGTGCCGGATCAGGCATTGCTGCCGCCGCTTGCCAAGGCAATGGTCTATGCGACATCCGTCGGTGATCTCAACAGCTATGCGCGCAGCCGGATCGTTCCCGAGCTTCGAGACGCGATTGCGGGCGATTGGCCCTATGAGCCGGAAGCCTTTCTTGCCATCAATGGTGGCTATAATGGCGTTTACACCACGCTGCGCGCCCTGGTACGCCCCGGATCGGTGGTTGCCGTCGAACATCCCACCGCCATGCGGCTTCTGGATATTCTGGAAGATCTCGGTGTGAAGATCGTGCCGGTCCTGTCGGATACCGAGGGACCACTGCCCGCATCCTTGAGCCAGGCGCTCGCCGAGCGGCCCGCCGCCTTTCTCTTCCAGCCCCGTCTTCACTCCGTCACCGGCCAGACCGTTACCCTTCAACGCATTGAGGCGCTTGGAGATGTTCTGGCCGAAAGCGATACGCTGATCATCGAAGATGACGGCCTGGCAGATATTTCGGCAGAAAGACCGGTCTCTCTCGGCAAGCGCTTCCCGGATCGAACCGTGCGGATCGTATCCTTCTCCAAGACGTTAGGTCCCGATTTACGGTTGGCGGTGCTTTCCGGCTCGGCTTCCATCGTTGAACAGATCCAATCCTACCGCGCGTTTAGCGCGGGATGGACCAGCCGGGTTTTGCAGGCCGCCGTTGCCTGGTTGATCAGGGACGAGGAAACCTCTCAGATTGTGGCAGCTGCGCGCGCCACCTATCAGGAACGACGCGACACATTGGCCCGCGAGCTGCGCGAGCGCGGCGTCCAAACCATGCCGGGAAGCGGCCTCTGTCTATGGGTGCCGGTGCAATCCGAACCTTTCGCCATGGTAACCCTGGCAGCCAGAAACATTGCCGTCGTATCCGGCAACAAGTTCTCCATACTTCCCAGCGCTCATATCCGTGTGGCGACCAGCAAGCTCACCTCCGGCCACGCGCAGGTGGCCGAGGCGATAGCACTCGCCCATGTCATATAGAGCGTTGACGCCTCAAATCTTGCGGTAAAGGAAATACCGATCCGTCGGCACCGTGTCCGGCACCGACAGCGGATCGAGGCTAGGCTCCTTCAGCGGCAGGCCACTGATGGCAATGCCGCCCTTGGCCAGCATGCCCGAAACGATCTGCGGCAGCCATGTCAGTGTCACCGCATCCTTCTCGTCATAGCCGGTGCCGATATCGGCGTGCACGAGGGCTGCACCGATGCCCACCCATTCCTTCGCCGTCTGGTCGATTTCGCCGAGCACCAGATTGCCCTCTTCCGGTACGGAAGAGGCATGTGCGCCCATGGCGCGGTCGAAGGCGACGATGCGGCGATCGGGAAACAGCTCGCGCAGATGGTTGAAGGTGCGCCCATTGCCGAGCCCGATCTCCATGATCGGACCTTCGGCTGGCAGATCGAGATCGCCATGCACATGGTTCAAGATATCGCGCTGGGCGCTAAGGCGGCGGATGAAGCTGTCCAGTCTGCTCATGTGAAGGGTTTCCGATCAGGCCTTGAGGATGTGGCTTGCGCTGATGCCGCGACGGGCAAACGCGTTGCGCGTATCGATGATCAGCGGCGACCAGTCGGCAAGCTGCTGGTAATCGATACTATCATGGTCGGTCGCAACCAGTACCGCGTCGAAGCTGCCAATGCTGTCCCTGGTCCAGGCGACAGACTTCATGCCCATCAGCTCGCTATATTCGCGGGTCTTGGGGATTTCCGCCACATAAGGATCATGGAAGGCGACATTGCCGCCACGCTCGAGAATGAGCTCGATCAGCTTCAAGGACGGGCTTTCGCGAATGTCCGGCACGTTCTTCTTGTAAGCCAGCCCCAGCACCAGCACTTTGGAGCGGCTGAGCGCCTTGCCCTGGTGGACGTCCAGCGCTTCCGCCAACCGCCCGACGACATGGCGTGGCATGGCCGTGTTGATCTGGCCGGCGAGCTCGATGAAGCGGGTCGGGAGTTCGTACTCCTTGGACTTCCAGGTCAGGTAGAAGGGATCGATCGGGATGCAGTGGCCGCCAAGACCGGGGCCGGGATAGAAGGGCATGTAGCCGAAGGGCTTGGTCTTGGCCGCATCCACCACTTCCCAGATATCGATGCCCATCGCCTCATAGACGACCTTCAACTCGTTGACGAGCGCGATATTGACCGCACGAAAGACGTTCTCGGTGATCTTGACCGCTTCGGCCGTGGCCGTGGTGGAGACGGGAATGACGGTCTTGACCACGGAGCCGTAGAAGGCGGTCATCAGTTCGGCGGCATCCGGCCCGTCGCCAGCCACCACCTTCGGAATGGTGGAGGTGTGGAAGTCACGGTTGCCGGGGTCTTCGCGCTCGGGCGAAAATCCGAGGAAAAAGTCGTTTGCCGATTTCAGCCCGGTCTTTTCCAGGATGGTCTTGACGATGCCATCGGTCGTGCCGGGATAGGTGGTCGATTCCAGCACCACGAGCTGGCCGGGGCGAAGCGTTTCGGCAATCTCTCGGCACGTGTTCTCCACATAGGAGAGATCGGGATCGCGATACTTGGTGAGCGGGGTCGGAACGCAGATCGCAATCACGTCGCAGTCGCCAAGCTTGGAGAAATCGCTGGTGGCTTCGAAAGTGCCGTTATCACAGGTGCTTGCCAGAATGTCATCCGGCACCGCCTCGATGTAGCTCTTGCGCGCCTCGACGGCCTTGATCTTGCCCGGATCGATATCGAAACCCGTCACCTTGAAGCCGGATGTGGCGATCGTCATGGCAAGCGGCAGGCCCACATAGCCAAGGCCGATGACACCCGCCCGCGCTTCTTTCGATTGAATGAGGTCGAGAAGTCGCTGTGCGTTGGGAGAAGAGGTCAAAGCGTTTTGCGTCCTGCGCGCGAGGAAAACTTGGCCTTTCAGTTGGGCAAGAAGACCCATGGTGTCAAGGCTGCGACGGTCTAAATTACAGTTGACGAAGCGTCAGCCGAAAACGCATGACTGGAAGCCATGAAGATCGCATTCTACTGCCCGATGAAGTCTCCGAACCACCCGGTCCCCTCCGGCGACAGGTTGATGGCAAGGCTGTTGATGCAGGCCATGCGGCGGGCCGGCCACGAGGTCGAGGTGATCTCGGAACTGCGGTCCTTTGTGCGCGAGCCCGATGGCGAAGAGGCGGATGCGCTGGCGCGCGACGCGGAGCAGGAACGGCAGCGCATCTCGGCGCTCTGGAAGAGCCATGGCACTCCCGATCTCTGGTTTTGCTACCACTCCTATTACAAGGCGCTCGATCGTCTGGGGCCACAACTCAGCCGCTCCTATGCCATCCCCTATGTGACGGCGGAGGCCTCCTACTCTCCCAAGCGCAATGCGTCTGGCTGGGCGCAGGTTCAGGCAACGCTGCTGGAGGACTTAAGCCTTGCTACGGTCAATATCTGCTTCACCCATCGCGACCGCGACGGCCTGCGAAAGGTCAATCCGGCGATGCGCCTGCAGATGCTGCCACCCTTCCTCGACACCTCTCTCTTCGAAGCAAAGACCCCGGCACCGCAAGCCGGGCGAATGGCGACGGTGGCGATGATGCGCGCGGGCGACAAGCTCAGCAGCTATGAGGCGCTATCGGCAGCGTTGGCACGCCTGCCGCCCGATCTCGACTGGACGCTGGATATCATCGGCGACGGGCCAGAACGTCAGGCTGTGCAGCAGCTCTTCCAGGCGATCGCGCCGCATCGCCTCGTTTGGAATGGCGAAAAGACCCCGCAGCAGATCGCCGAAATCCTGTCCTGCGCGTCGCTCTATCTCTGGCCCGGCCATGGCGAGGCCTATGGGCTTGCCTATCTGGAGGCTCAGGCCGCCGGCCTCCCGGTCATTGCCGAGCGCATCGCAGGCGTGCCGGAAGTGATAATCGATGGAAAAACCGGCATTCTGACGGAGCCCGGAGAGACGCAAACCTATGCGGATGCCATAAAAGACCTGCTGACCGATCGGGAAAAGAGACAGGCCATGGCAGAAAATGCGCGGGCATTCGTCATCGAGGAGCGTTCACTGCGCAAGGCCGCATCGACGCTCGACCGGATTCTGCAAGACGCCAGAGGAAACGCACCATGACGGAAAAGAGACTTCTGGACACGCTGGACAGCTTTATGAGCCGCGGCGTTGCCGCCGACCTCTGGCTGCGCGACGACGATGCGACGGAGCCGACGCCAGCACTTGACCGACTGCTGGCGCTCTCCGACCGCTATGCCGTGCCGATGACGCTGGCTGTCATTCCCGAGCCGACCGGTGATGCCTTGGCGCGTCGGCTGGACAGCGCCGACAAAATCGATGTCGCGGTGCATGGCTGGGCGCATCAAAATCATGCCGGACCGGAGGAGAAGAAGCGGGAGCTTGGGCTTCATCGCCCCAAGGACACCGTGCTTGGCGAATTGCGTGCCGGCTTTGAAAAGCTGCAGATCCTCTTTCCGAGCCGCTTCGTGCCGATGCTGGTGCCGCCATGGAACCGGGTCGATCCGGACATCGTCGAAGGCCTGCCTGCCATCGGCTACCGGGCGCTGTCTGTCTATGGGCCGGAAAAGACCGCACCTCTTCCCCTCTTGAACACCCATGTCGATATCATCGACTGGCGGGGAACGAGAGGCGGCAAGGATCACGATCTGCTCTTTGCCGAGACCGCCGAACGCATGGCCGTGGCCGAACAAGGGGCAAGAACCACCGGCATTCTCACCCATCACCTCGATCATGACGAGACGGCATGGGCCTTTCTCGATCGGCTGTTTGCGCTGACGGCCAACCACCCCGGCTGCCGCTGGCGCAGCGCGGGAGAGCTGGTCGAAGAGGCCGGCTCGGCGGCCTGATGCCACGCGACAAAATGTCGAATATCAAGTCGGTCCGCGCAGGCGTAAGCACACGGCCAGAGAGCCACTAAAGCGCCGTGCGCCCTATGGGCGCACAAAGGACGCTTTAATTTTTGAGTCTACGCATCGTGCTTTCCGAAAATCGAATCCGATTTTCGGGCCGATGCTGTAGGCTCTGTTTGGAAAGTGTGACGCACATGGAATGGTTCGAGTATTTCCCGATCGTAATGTTGCCGCTGAAGCTGCTCGTTGTCGGCATCGGCATGTATTATTCGGTCAAATGGCACTACGATCAGGGCAAGCTGCAACGCGCCGAAGACGAGAAGCGCAAGCAGCAGATGGCTGCGGCCGCGAAAGCCGCTGCAGAGCGTGATGCGGAACTGACGGAACTACCCCAGCCCTCACCATGATTTCCAGGCGATCAGCAGCCCATCGCCCTTGGCCCTGGCTTCGGCACGCGCCTCTTCCACCGCACTGAAATCCGCCCGGTCTGCCAGCAACGCGGCCACGAAATCGGCACCCGCCAGCGTCACCGATCCCGCACGCGCCACCACGCTAAAGATCAGCGGGCCTGTGCCCCACCATGCGGGCGCACGCGGCAGTCGCTCGGCAATCGTAGGCAGCGCCTGCAAGATACGTTCGAAGACAGGATGGCCAGGAGGTGTGGCGATGAAGGAATTGGCGAGCAACACGCTTCCCTGCCCCGTCAGCCGCGGCGTCTCCTCGGCAAAGGCGGTGAGACCGACCATGGGAAGGATATCGCCAAAACTCAGGTCGTCGCGCGCTGGATAGAAATCGCAGTCGAGATAGATGCCGCCCACGCGCGACAGGATGAAATAGCGCGCCACATCCACAGCACCCGGATAATCCCCATCCTCCAGCATCCGCCGGAAGATCGGATCGGCATCGATGCCCTCCGCCTCAAGATCGGCCTCCCGCCACAGGCGATAGATGTAGCCATTGGCCTCAGCATGTTGGCGCCAGGCATCGGTTGCGGGCGGCACTTGCCTGTTGCCGATCCAGATCTGGTGGATCAGCCTTGGCACCGCCTCGCGGTTCTTCTTCGCAATCGCTCGTCTTTCATCAGGGGAGAAACGACCATAGGGCGCAAATATCTCGGGCGGCGGCACCAAAAGAAATTGATAGCCGGCTTTGGCAACCGCATCGCCCTTGGCCTTGGCAAGCCGCAGATAGGCCGAATGCAGGCGGCGCGGCAGACCAAGTGCGGTCACCTCACCCATCAGGTGCTGATCGTCCTCTGCCGAAAGACGCGCCAGGCGATCCTGCGCAGACACGAAATCTTTCTGCGCCAGCAACCGGCGGATGTCTGCAAGCGTTTCATCGAAAGTGGCTTTGTCTGGCATGGTCGCTCCGCAGCTTTAATATCCCCGACATATCTTCGGAATAGAGGTTTTCTCGCAACCCCAAGATCAGGCAGAAAGCCGGAAATTTTCATGGTTTCAAGAGCATGGACAGAACCTGGAGTGTGCGATAACGTGAATGTCAAGCGCCGCGTGATAATGCCACAGGCATCCAACAAGACGGCAAGGGAACCTATGGCATGAGTGCAGGCGCAGACTTGCTTCGCATCGAAAATCTGCAAGTCTCTTTTTCCATCATGGGCGGACAGATCGAGGCGGTCCGGGGCGCAAGCCTTCGCATTCTGCCTGGAAAAGTCACCGCACTTGTGGGCGAATCCGGCTCGGGAAAATCCGTCATCGGCCAGACGATCATGGGCATCCAGCCGCGCACCGCAAGGGTCAACGGCCGCGTTCTCTTCTCCGATCCGCTGAAACCCGACGAACGCCCCATCGACCTCCTGCAATTGGAGCCCGACGGCAAGCCCCTGCGCGCCATTCGCGGCAACCGCATCGGCCTGATCTTTCAGGAGCCGATGACCTCCTTTTCGCCGCTCCACACCATCGGCAACCAGATCGACGAGGCGCTGCGCATCCATTCGGTTCTGACACCGAAGGAGCGGCAGGAAAAAATGGAAGAGACGCTCGATCTCGTCGGCTTTTCCAATCCGGCCAAGATCTGCCAGATGTACCCGTTCGAGCTCTCCGGCGGCATGCGCCAGCGCGCGATGATCGCCATGGCGCTGATCTGTCGTCCGGCGCTGCTGATTGCCGACGAGCCGACCACCGCACTCGATGTGACGATCCAGGCGCAGATCCTCAAGCTTTTGCGCGACCTGCAGAGCCGGCTCAATATGAGCATGCTGCTCATCACCCATGATCTCGGCGTCGTCGCCAATATCGCCGATGAAGTCGCCGTCATCTACCAGGGCGAGATCATGGAGGCCGGCACGGTGGATGACATTTTCCGCGCGCCTTCGCATCCCTATCTCAAGGGCCTGATGGCAGCTGTGCCGCATTTCGACATGAAGCCCGGCGAGCGACTTAAGGCGCTGCGTGATGTCACCATCGACAAGGAAAGCCTGATCGGCAAGAAGACGGCGAATGTCGACAAGGCGCCGGGCGTGCTGCTCAGCGTCAAGAACATCTCCAAGACCTATACGACCCGCAAATCCACCTGGTTCACCTCCGGCAGTGCCAATGCCACCAAGGCGGTGGATGGCGTCAGCTTCGATATCATGCGCGGTGAATGTCTGGGCCTTGTGGGCGAAAGCGGCAGCGGCAAGACCACGGTCAGCAAAATCCTGATGCGCGCCGTCAGGCCGGAAGACGGCGAGATCATCTTTCACAGTAAGAACGGCGACATCGATGTGCTGAATGCCAGGGATGACGACCTGCGCGAATTGCGCACCCGCATCCAGATGGTGTTTCAGGACCCCGTCTCCTCGCTGTCGCCACGCATGACGGTCGGCAATATCCTCAGCGAACCGCTGGAAATTCACGGTCGCGGTGACTCGAAATATCGGCAGGAGCGCGTCAAGAACCTGCTGCGCGCCATCGGCCTTGGCGACAATGCGCTGAACCGCTATCCGCACAGCTTCTCCGGCGGCCAGCGCCAGCGCATCGGCATTGCGCGTGCGCTGATGCTGGGACCCGAACTGCTGATCTGCGACGAGCCCGTCTCCGCGCTCGACGTGTCGGTGCAGGCGCAAATCCTCAATCTGCTCAAGGATTTGCAGAAGGATCTGGGGCTCACCTATCTCTTCATTTCCCACAATCTCGCCGTCGTTGACTACATGGCAGACCGCGTGGCGGTGATGTGCGAAGGCAAGATCGTGGAGCTGGCGCCGCGCGAAACGCTGATGCGCAACCCGATCCACCCCTACACGAAATCGCTGCTGGCCGCCGTCCCCTTCCCCGATCTCGACCGGCCTCTGGATTTCAAGACCATCGGCAAGATCAGCGCCACCGGCAAGTTCGACTGGGGCAAGCAGTTCCGCGATGACGATAACGGACAGATGATAACAGCCGATCTCGGCGGCGGACACCTCGTGCTTGCCAATGCCAATGCGGATGTTCGGGAGCTACGGTCTTGATCACGCGCCGCACCACCCTTGCCCTGCTCGCCTCCGTCTTCGCGCCCTGGAAGGCGTCCGCCGCCACCTACATCGATGCCGATTTCTTCAAGGAAAAACGCGACAAAGGCGAGCTGCCGCCACTCGATCAGCGCCTGCCGAAAAATCCGCGCGTCATCAATCTGAAGGCCATGGGCCGCGAGCCCGGCCAGCATGGCGGCAATATCCGCATGCTGATCGGTGGCCAGCGCGACATTCGCCTGATGCCGATCGACTCTTACGCACGGCTCGTGGGTTACGATGAGAAGCTGAACTTCATCCCCGACATCCTGGAATCCTACACGGTGGATGAGGAGCGCATCTTCACGCTGAAACTGCGCGAAGGCCACAAATGGTCGGATGGCAGCGATTTCACCGCTGAAGATTTCCGCTATTTCTGGGAAGACGTGGCGCTGAACCTGGAAATCCACAAGGGCGGCCCCCCCATCGAGCTGCTAGTCTATGGCAAGCCGCCTCTGGTCGAGGCCGTCGACCCGCTGACGGTGCGCTACACCTGGGACGGTCCGAACCCGGATTTCCTGGCGAAGCTTGCCGGTGCGTCACCCGCCCGCGTCTTCCTGCCCGCCGCCTATATGAAGCAGTTCCACGTCAAATATCAGACGCCGGAAATGCTGGCCAAGCTGATGAAGAAGAACAAGGCGGACGACTGGAGCAGCCTGCACATCAAGATGTCGCGCCAGTTGCGCCCGGAAAATCCCGATCTGCCGACGCTCGATGCCTGGCGCGTCATCACCGCACCTCCCGCCGAGCAGTTCATCTTCGAGCGCAACCCCTATTACCACCGCGTCGACGAGAACGGCCGCCAGCTTCCCTATGTCGACCGCTACCTGCTGAACGTCACATCGTCGGAAATCATCGCCGCCAAGACGGCGTCGGGCGATAGCGACCTGCAGTTCATGAACCTCGATTTCAACGACTACACCTTTCTGAAGGATGCCGAGGCCCGCTATCCGCTGAAGGTCAATCTGTGGAAGCGCAGCCAGGGATCGCGCGTCTGCCTGCTGCCGAACCTGAACTGCGCCGACGATACCTGGCGCACGCTGTTTCGCGATGTGCGCATGCGCCGCGCTCTTTCGGTAGCGATCGACCGGCACGAGATCAACATGGTCTGCTTCTACGGCCTTGCCAAGGAAAGCGCCGACACCGTGCTGCCGGAAAGCCCGCTCTTCCGTCCGGAATTTGCGACCGCCTGGGCGCAGTTCGATCCCGAGCTTGCCAACCGGCTTCTGGACGAGATGGGGCTGACGGAGCGCAACGACCGTGGCATTCGCATTCTGCCCGATGGCAGGCCCGCCCATGTGATTGTCGAAACGGCTGGCGAAAGCACGCTGGAAACCGATGTGCTGGAGCTGATCACCGATCACTGGCGCAAGGTCGGCATTTCGCTGTCCAGCCGCCCGACGCAGCGCGACGTCTTTCGCAAGCGTGCCATGGGCGGCGAGGTGCTGATGTCTGTCTGGTTCGGCATGGACAATGCCATTCCCAACGCCGACATGCTGCCCTCCGGGCTTGCACCCACCGGCGACGACCAGCTGCAATGGCCGGTATGGGGCATCCATTATCTCTCCGGCGGGCGCGAAGGCAAACCGCCGGATCTGCCGGAAGCCATTCAGCTGCTTGACCTCTTCAAGAAATGGCGCCGCAGCGTCACCTTTGAGGAGCGCAAGGAGATCTGGCTGGAAATGCTGTCGATCTACACGCAACAGGTCTTCTCCATCGGCACGGTGAACGGCGCGCTTCAGCCGATCGTTCACAGAGCCCGGCTGAAGAACGTGCCGGAAAAGGCGCTTTTCGGCTTCGAGCCGACCGCCTATCTCGGTATCTACATGCCAGACACCTTCTGGTACGACGGGAGCGCCTGACATGCTCAGATATATTATCGGGCGCATCCTCTTCATGATCCCGACGCTGATCCTGATTTCGATGTTGGTCTTCACCATAATCGAATTGCCGCCGGGCGATTACTTCGAAAGCTATGTCGCGGAAATGCGCGCCATGGGCGAGACGGCCAACATGGCCGAAATCGAGGAGTTGCGCAGCCGCTATGGCTTCGACCAACCGGCCCCCATTCGCTACTTCAGATGGGCGACGGGCATGCTGGTTGGCGATTTCGGCTATTCCTTCGAATACCAGTTGCCGGTCAGTGAAGTGGTGGGCGAGCGTCTGTGGCTGACGGTTCTGGTGTCCTTCGTCACCATCATCGTCACCTGGATCGTCGCCTTTCCCATCGGCATCTATTCCGCCACGCATAAATATAGCTGGGGCGATTACGGCCTGACCTTCCTCGGCCTGCTGGGCATTGCCATTCCCAATTTCATGCTGGCGCTGATCCTGATGTATTTCGCCAATATCTGGTTCGGCACATCCATCGGCCATCTGATGGACCGCGAATATCTGAACCAGCCGATGAGCTGGGACAAGTTCAAGTCGATCCTCGAACACCTTTGGATTCCCGTTCTCATCATCAGCACGGCAGGAACGGCAGGCATGATCCGGCGCCTGCGCGCCAACCTTCTGGATGAATTGCAGAAGCAATATGTGGTGACGGCGCGTGCCAAGGGGCTTCACCCCTTCAAGGTGCTGACCAAATATCCGCTGCGCATGGCGCTGAACTTCTTCATCTCCGATATCGGCTCCATCCTGCCAGCCATCATTTCGGGTGCGGAAATCACCGCCGTGGTGCTTTCGCTGGAAACCACCGGCCCGATGCTGATCCGCGCGCTGCAGAGCCAGGACATGTATCTGGCCGGCTCCTTCCTGATGTTCCTCGCCTTCCTCACCGTCATTGGCGTGCTGATCTCCGATATTGCGCTCGCCATTCTCGATCCTCGCATTCGATTGGGAGGTGGGAGCGTCAAATGACTTCATCCATTCCAAAGCCCGGCGAGCCGCTGCCGCATTACATTTCCACCGCCCCCTTCGATCCCTATCTGGTGGAGCCCTCCACAACGGCGCTCGCCATGGTCGGCCGGGCATCGCAATGGAAGCTGATGTGGTGGCAGTTCCGGCAGCATAAGCTGGCGCTTTATTCCGGCGTCTTCCTGCTGCTAGCCTATCTCTCGATCTTCATCTGCGAGTTTCTGGCACCCTATAATCTCCACACGCGCGACGTGGAGAACATCTACGCTCCGCCGCAGAGCATTCACCTCTTCCATGACGGCGAGTTCGTCGGCCCCTTCGTCTATGGCCGCACCATGAGCCTCGACATGGACAATCTGCGCCGCGTCTATTCCGATGTGCCGACAGATGTGCAGAAACTCCGCTTCTTCTGCCGTGGCGACGGCTACACTTTCTGGGGGCTGTTCGATTCCAACATCCACCTCGTCTGCCCGGCAAAGGACGGCCAGATGTTCCTGCTGGGCACCGACAGGCTTGGCCGCGACGTGCTGTCGCGCATCATCTATGGCGCGCGCATATCGCTGACCATCGGCCTTTTCGGCGTAGCCATGAGCTTCGTCCTCGGCATCGTGATCGGGGGCCTGGCAGGCTATCGCGGCGGCGTTTTCGACCTCATCGTCCAGCGCATCATCGAGGTGCTGCAATCGATCCCCAGCATTCCGCTGTGGTTGGCGCTCGCCGCCATCATGCCGGTCACCTGGAGCCCGATCCTCGTCTATCTCGGCATCACCGTCATCCTTGGCCTCCTGGACTGGACGGGGCTTGCACGCGCCGTGCGCTCCAAGCTTCTGGCACTGCGCGAGGAGGATTATGTGCTCTCCGCCCAGTTGATGGGCGCCAGCACCAGCCGCATCATCGGCCGCCATCTGATCCCCGGCTTCATGTCGCACCTGATTGCGTCCGCAACACTCACCATTCCAGGCATGATCCTCGGCGAAACGGCACTGAGCTTCTTGGGGCTCGGCCTTCGTCCGCCGATCACAAGTTGGGGCATTCTGCTCACGGAAGCGCGAAGCGTCAGCGTGATTGCCTTGTATCCCTGGCTCCTAATCCCGATTCTTCCAGTCGTCCTCGTCGTGCTCGCCTTTAATTTCCTTGGCGATGGACTACGTGATGCAGCAGACCCGTTTAAATGATGGGGTTCACTGCAAGCATGCTTGGCGGTTTTGCGACCACGGCATGCGACAAGACAAGGCGCTTCTGCGCCTTCCGCATAAAGACACTCACCGCACGCCCAAGCGGTAAGAAGAGGTTCTGCTCGTGACAGTTCGTTTAAACGATGCACGCATTCTGATGTACAGCCACGATTCCTTCGGGCTTGGACATTTGCGTCGATGCCGCACCATTGCCCATGCGCTGGTGGAGGATTATCGCGGCCTGAATGTCCTGATCATTTCTGGCGCCACCATTGCAGGCGCCTTCGATTATCGCGCGCGCGTCGACTTCGTGAAAATCCCAAGCGTCATCAAGCTTAGAAACGGCGAGTACACTTCGCTCGACCAGCATATCGATCTTCAGGAAACCCTGAAGATGCGCCGCTCGATCATCTACCACACCGCCGAGAGCTTTCAGCCGGATATCTTCATCGTCGATAAGGAGCCGATGGGGCTGCGCGGCGAAGTGGAAGAAACCCTCACCTATCTGAAATCGCGCGGCACCAAGCTGGTCATCGGCCTGCGCGATGTGATGGATGCGCCGCAACTGCTGGAAGCCGAGTGGAAGCGCAACGACGTGCTGAACAAGATCGAGCGCTTCTATGACCATGTCTGGGTCTATGGCCCGCCGGATTTCCATGATCCGCTGTCCGGCCTCGAGGTGCCCCCCGGGGTCCGCGAGAAGACCGAATTCGTCGGTTTCCTGCAACGCTCCAAGACGCGGGGCGATAACCCCAACCGGCATGAGGAGGACTATATTCTGGTGACGACCGGTGGCGGTGGCGATGGCAGCGAGCTGATCGACGACGTGATCCGCGCCTACAAGTTCGATCGAACCCTCACCCAGAAGGCGCTCGTTGTGCTCGGGCCTTATATGCCGACCGAACAGCGGCAGAAATTTGCAGCAAACGTTGCCGATATTCCGCAGATGGAAATCATCGACTTCGACAACCGCATGGAAGATCTGGTTGCCGGGGCGCAGGGCGTGGTGTCGATGGGCGGCTACAACACCGTTTGCGAAATCCTCTCCTTCGACAAGCCGGCACTGGTGGTGCCGCGGATCGTGCCGCGTGAAGAACAGCTGATCCGCGCCAGCCGTGCCTCTGAACTTGGCTTGTTCGACATGCTCTCGCCCGAAGAAGCGGAAAATCCAGAACTGATGGCAAAGGCGCTGAAGGCGCTGTTGAAACGCCCGCCACCCTCTGCCAATGGCCGCAACATGAAGCTCGACGGCTTGGAGAACATCTCGCGGCGCGTTGCAGAATGGCTGCAACCGGACGATACGCCAAACGTCATCTCCGCCACCGCCTGAGGCGGGCAGAAGGATGTCCGCGAAACGTCTGGTGATGTTGCGCCCCTCACATTAGCCGGCATTGCGCAAAGGACGATTGCGCCAAAGAAAAGAAGGCACGACGACGTGACCGCAAAAAAGAAAATCGTGGTGCTGCTGAAAGGCTATCCGCGCCTCTCCGAAACATTCATCGCACAGGAACTGCTGGGACTGGAAAGAGCAGGTCTCGACCTCGACCTCGTCTCCATGCGCCGCCCGACCGACAAGAAGCGCCATCCGGTGCATGACGAAATTCGCGCGCCCGTCACCTACCTGCCGGAATATCTGCATGAGGAACCGCTGCGCGTGCTGAAAGCGCTGTGGGCGTGCCGGAAGAAGCCCGGCTTCGGCAAGGCGCTGCGCCAATTCCTCCACGATCTCCGCCACGACGTTTCGCGCAACCGCTTCCGCCGATTCGGTCAGGCGGCGGTGCTCTCCCATGAATGGCCGCGGGATGCCGGCTGGCTGCACGTCCACTTCATCCACACGCCCGCTTCCGTTGCCGCCTATACGCATCTGATCACCGGCATTCCGTGGACGATCTCGGCCCATGCCAAGGATATCTGGACTTCGACGGATGCCGATCTCGCCTACAAGCTCGGCAGCGCCCGTTGGGCGGTAACCTGCACCGCCAGTGGCTATCGCCATCTGCAGGCCCTGTCGCCCACTCCAGCCACGGTGCACTTAAGCTATCACGGCCTCGACCTCACGCGCTTCCCGCCGATGGAGGGTACCCGCCCGCCACGCGATGGCTCAGACCCCGCCGATCCGGTGCAGATTCTGAGCGTTGGCCGCGCGGTGAAGAAGAAGGGCATCGACATTCTGCTGAAGGCGCTTGCCGCCCTGCCACAGTCTCTGCACTGGCGCTTCACCCATATTGGTGGCGGCGACGAACTGGCGGCGCTGAAAGCGCTCGCCGAGCAACTGGGTATTGCCGACAGGATCATCTGGACAGGCGCGATGGATCAGAAACAGGTGCTGGAGCACTATCGCAAGGCCGATCTCTTTGCGCTCGCCTGCCGCATCACCGCCGATGGCGACCGCGACGGCCTGCCGAATGTTCTCGTGGAAGCCGCGAGCCAGGCGCTGACCTGCGTCTCCACCAATATTTCGGGCATTCCGGAATTCTTCGTGGATGGCGAAAACGGCCTGCTGACAGAGCCCGAAAACGGAGCCGCCGTCTCGAAAGCGCTGGAGCGTGCCATCTCCGATCCGGCACTGAGATCAAGGCTGGGCGCTGCCGCCGAACACCGCGTGCGCACCGCCTTCGATCACCGCACCAGCATCACCGACCTCAAAAATCTCTTCGAACAGGAATGGGAGAAGACCCCGTGACCACTGCCACCGACGCTACACAAGCACCTCGCGTGTTCTTCTATGTCCAGCATCTCCTCGGCATCGGCCATATCGCCCGCGCCAGCCGCGTGGCCCATGCACTGGTCGCCGATGGTTTCGACGTGACGATGGTGACAGGCGGAACGCCGGTTCCGGGCTTTCCGGGAGAAGGCATACGCCATGTCGAACTGCCGCCGGTGGCGGTGGCCGATGGCAATTTTGCAGGCCTCGTCGATGCCAATGGCGCGCCGGTGGACGATGCCTTCAAGGACAATCGTACCAGCATGCTGCTCGGTGCCTATCACGGCGCCATGCCGGACATCGTCATCATCGAGGCCTTTCCCTTTGGCCGCAGACAAGTGCGTTTCGAACTGCTGCCGCTGCTCGCCGCCATCGAGAAAAGCATCAAGCGCCCACTGGTGATGACGTCGCTGCGCGATATCCTGCAGGAGCGTGCCAAGCCCGGCCGCGACGAAGAGACCATCGATCTCGTCAAGAAGCACTTCGACACGGTGCTCGTCCATGGCGATCCGAACTTCGTACGGCTGGAAGAGACCCTTCCGCTTGCCGAACAGATCAGCCAGCGCATTGTCTATACAGGCCTTGTTGCCCCAGCAAAACCACAGCCGCCGCAGGAGCGTTTCGACGTGGCGGTTTCGGCAGGCGGCGGCGCCGTGGGCGGTGCGCTTCTGAAAGCAGCGCTTGCCGCCGCACCCAACATCCCCGAACTGAAAACCTGGTGCCTGATCACCGGCCCCAACATGCCGCAGGCGGATTTCGATGCGATCTCGGCTCAAGCCGGCGAAACGATCTCCGTCTTCCGCTTCCGCAAGGATTTCGCCAGCCTTCTCTCGGGTGCCAAGCTCTCCATCTCGCAGGCCGGCTATAACACCGTCTGCGATATCCTGCAGGCCAAATGCCGTTCGCTGCTCATCCCCTTCGCTGCTGGCGGAGAAACCGAACAGGGCGCCCGCGCCTCGCGTCTGGAAAAGCTTGGCCTTGCCCAGGTGCTGGAGGAAAGCGCCATCTCGCCGCAGACCATGGCAGAGGCGATCAGGGCAGCACTGGCGCTACCGGAGCCCGGCGAGATCAGCCTTGATCTCGATGGCGCCAACGGCACGGCGCGCGTTCTGCGTAGGCTCTATGCTGAGCATCAGATGGACGATGAATAGGGTTTCAGCCCTTACAGCAACGGCCGCGTATCCAGTCACCTGAGGTCAGAAGGCGTCTTCCGCACAAGGTTGTTATGGGGATAAATCCCTCCACCTCGTCATCCTCGGGCTTGACCCGAGGATCCACATTTTCAAGCGTTTACGATCCTACCAGTGGATCCTCGGCTCAAGGCCGAGGATGACGGCGGAGAGGTTTTCGCACTGTGTTGAAGGCCGAATCAGCCGGAAACGTGTGGTGTCTCCAAGGCACCCCCACGCCCGACAGCCCGCTTATTAGTTGATCCTCTCGCGCCTAAACCCAAGCCCGATCAGGCGGCCCGCCAGATGCGCAAGCAGCGGAAAGCGCATTATCGCGCGCACGAAGGCGGGCGGACCTTTGGCCTTGGGGGCCGACTCGTGGTCCTTGCGGTTCTTGCTGCGCATCATCAATTGCAGCTTCTGCGTGGCTTTCGTCGGAAAGGTCCGGCGCTGTTCGATCGCCGCCAGATCGTCATCGGAAACGACGCCCCGATCGCGAAAAGCCGGCACCAGAATATTGGCCGCCGCCACCGCATCCTGAATGGCGAGATTGACGCCCACACCGCCAATCGGCGACATGGCGTGCGCGGCGTCGCCGATGCAGATCAAGCCGGGCTTCCACCATTGCGTCAGCCGGTCGATGCGGACGGTGAGAAGATACACATCGTCGAAGCTCTTGATCTCCTGCAGCCGCTCGGCGGGCAGCGGGCAGACCTCGGCGACACGTGTGCGGAAAGCTTCGATGCCTTTCTCGCTGATCTCGGAATACACGCCGCGGCGTACCACATAGCCGCATTGCCAGTAGTCTCCACGATCGATCAGCACGAAGCCCTGCTGCGGGCCGGCATGGCCCATGGTCTCGTTGGGATCGCCCGGCTGTTTCGAAAGCCGCATCCACAGAACTTCCGTCGGAACGCCGAAGCGCTCGACATGCAGCCCGGCCTTGTCGCGCACCGTGGAATTGCGGCCATCGGCACCAACGACCAGATCGGCCTTCACGGTAAGGACGCCGGAGGGCGTGGAGAGCTTGAGGCCGCTCACCTTCCCCTTGGTCTCGATAAGGTCGCTGACAGCCGCATTGTGCAACAGGCGGAAGCTCTCGAACTGTCCGGCCTTGCCAGCGAGAAAGTTCAAAAAATCCCATTGCGGCATGAAGGCGATGAACTTGTGTTTGACCGGCAGCCAGGAGAAATCCGCGATGGTGCGCTTGTGACCGCCAACATCCGCATGCAGCTTCTCCGCCTTGGTATGCGGCAGCGCCAGAAATTCCTGGGCAAAACCCAGTTGCTCGATGAGTGCAATCGTCGAGGGGTGGATCGTATCGCCGCGAAAATCGCGCAGAAAATCGCCATGCTTTTCGATGACGGTGACATCGATCCCCGCCCGCGCCAGAAGCAGACCGAGCATCATGCCCGCCGGCCCACCGCCGACGATGGCAACCGTGGTCTCTATCGCCTGGGCGTCGTCGTGGTCGTCGCTTGGCATGGCAATGTCCTGTGTCATCATGCCTGATCGGCAGGCGGAAGCGGCGTGTTCTTCGGATAGGGCCAGCCCTTGATCAAACGGAACAACCATTCCTTGCGCGCGAAGATAAAGGCGAAGAGCATGGCCGTCCAGATGCCGAGCAGAAGGCCCGCCGCCACATCGCTTGGATAATGCGCCCCGACGATCACCCGCGAAACGCCGATGACGAGCGCCAGCGCCATGAACACATAGCGAAAGCGCGGGATCAGCATGGCAAAGGCGCCGAAGAAGGCACCCGCCGCCGTGGAATGGCCGGAGGGAAAGCTCTCATAGAGATTGTCGCCGGTAAATGGCGTCAGGCTGTAGGCGCCGATCTCGGCATAGAGTTCGGGACGTCCACGTCCGATCAGGAATTTCAAAAGATGCACGAAGATGCTGGCGCTGCCGATCGTCAGGAAGAAATAGGCAAAGAGCCGCCATGCGGTGCGCAGCCTCCCCGAATAGGGGCTCGCCAGCAGAAAGCGCGCGGCAATATAGGCAAGGATGGCAAAGAGCCCGGTGCTGTAGAGCATCCAGCGAAAGGTGCCAAAATCGGTGATCGCTTTGTTGAAGCCGACGATTGAGCCGGGAAGCGCCTGCGCCCGCTCCGAGATGCGCGGATCGAAGGGAATGAAAACAAGCACCAGCAACAGGGTGATGACGAAAATCCAGCCGCTGGAGATCAAAAATCGCTTCATGAAAATCCTCTATTTATCAATGCCGTATCCAATGCGTCAGGGCGCGTCGCATCAAGCCACACAACCTGCATGCTCACACCATTATTGGCAAGCGACGCACGCAGATGTCATCGGTGAGGAAGAGGACGCAATAGTGGCGAAAAATCGCTGACAGGCTTTGACCTTGTTCTGCCCCGGTTTCGCTTGTAGAGCCATGAGGTAACAGTTTCCACCAAAGTCGGATTTCACATGACACGCCAAAAGGGCAGCACCCCGCCTGAAAAACTGACCGTCCTCGGCGCCACCGGCTCAATTGGAACGAACACGCTGGATGTCATCCGCCAGCTTGGCGGACGCGATCGCTTCGAGATCTTGGGGCTGACAGGGGCAGGCAATGTGGCGTTGCTGGCTGAACAGGCGCGCGAACTTGGCGTGAAGCTCGCCGTCACCGCCGATGACGAAAAATATGCCGAACTGAAAGACGCACTGGCCGGAAGCGGCATTGCCGTCGCATCGGGCAAAAGCGGCTTGCAGGAAGCCGCAAGCCTGGAGGCCGATTGGGTCATGGCGGCGATTGCCGGCACGCCCGGGCTTGAACCGACGCTCACAGCCGCGCGTCGCGGTGCCAATATCGCACTCGCCAACAAGGAGTGCCTCGTCACCGGCGGCGATGTCTTCATCTCCACCATGCGCGAGGGCAGCGGCACGCTGATCCCGGTCGATAGCGAACACAGCGCCATCTTCCAGTGCCTGGAGCCTCAGAACCGCGACAAGGTGGAGCGCATCGTCCTCACCGCATCCGGCGGCCCGTTCCGCACCTGGAGCCGCGAGCAGATGGATGACGTCACCGCCGAGATCGCGCGCGCCCATCCCAACTGGTCCATGGGCTTGAAAGTCTCGATTGGCAGTGCCTCCATGTTCAACAAGGCGCTGGAAATGATCGAGGCGAAATATCTTTTCGACCTTGAGCCCTCGCAGATCGAAGTGATCGTCCATCCGCAATCCATCATTCATTCCATGGTGGCCTATACCGACGGTTCGGTCATCGCCCAGCTCGGCTGCCCGGATATGCGCACGGCGATCGCCTATGCCCTGACCTATCCCGGCCGCGGCACGCTCGATGTCGAGCGATTGGATTTTGCCAAGCTGGCACGGCTGGATTTCGAGGCACCGGACGAGGACCGTTTCCCCTCGATCAGGCTCGCGCGTCTGGCGCTGCAACGCGGCGGCGTGCAGGGTGCAGTATTGAATGCCGCGGAGGAAACCGCCTTCCACGCCTTCGTCGATGGCAAGATCGGCTTCCTGCATATGGCCGATACGGTTGAATCCGTTATGGAGCGGATGAATGATGGCAGGCCAGCCGATACGATCGATGCCATTCTGGCCGCCGACACGCAAGCCCGCGCCTATGCCGAGGATGTGATCCGGCAGAAGCAGAAGGCCGCTTAGGGCCTCTCCTCACAGGTGATCGACAGGACGACGACCCGGTGGACGCCATCGGGCGCGTAGCTGTGCGTAAAATGTCGATCCCGACTTGCCACGCCCCAGCTTTCTCGTTATGTCGCGTCTTGTTACGTTATTACATCACAAATGAGGAAACACGATGAAACTCACGCAAGCCCTCGCCCTCTCCGTCAGCGCGTTGCTGCTTCTGTCCACTGCCGCGGCGGCACAGGAGAAATCAGCGCCGGCAAAGTCCGAAAGCCACAACCACGCCCATAACCATTCCCATGGGCACTCGCACGGCTCCAGCGACGTCTATAAGGGCTACTTCGAGGACAGCGCCGTGAAGGAGCGCCCGCTCTCCGATTGGGAAGGCGATTGGCAGTCGGTCTATCCCTATCTGGTGGATGGCACGCTCGATCCGGTGATGCAGCACAAGGCCGAGCACGGCAAGAAGAGCGCCAAGGCGTTTCGTGAGGAATATGATGTCGGCTACAAGACCGACGTCAACCGCATCACCATCAAGGGCGACGACGTGACCTTCTATCGGGGCGGCAAGGCCACCGAAGGCAAGTATGCCAGCGACGGTTACGAAATCCTGACCTACAAGAAGGGAAATCGCGGCGTTCGCTACATCTTCAAGAAGACCGGCGGCGATGCATCCGCACCGCAATATATCCAGTTCAGCGACCACACCATCGCGCCGCAAAAGGCTGGCCACTACCACCTCTATTGGGGTGATGACCGCGCCACGGTGCTGAAGGAGCTGACCAATTGGCCGACCTACTACCCGTCATCCCTGTCGGGCAAGGAGATCGTCCAGGAAATGCTTGAGCATTAAAACGTAAAAAGGGGCGCAGCCGGCAAGCTGCGCCCCTTTTCAGAAAGACGAGGTGACGATCAGGCGACAGCCCGCGCCAGCGCGCAACGCGACCACAGCTGATGAAGCGCACCGACCAGACCTTCCAGATCCGCATTGGTGTGAAGCGGGGTCGGCGTGATGCGCAGACGCTCCGTCTTGCGCGGCACGGTCGGATAATTGATCGGCTGCACATAGACCCCATGGTCATCGAGCAGGATATCGGAAATCCATTTGCACTTGGCGGCATCGCCCACCATCACCGGAACGATGTGGCTGGGGTTTGCCATATGCGGAATGCCGCTCGCGTCCAGCATGGAACGCAGCGTGCGCACGCGCTCCTGATGACGGGCACGCTCGAAGGGGCTGGCCTTCAGGTGCTGGATCGAAGCCACGGCACCGGCTGCCAAAGACGGCGGAAGTGCTGTCGTAAAGATGAAGCCGGAGGCAAAGGAACGGATGAAGTCGCAGAGCGCTTCCGACGCTGCAATATAGCCGCCCATCACACCGAAAGCTTTGCCGAGCGTTCCTTCGATGATCGTCAGGCGGTCCATCAGGCCTTCGCGTTCGGCGATGCCGCCACCGCGCGGGCCATACATGCCGACCGCATGCACTTCATCGAGATAGGTCATGGCGCCGTACTTGTCGGCGAGATCGCAGATCTCCTTGATCGGCGAAATATCGCCATCCATGGAGTAGACCGATTCGAAGGCGATCAGCTTGGGTGCTGCCGGATCGGCGGCCTTCAGCTTGGCTTCCAGATCTTCCAGATCGTTGTGCTTCCAGATGACCTTCTCGCAGCGGCCGTAACGAATGCCCTCGATCATCGAGGCATGGTTCAGCGCATCCGAGAAGATGATCAGGCCAGGGATCTTCTGACCAAGCGTACCAAGCGTCGCCCAGTTAGAGATGTAACCGGAAGTGAAGATCAGCGCCGATTCCTTGCCGTGCAGATCGGCAAGTTCGCGCTCGAGTTTGACGTGATAATGGCTGGTGCCAGAGATATTCCGGGTGCCTCCCGCACCC
The DNA here is from genome assembly GCF_028674915.1 of Agrobacterium sp. CNPSo 3708. NCBI lineage: Bacteria > Pseudomonadati > Pseudomonadota > Alphaproteobacteria > Hyphomicrobiales > Rhizobiaceae > Agrobacterium > Agrobacterium sp. CNPSo 3708. The sequence goes on from NZ_JAQZSF010000007.1 coordinate 64,980, forward strand.
GCGCCACAGTGATCGATCGCGGCTTTCATCGCCTCGATCACCTTGGGGTTCTGACCCATGCCGAGATAGTCGTTGGAGCACCAGACCGTGACGTCGCGCTTTTCACCATCGGCGGTGTAACGGGTTGCCTTCGGAAAATGTCCCTGTTGCCGCTCGAGGTCGGCAAAAACGCGGTAGCGGCCTTCCGAATGCAAGCCATCCAGTTCGGTCTTGAAATATGCCTCGAAGTCCATTCCATGCTCCAGAATACGTGCAAGCGTTTTCGGTCCACCTCCTTGAACCGTCAACCCCCTTGACGCCGATATTGCATCGCTGCGTCAATTCGCCTCCACTTTTGAACCGTTCCAATATTCTTATAAGACTCTAAAGGAATGACAAACTTGATTCATGTCAAACTGCTAAAAAATTTGGAACCTTTTAATCAACGCGCCGTTGAGTAGGGCACAATCGATTGACCAGGGGAGCGCAGCCTTAAATGGGGGCTTCCACAGTAACACTCGACTTGTTAGATATCTGCAGCGGTCGGAGGTAGCAGTCGCCGCAGATGTATTGGGACGCCTACCGAGAGCCATCGAGCTCAAATGTAACGTGGAGAGAGTTCATGAAGAAGGCTGTTGTTTTTGCTGTTATGGGTCTGGCGCTCGCAAGCTGCACGCAGACCGAAAAGACCACTGGTGGCGGCGCAGTGATCGGTGCGCTGGCTGGTGGCGCGATTACCGGTAACGTGCGCGGCGCGGCAGTCGGCGGTCTGATTGGTGGCGCGACGGGCTACCTTATCGGTCGCGCGTCCGAGCCGGGCTATTGCTACTATCGCGACCAGTACGGTCAGCGCTACACGGCACGTTGCCGCTAAGGCGTGGCACAATTGCATCAGAAGCCCCGGCAAAAACCGGGGCTTTTTTGTTTCCACACGCATGTGACCGTTTTTGGGGTGCCCCCTGTGTCGGATTTATGATTAAATTTGAGGGTAACAGCAGCCAGCGCAAAACGGCAAAGCCGTTGTCTGCGCCGCAGGTTTGCGACGGACGGGAGGCGGAGCGCGCGATTTGTTTTGGATCGCCACGCGCTTTAACGAAGGATAAACGGGCGGGAGCAATAATAAATGCTCAACCATAAAGCAGCGTATGCCAAACAAGCGGACTGACCAACGGAAGAGTATTGCGTACTGGAGGGCAGGCACTGCATTGGCGGTGGCGGCAGCCGTTACCTGTTCTCCGGGTTTCGTGCGCGAGGCCTTCGCGCTGAAGATCTTCGGCATCCAGCTGTGGGGCTCCGACGACGACAAAGAGAATGAAGTTCTCAATCCCGTCAAATTTACCGTGACCCTCAACACACCGGGTGCGGATAGCAAGCTGCGCGACAGTCTGGAAAAGAGTTCTCTTCTGGTAGCAGAGCCGGACAAGCCGGCATCGGGCGATCTTGGGCTTTTGATCCGCGCCAAGGACGATCGCGATAGGCTGGTTGCGGCCCTTTATGAGAACGCGCGCTATGGCGGCATCGTCAAGATCACCATTGCCGGGCAGGATATCGATTCCATCCCGCCCGTTCCGACCTTCAACACCTCTGGGCCTGTGCCGATCGTTATCGATGTGACGCCGGGACCGGTCTTCACGCTCGGCACCGTACGATTTGAGGGTGAAGTGGGCGGGCACACACCCGCTGAATATGGTCTCGTGACCGGCGGGGACGCAGGCTCCCTCGCCATCATTCGCGCCGGCAACAAGCTGATCGAAGACCTGAAGTCCGAAAGCCGGCCCTTCGCCAAGCTGACCAAGCGCGAGGCCGTCGCCAACCACGCTAACAACACAGTCGATCTGACCATGGTGGCAGAAGCCGGCCCTATCGCCGCAACGGGGGATGTGACGGTCAAGGGCGACCGGGCCGTTGATGCCGACTTCATCCGCCGATACTCGCGCTTGAACAGCGGCGAGCCCTACTCGCCGGAAAGACTGCGCAAGGCCTCTGACAGATTGCGCAAGCTCGGCGTCTTTTCGAGCATCTCCATCAAGGAAGCCAACACGCTGGCGCCGAACGGAACATTGCCGCTGACCATCGAAGTGTCGGAGGGCAAGTTCCGCTATTTCGGTGTCGGCGCGCAATATTCGACCACCGAAGGCGCTGGATTGCAGGGCTATTGGGGCCACCGGAACCTCTTTGGAAAAGCCGAGTCGCTCCGCATCGAAGGTGCCGTCACGCGCCTTGGGGAAGCGTCCACCGTTCAGGACATGGATTATTCCGCCGGCATCACCTTCGTGAAGCCCGGGATCTTTACGCCTGAGACCACCTTCACCGCGAGCCTGAAAGCCAAGACCGAGCATCCGGATAGCTACGACGCCCAGACGGTGACGGCCTATGCTGGCTTTGCCTATGATTTCAACGACTACGACACCGCATCTGCCGGTCTCGAAGTCGAGTGGGAAAACACCGAGGATGCGTTCGGTGAAAACCAGTATCTGACGACCTCGGTCCCCCTGGAATTTGTCCGCGACAAGCGCAATGACAAGCTCAACCCGACGCAGGGCTTCCGCGCCTCGATTGCGGCCACGCCAAGCTATGAAGCCTTGAACGGCACGATCTTCAGTTCGCTCGAGGGCTCGACCACAGGCTATCTCGGCCTCGGCTCGGATGATCAGGTGGTGCTGGCGGGCAAGCTCGCAGGCGGCGTGCTGGTTGGCGGCGGCTCTCTGGAAGATATTCCCACCACACGCCGCTTCTTTGCGGGCGGTGGCGGCTCGGTGCGCGGTTACAGTTACCAGGAAATCTCGCCCTATGCGGCCAATGGCGAAGCGACCGGCGGGCGCTCCTATATCGTCACCTCGCTGGAAGCACGCATCAAGGTGACCGAGACCATCGGCATCGTGCCCTTCGTCGACGCGGGGATCGTCTCCTCCGAGATCACCCCGGATTTTTCCGATATCCGTGCCGGCGCTGGCATTGGCCTTCGCTATCAGACACCTTTCGGACCTTTGCGTCTTGATGTCGCCATGCCGCTGGAGAAATATCCGAACGGCAGCAGCTTCGGCATCTACGCCGGTATCGGACAAGCCTTCTGACGCTGAAGAAGGTATAGCCAACCACGCCGGGCTTGGCCTCTCAAAGGCACAATGTCCACACCTGTCACGACGACGAAGCGAAGTGTAGATTATCCTTCATGACAATGCTGATTCGATTGCTGAAGTGGTTCGCCTATATCGCACTCGGGGCTATCGCCCTTGTTGCGGTGGTGGTTCTTTTCCTGGGCTTGAGCCCCTTCGGCGCACGTTTCGTAGCAGACGAAGTCTCACGGCTTGCCTCCAGCAAGGATCGGACGATCACCATTTCGCCGCCGGAAGGCCTGTTGAGCGGCAGGCTGCGGCTGGACGCGGTGACGATTGCCGATCGGGATGGCCCCTATGCCAAGCTCAACGGCGTCGAGCTCGACTGGTCGCCGCTCGATCTCCTGACCGGTAAATTCCATGCCGAGAAGCTGACAGCCGCCACTATCACCGTCGATCGTCTCCCTCTTCCATCGACGGAACCGGCCGATCAGAGTTCCGGCAGCTTCACCCTGCCTGTCGAAGTGGCCATTGACGATCTCTCCCTGCCGAATATCGAACTTGGCCAGAAGCTTGCCGGCCGTCCGTTCTCGCTCAGCGCATCCGGCCATGGCTATGCCGCATCCGACACGATCACAGCCTCCCTCTCCGTCACCCGCAAGGACGAACAGCGCGCCTCGATCGACGCCGACTTCGCCTATGTTCCGGGCGAGAACGTGCTGAAACTCAAGGCGCTGTTGAACGAGCCGGAAGGCGGTCTGCTCGCCAATCTGTTGCGTCTTCCCGGCGCTCCCGCCGTCTCGATCGACCTCAATGGCGATGGACCGCTATCGGACTGGACGGGCAAGCTCGTCGGCTCCGTTGGCGGAAATCAGGTCCTGACGCTTGATGGCCGTCATAGCCTCGCATCCGATGGAACGCGCCGGATCACGCTGCAGGGCGGCGGGGAGCCGGATCGGCTGCTGCCACCACTGATGCGCCAGCTCTTTACCGGAGAGACCAAGATCGACCTTGCCACATCCATTTCGCCGGAAGGGCGCATCAGCGTCGAAAGCGGCAATCTGGAAACCGGCGCTCTGATCCTGACGGCCTCCGGCAGCATCGATCCCCAAGGCCAGAACGATCTTACCGCCAATCTGATCGGCACCAACGGCCCCGTCGATGTGCGCCTGCCGCTTGGGCAGGACGAGGTTGAGGCGCTGGTCGATGGCATCGATCTCAGCCTGCGCGGCAATGCCGATGCGGCCAGATTGAACACCGTCGTGTCGCTGCGCTCGCTCACCGCGCCGCAAGGCACGCTTCAGGGTGTGAAGCTGACCGCAACCAGCGACGATCTGAATGTTGCCAGCCGCACCGGCACGATCCGCACGCTGCTTGCCGTCGATCAGTCGGCGCTGACCGCGCCCGATCTGGAGCGCGCCGTCAAGGCACCGTTGAAGCTCAGCGCGCCCTTGCGCGTCTCGCCGCAATCCATCGCCTTTGAAGGCGCCACACTGGAAAGCGCCAGCATCGGCGGCACGGCAAGTGGCTCCTACGATCTCACCGAGGGCCGCGTCTCATCCAACTTGCGCCTCTTCGTGCTGCCCTCCGTACTGCCGGCTGGTCTGTCTGAGAAATTCGACGGGACGATTGCGATTGACGGCTATGTCAACAGCCTCATCGGCGGCGCAACCAGCCTTGAAAACCTTGTGGTGAAATCGAGCACGCTTGAAGCCAATGGCGATGTGACCCTCGACAATGGCACGATCGGCGCAAAACTCTCCGGCCGCCTGCCCTCGCTGCAGAAGCTGTCACCGCGGGCGCAAGGTTCGCTCGACTTTTCGCTGGAGGCAAACGGCCCGATCAATGCGGCGGATTTCACCGCCAATCTCTCGGCGGCCCGTGCAACATTGGCGGGACGCTCGCTGCAATCGCTCAAGGTTTCCGCCAGCGGCAAGGCGGATGTCGCAGCCCCGCAAGCCAAGTTCCAGGCGACCGGTACGCTCGACAACCAGCCGATCGATGCCTCTGCCGCGCTCGTGCAGACGGGTGAAGGCACGGCCATTCCGGAGCTGAACGTCAAGGTCGGCCCGAATGTCTTGACCGGCAAGCTGCAACTGACGCCGCAATTCCTGCCATCCGGCGACCTCTCCTTCGATTTCCCCGATATTTCGCTCTTGGCAGCGCTTGCCGCCCAGCAGGCAAGCGGCGACCTGAAGGGCGATGTCGCCATTAGCAATACCAATGGCAAGATTGCCGCCACCATCCGCGCCAGCGGCAACACCCTCCGGCAGGGCACCACGACGATTGCCGGACTGGTGGCCGATCTGAAGGTGGACGATCTTCTGGCGCTCGCCATCAACGGCAATGTAAAGGCGGACAAGATCGATGCGGGTGCCGCGGCCCTCTCCGGCATCACGCTTGACATCGATCACGCCGCCAACGCCACCACATTTGATCTCAACGGTCGTTATGACAATGCGCCGCTGGTGCTCAAAGGTCGGGCAAACACCGGTGCCTCGCCGATGACCGTCTCCGTGGACGCCTTCTCGGCAACGCCGCGCGGCATTCCGGTGCGGCTTGCCGCCCCCACTGTGATCGCCATCGAAAACGGCGCTGCCCGTATCGCAGGCCTCACCATCCAGACAGGCAACGGGCGGGTCGATGTCAACGGGACGGCTGGGTCCACGCTTGATCTTAACGTCGCCATCCGCGCGCTGCCCGCCAATCTTGCCAATGCTTTCTCGCCGGGGCTCGATGCCGCAGGCACCATTTCCGGCACGGTCGTGGCAAAAGGGGCAGCGACCGATCCGGCTGTCGATTACGATTTGACCTGGTCGGATGCAGCGGTGGCCCAGACACGCGCCGCAGGCCTTGGCCCCTTGGGCATCAAGGCGAATGGCCGTTATGCCGGGCAGACGTTGCGGCTTGATACGACGCTATCCGCAGGTGGCGGCCTGGCGCTTTCCGGCGGCGGTACGCTCGGCCTTGCTGGTGACCGACCGCTTGCCATGAGCTTCAAGGGCAATATTCCCTTTGCCGCGCTCGCAGCCCAGACATCCGCCCAGGGCTTCGTCGTCAACGGCTCCGCTGCTGTCGATATTCGCATCGAAGGCACGGCAACCGCGCCATCGGTGACGGGCACGATCACCACGGACGGCGCCCGCGTGACTGATGTTCGCCGCAATCTGACCATCAACAATATAGCCGCGACGATCAGCTTTAACCGCGATGTCGCCACCATTTCGCGGCTGACGGGCGCCATGTCAGGCGGCGGCACGCTCTCGGGCTCCGGCACCATCGGCATCAATCCCGGCGCGGGTTTCCCGGCTGATCTCAGCCTCACGCTGAACCGCGCCACATACGTGGACGGTACGCTGTTCTCCACTCAGGCCAGCGGTACAGTGACGTTGAAGGGGCCGGTACTGACCTCGCCCATGCTGGCCGGAACGATCACGCTGGATAAGAGCGCCATCACCATTCCTGAGCGCCTGCCGGCCTCGCTGACGGAAATCGACATCAAGCACAAGAACGCACCTCCTGCGGTCCGGCGTCAGGACGCTGAACTGCGGTCCGACCAGGGTGGCGACGGCACCTCGTCCTCCATTGGTCTCGATCTTCAGATCAATGCGCCAAGTGGCATTTTCGTGCGCGGTCGTGGTGTCGACGCCGAGCTGAACGGCAATCTGACGGTTCGCGGCACGGCGGCGAACCCACAGGTCTCTGGCGGTTTCACCATGCGCCGCGGCCGGTTGGAAATTCTGACCCGTCGACTTGATTTCACCAATGGCGACATCACGTTCGGCGGCGGCCTGATCCCCGTTCTCAATATGTCTGCCGACTCCACCGTAGGCTCCAACACCGTGACGGTCACCGTCAGCGGCAATGCAAACGATCCGTCCTTCGCCTTCAGCTCCTCTCCCGCGCTGCCACAGGACGAGATCATGGCGCAGCTGATCTTCGGCCAGTCCATGTCGAAACTCTCGCCCTTGCAGATTGCACGGCTGGCAGATGCGGCAAGCCAACTCGCCGGCGGCCGCTCCACTTCTCTTTTCGACAGCCTGCGCAGCAATCTGGGCATTGACGATCTCGATATCTCCACCGACGCCGAGGGACGCGCGCGTGTCTCCGCCGGCAAATATATCAACGACAGAACCTATCTCGAGCTTGAGCAGAGCGGTGATTCCGGCGCCAAGGCGATCATCAATCTCGATGTCGGCCGTGGCGTGAAGCTGCGCGGCTCCGCCGGTGGAGATGGAGAAGGCGCCGCCGGCGTCTTCTATGAGAAGGAATATTGAGCAACTTTTGCGTGAACCTTAGGAGTTCGGCAGGTAGCATCGCGAGAATAGTCAAACCCTTCAAAATTCAGAGATTTTTAAATTTGATGGGCTAAAACAATTGTTGTTGCCCTGAACCATCCGCGCCGGTTGCGCTTAAGGCTCTTGTCTGCACGCAACGCAATAGTGGTGTGACCTTGCGGTTGAACCGTGAGTGATGGAGTTCACTGAATGCTTTCTCTTCCTGGAACCCATGCCAAGGCGGTTCTAGCCGCTCTTGGTCGTTCTCTGGCGATTATCGAATTTGACACTTCTGGAAAAATCCTGTCTGCGAATGAGAATTTCTGCGCCGCGATGGGTTACACAGCCGATGAGTTGATCGGCAAGCACCACAGCATGTTTTGCGAACCGTCCTACGCAAACAGCGATGATTACCGGCAGTTCTGGAAAAATCTCGCGGCTGGCCGTTTCGACAAGCGTCAGTATAAGCGGATCGCCAATGGCGGACAGGAAGTCTGGATCGAGGCCTCCTACAATCCGGTCATGGCCGGCGGCAGCGTCAAGAGCGTCGTCAAGCTTGCAACCGTCATCACCGAAACGAAGCGGAAAGCGTCCGAAGATGCCGGGAAGCTGGAGGCGATTTCGCGTGTGCAGGCCATCATCGAATTCACCCCGACCGGCGACATCATCACGGCGAACCAGAATTTCCTCGATGCCGTCGGCTACAAACTTGAAGAAATTCAGGGAAAGCATCACCGCATTTTCTGCGAAGACAGCGTCCGCAACGATCCGTCCTACAATGAATTCTGGAAGACTCTGGCTGGCGGCACATTTACCGCAGCCGAGTACAAGCGCTTGAGTAAAAGCGGCAAGCCGATCTGGATCCAAGCATCCTACAATCCGATCTTCGATGAGAACGGCAAGGTGTTCAAGATCGTCAAATACGCGACCGACGTGACCGATCGCGTTGTGGCTGTGGACGATCTTGCCGCCAGCCTGACGGCATTGTCGAATGGTGACCTGACAGGCACGATCTCCGTACCCTTTACCCCGACGCTGGAAAAAGTTCGCCACGATCTAAACGCCTCGCTGGAAAAGCTTCAAGGCGCAATGCGCGATGTGGCGAAAAGCACCAGCAGCATTACCATGGGTGCGCGTGAAATCAGCGACGCCACCGACAACCTCGCGCGGCGTACCGAACAGCAGGCGGCGGCACTTGAACAAACCTCGGCGGCATTGCACGAGATCACTCGCACCGTGGCGCAAAACGCCGAGCGTGCCGAAGAATCAGGCCGCCTCGTTGCCAATACGAAGGCTGATGCGGAACAGTCGGGCCTCATCGTCGGCAAGGCAATCGATGCCATGGGCCGCATCTCGCAATCCTCCAACGAGATCGGCAACATCATCGGCGTCATCGATGACATTGCCTTCCAGACCAACCTGCTTGCACTGAACGCCGGTGTCGAAGCGGCACGCGCCGGAGAAGCCGGCAAGGGCTTTGCGGTCGTGGCGCAGGAAGTGCGTGAATTGGCGCAACGCTCGGCCAATGCGGCAAAAGAAATCAAGACGCTGATCAACACCTCCGCCTCGCAGGTAAAGGAAGGCGTCGATCTCGTCGGCGAGACCGGCAACGCGCTGAGCAAGATCGTCGGCCAGGTGGCGGAGATCGACACCAATGTCGCGGCGATCGTCGAGACGGCGCATGACCAGGCCAACGGCATCAAGGAAATCAACCACGCCGTTGAAGCCATGGACACCAACACTCAGCAAAATGCCGCGATGGTGGAGCAGACGACCGGCTCCAGCCACGGCCTCGCGCATGAAGCGCATGTCCTGCACGAACTTCTCGCGCAATTTAGATTTGAGAAACATTCTTCTGTTACGAATCAACCAGTGAAGCTGGAACAAAGAACGCCCGTTGCGCGCGCTCCGGAGAGGAAGCCGAAACCCGCGGTCTACGCGACATCCGGTTCTCTTGCTCTGGCTCCGACACAAAAGGATTGGGAAGAATTCTGATGGCAATGATCAACTCGACAAACTTCGGCGGCGAAACCCTCGAAATCATAGCGTTTCGTCTTCACGATCAGGAATTCTGCGTCAAGACGACCACGATCCGCGAAATCCGCGGCTGGGCACCGTCCACGCCCATCCCGCATGCTCCACCGGATGTGATCGGCGTCATGAACCTGCGCGGCTCGGTCATTCCGATCATCGATCTGGCTTACAAGCTTGGCATGACGAGCACGGTTGCCAATGAGCGCAGCGCCATCGTCGTTGCCGAAGTGCACAACATGGTCATCGGCATGCTGGTCGACCGCGTCTCCGACATTCTGACCATCCCGGCGAGCCAGGTTCAACCGGTTCCGGAAGTTTCCGCCTCCTTCGACAAGTCCTTCTCCGAAGGCATCATTGCCAACGAGCATGGCATGATCTGCTTCCTGAACCTCGCCAAGATGTTCAAGGGAACCGATATGGATGAACTGGCCGCCTGATCGGCACCTCATCTTCAAGACCAATCATCAAAGCCGTGCGGACAGCTCCGCGCGGCTTTTTGCTTTTCCCTGGAGGCCTTGCGGAGCGAGACACCGGATTGATCCCGCTGACCTCCGAAGCCATCACCGCACCACACAAGAGTATTTTCTACACGTCATTATTGCGCTCGCGCTAAGAAAGAAACTTTTAATATTAATTTGCTCTAATACACTTAGACGAGCGCATAATCGATCCGGCCGATGCGCAAGTAACGGGCGTTCTTGTGCTCAGTTAACCAGGAGCACGACCTCAACATTTCGGCTGTCCTGGAGAAGAAAATGTTTTGGCTGGTAAAGAGCGCAGACAAGACCAATGTTTTAAAGGCATTCTCCGCATCGCAAGCCGTGATCGAATTCGATCTGCACGGCAATGTGCTGGATGCAAACGCGAATTTCTGTGCTGCACTGGGCTATGAACTGTCCGACATCGTGGGAAAGCACCACCGGATCTTTTGTGATCAGGACTTTGTCACCTCCCCAGACTACCGTGACTTCTGGAGCGCGCTTGCGTCAGGTTCCTTCAAGACCGGCGAGTTCAAGCGGCTGCGCAAAGACGGGCGAGAAATCTGGATCGAGGCGTCCTACAATCCCGTCTTTCGCGGCAACAAGCCCTACAAGGTGGTGAAGATCGCCAGCGACATCACGCAGAAGAAGCTGAAGGCAAAAGAGGATAACAGCAAGCTGGAGGCGATCTCCCGCTCCCAGGCGGTCATCGAGTTCACACCAGCAGGCGACATCATCACCGCCAACGAAAATTTCTGTCGTACTCTGGGCTATGGCTTAAACGATATCCAGGGCCGTCATCACCGCATGTTCTGCGAGCAAGCCTATGCCACCTCGGAGGCCTATCGCGATTTCTGGCGACGGCTGGCCTCCGGTGAATTCATCTCCGACGAGTTCGTCCGATTTGGCAAGGATGGCAAAGAGGTCTGGATCCAGGCAGCCTACAATCCTATCCTTGACGACAGGGGCGCGGTGGTGAAGGTGGTGAAATTTGCCACCGACGTGACACCACGCATGAGCGCGATCTCGACTCTCGGCCTGGCACTGCGCGCACTCGCTGAAGGCAATCTGCGCCAGAGGCTCGACACCCCATTCGTGCCCAGCATGGAGAAGCTCAGAAGCGACTTCAACGAGGTCATCGAGAAGCTGCGCATTACGATGCAGACCGTGGCGCAGAACTCGGAGATCATCGCCTCCGGCTCGGCAGAGATCCGTGTCGCCGCAGACCAGCTTGCGCAGCGCACGGAGCAGCAGGCCGCCTCTCTGGAGGAGAGCGCCGCAGCGCTCGAGGAAATCACCACCACGGGCGCGGACGCCAGCCAGCGGGCCGATGAGGCGGGCCGCCTCGTCAGCGCGACGAAGGCGAACGCCGAGCGCTCCGGTGAGATCGTTCAACGTGCCATCGCCGCCATGGACGCCATCTCCCATTCCGCCGGTGAAATCACCAACATCATCACCGTCATCGACAGTATCGCCTTTCAGACAAACCTTCTGGCGCTGAATGCTGGCGTTGAGGCGGCGCGCGCGGGCGAGTCCGGCAAGGGTTTTGCTGTCGTGGCGCAGGAGGTGCGCGATCTTGCCCAACGCTCCGCCGCAGCGGCCAAGGAGATCAGGCAACTGATCAATGCATCAGGCGCGCATGTGGCGCGCGGTGTGGGGCTGGTGGGCGAAACGGGCGAGGCCCTGAAGGATATCGCATCCCAGGTCGAGTTGATCGACACCAACGTGGCGGCCATTGTCGAAGCGGCACGCGAACAGGCGTCAGGCCTCAGCGAAATCAACAACGCCGTCAACCTCATGGACCAGGCCACGCAGAAGAACGCCGCCATGGTGGAAGAGACGACGGCAGCCAGCCATGGGCTTGCACGTGAGGCGGAGACGCTCCGCCAACTCCTGACACAGTTTGATGTGGGATTCGCGACCGGAGCCCCGGCTGCTGCGCCTGCTCCTGCCCGAGAGGTCTTCACAGCTGTGAGACCCGCGCCGGCTCGACGCCATGGTTCAGCGGCACCGGCCGTCGTTGCCGCGGAATGGACGGAGTTCTGAAGGCCGACAGCATCTGGGCGAAAATCGCATCCGATTTGCGGAAAGCTCAACGCGCCGATCAACGAAGATAGAGCATCCTTTGTGCGTCCAATAGCACGCGCGGCGCTCTGATTGTCCCTGAGATAGGATGTGACATAAGCCGGGTGACGTCATCGGCCTGAAAGCCGTCGGGAACGTCGACAGTCGCATTCGACGCCCTGTAGCTATTTATGCTGCGCTGGATATTTCCACCGTTGAGAGCGGCGCGCCAACATAAAAAAAAGCGGTCACCAGGACCGCTTTTTTCTCATTTCCTATGTGGACGGGTGCTCGCGCGACCCCGCCCGGTCCTTTCAAGCGGCGACGAGAACCTCGTGCAGGTTCGTCAGCTCGTAAAGGTGCTTTTCCAGCTTCGTCAGGTGATCGTGATGGTGGTTGCCTTCCTCGATCTCCGAACGGGCCGTCGCGATGCGCTTCTGCAGATCATCGGGGCTCATGTCGTCAGCCGAGACGGCCGACTCTGCAAGCAGCGTGCAGCCGGTTGGCAGGATGTCGGCAAAACCGCCGAACACCACATATTTGTGGGTTTCGCCGGACGCCGTCTTTACCCGCACGATGCCGGGCTTGATCGTGGTCATGACCGGCGCATGGTTTACCAGAACCGTCATTTCGCCTTCCGTCGCCGGAATCACGACCTCGCTGACCGTCTCGGAAACTAAGAGACGCTCAGGAGAAACAAGTTCGAATTTGAAAGTGTCGGCCATGGCTATTCACTTCTTCTGATTGCGCGACAGACGATGTCGCGGGGGGCAACGGCGCGCGGCGAAAAACCGCGCACCAGTTCAATCACATCAAGCGGCTTCGCCAGCCAGCTTCTTTGCCTTCTCGATGGCTTCGTCCATGGAGCCGACCATGTAGAATGCCGCTTCCGGCAGGTGGTCGTACTCGCCGTTGACGAGACCCTTGAAGCCCTTGATCGTGTCTTCGAGAGCCACGAGCTTGCCCGGAGAACCGGTGAAGACTTCGGCAACGAAGAACGGCTGGGACAGGAAGCGCTCGATCTTACGGGCGCGGGCAACCGACAGCTTGTCTTCTTCCGACAGTTCATCCATGCCGAGGATGGCGATGATGTCCTGAAGAGCCTTGTAGCGCTGCAGGGTCGACTGAACCTTACGAGCCACTTCGTAGTGCTCTTCGCCAACGATCAGCGGGTCGAGCATGCGCGAGGTGGAGTCGAGCGGGTCAACAGCCGGGTAGATACCCTTTTCGGCGATCGAGCGCGACAGAACCGTCGTTGCGTCCAGGTGGGCGAACGAGGTTGCAGGTGCCGGGTCGGTCAAGTCGTCGGCGGGAACGTAAATGGCCTGAACCGAGGTGATCGAACCCTTGGTCGTGGTGGTAATGCGTTCCTGCATCTGGCCCATGTCCGTGGCAAGCGTCGGCTGATAACCAACTGCAGACGGGATACGGCCGAGCAGAGCGGACACTTCCGAGCCAGCCTGCGTGAAGCGGAAGATGTTGTCCACGAAGAACAGAACGTCCTGGCCTTCGTCACGGAAGTTTTCAGCGATCGTCAGACCGGTCAGAGCAACGCGGGCACGTGCGCCTGGCGGCTCGTTCATCTGGCCGTAAACGAGAGCAGCCTTTGAGCCTTCGCCACCGCCGTGCTTGTTCACGCCGGACTCGATCATTTCGTGGTAAAGGTCGTTACCTTCACGGGTACGCTCACCCACACCTGCGAAGACGGAGTAACCGCCATGCGCCTTGGCGACGTTGTTGATGAGTTCCATGATCAGAACCGTCTTGCCGACGCCAGCGCCGCCGAACAGGCCGATCTTGCCGCCCTTTGCGTAAGGTGCCAGCAGGTCGACGACCTTGATGCCGGTGACGAGGATTTCCGATTCCGTCGACTGGTCGACGTAGGCAGGGGCTTCCTGGTGGATAGAGCGCTTGGTTGCCGTGTTCAGCGGACCAGCTTCGTCAACCGGCTCGCCGATGACGTTCATGATACGGCCGAGCGTCTCAAGACCAACCGGAACCGAAATCGGCGAACCGGTGTTAGCCACCGGCTGGCCACGAACCAGACCTTCGGTCGAGTCCATCGCGATCGTACGAACGACGTTTTCGCCAAGGTGCTGCGCAACTTCGAGAACAAGGCGGTTGCCGTTGTTGTCGGTTTCGAGCGCGTTCAGGATCGCCGGCAGTTCGCCTTCGAACGCAACGTCCACGACAGCGCCGATAACCTGCGTAACCTTGCCGGTAGCGCCCTGGGTCGCTGCGGTCTTAATGGGGGTAGCTGCCTGAGCCATTATCCTTACCCTCTTTCCTTACCTCAGAGCGCTTCCGCGCCCGAAATGATTTCGATGAGTTCCTTGGTGATCTGAGCCTGACGCTGACGGTTGTAGGAGAGCGTCAACTTGTGGATCATTTCACCGGCATTGCGGGTTGCGTTGTCCATCGCGCTCATCTTTGCACCCATTTCGCCAGCCACGTTTTCCAGCAGTGCGCGGAAAACCTGAACGGAAATGTTGCGCGGAATGAGGTCTTCCAGAATGGAGGCCGCATCCGGCTCGTATTCGTAGATCGCCGTGTTGCTGGTCGCTGCCTGTTCGACCGTCGGAACAGCAGCCGGGATCAGCTGGAGGCCGGTCGGGATCTGGCTGATCACGGACTTGAACTCCGAATAGATCAGCGTGCAGACATCGAACTCGCCAGCGTTGAAACGGGCAATGATGTTCTTGGCGATCGTATCGGCATTGGCAAAGCCCACCCGCTTCACGTCACGCAGTTCAATGCGCTCGATGATGTTGGACGAGAATTCGCGACGCAGGCTGTCATAGCCCTTCTTGCCGACCGTGATGATCTTGACCGTCTTACCCTGCGCCATCAGCTTGCGGGCTTGATCGCGGGCAAAGCGGGAAATCTGTGAGTTGAAACCGCCGCAAAGACCGCGCTCGGCCGTGCAGACGACGAGCAGATGCACATCGTCCTTGCCGGTTCCGGTCATCAGCGCCGGAGCGACATCGGCTTCCACCGCCTGAGCGATGTTGGCCAGCACGGCGCTCATGCGCTGCGAGTAAGGGCGGGCGGCCTCCGCAGCTTCCTGGGCGCGCCGAAGCTTCGCCGCGGCGACCATTTTCATCGCCTTGGTTATCTTCTGCGTCGCCTTTACGGAGGCAATGCGGTTTTTCAGATCCTTTAGTGAAGGCATCCGTTATCCGTCCCAGTCAGAGCCTAATCAGGAGAAAGACTTGGCGAAGTTATCGAGAGCAGCCTTGAGCTTGCCCTTGGTATCGTCGCTGATAGCCTTTTCCGTGCGGATGGTGTCGAGGATCGCCTTGCCTTCGGAATGAAGGTAGGAGAGCAGACCCTGTTCGAACTTGCCGATCTGGTTGACCGCGACCTTATCGAGGTAGCCATTGACGCCAGCGAAGATCACCGCAACCTGCTCTTCCGTCTTGAGCGGAGAGAACTGCGGCTGCTTCAGAAGCTCGGTCAGACGCGCACCACGGTTCAGCAGGCGCTGGGTGGAGGCATCGAGATCCGAACCGAACTGGGCGAATGCTGCCATTTCACGATACTGGGCAAGTTCACCCTTGATCGAGCCGGCAACCTGCTTCATGGCCTTGATCTGAGCGGCAGAACCAACGCGCGAAACCGACAGACCGACGTTAACAGCCGGACGGATACCCTGATAGAACAGGTCGGTTTCGAGGAAGATCTGGCCGTCGGTGATCGAGATCACGTTGGTCGGAATGAAGGCGGAAACGTCGTTGCCCTGGGTTTCGATGACCGGCAGAGCCGTCAGCGAACCGGAACCCATTTCGTCGCTCATCTTGGCAGCGCGCTCGAGAAGACGCGAGTGCAGATAGAAAACGTCGCCAGGGTAAGCTTCGCGGCCCGGAGGACGACGCAGAAGAAGCGACATCTGACGGTAGGCGACAGCCTGCTTGGAAAGATCGTCATAGGCGATCAGGGCATGCTTGCCGTTGTCACGGAAGTATTCGCCCATGGCGCAACCGGCAAACGGAGCCAGGAACTGCATCGGAGCAGCGTCGGATGCGGTTGCCGCGATGATGATGGAGTATTGCAGAGCGCCACGCTCTTCCAGAACCTTGACGAACTGGGCAACGGTCGAACGCTTCTGGCCGACGGCGACGTAGACGCAGTACAGCTTGTCGTTGTCCGGGCCGTTGTCGTGGATCGGCTTCTGGTTCAGGAACGTGTCGAGAATGATGGCGGTCTTGCCGGTCTGGCGGTCGCCGATGACGAGCTCGCGCTGGCCACGACCAACCGGGATCAGAGCGTCAATAGCCTTGAGGCCGGTCGACATCGGCTCATGAACCGACTTGCGCGGAATGATGCCAGGAGCCTTGACGTCGACGCGGCGGCGTTCAGTCGCATTGATCGGGCCCTTGCCGTCGATCGGGTTGCCGAGAGCGTCAACGACGCGGCCGAGCAGCTCAGGACCGACAGGAACGTCAACGATCGCGCCGGTGCGCTTGACGATGTCGCCTTCCTTGATGTCACGGTCGGAACCGAAAATAACAACACCGACATTGTCGGCTTCAAGGTTCAGCGCCATGCCGCGAATGCCGCCGGGGAACTCGACCATTTCACCAGCCTGGACATTGTCGAGGCCGTAAACGCGAGCAATACCGTCACCAACGGACAGAACCTGGCCGACTTCGGAGACTTCCGCCTCGTTGCCGAAATTTTTGATTTGATCTTTCAGAATTGCGGAAATTTCCGCGGCGCGGATATCCATCAGCCAACCTCTTTCAGTGCAAGCTTAAGGGTGGAAAGTTTGGTGCGAAGAGACGTATCGATCTGGCGTGAACCGACCTTAACGATGAGACCGCCAAGCAGGGAGGGATCAACCGTAAGATCGATCGTCACATCCTTGCCGGTCACACTCTTGAGCGCCGCTTTCAGTTCAGTTTCCTGCGCTTCATCGAGCGCATGCGCCGAAGTAACTTCGGCAACAATTTCGCCGCGGTGAGCAGCAGCAGTGGTACGGTAGGAGGCAATCATGCCGGGAACGGCAAACAGGCGGCGGTTATTGGCCACGACCTTAAGGAAATTGGCAGCAAGACCGGAAATGCCAGCCTTTTCAGCGATGGCCGAGATGGCCTTCGACTGATCTTCCGCAGAGAAGACCGGGCTCACAACCAGACGCTTCAAGTCGTCACTTTCATCGAGCAAGGCCTGAAACCTGTCGAGATCGGCACCGACTGCCTCAACAACACCCGCTTCCAAGGCAAGCTCGAAAAGCGAAGACGCATACCTTTCCGCTACACCGGATGTTCCATGGGAGGTATCTGCCACGGGCAATTTTTCCCTGCTATTCATCCAAGAAAACGCAGCCGAGCGATCGGCTTCGTCAAATTCTTGAATTCGTTTCAATTTCCCCGAAAAAGGCTGGAATTCCCCCCTGCCTTATCTCGATTTCGCGGTCCGTCTAGCATAGGACGCCGGGACTCGCAACACGCGTAATAGCGGAAACCTTCTTTTGGGCAAGGGGGAATGCCGTTTAATTTTCCCAATGACGCGCTTGTGACGCTGATACCGGAAAGAAATGCTTCAAATCGTACATTAGACCAGTCCGAAGACATACATCAGCGGAAGAGCAGCGAGCGCGGCATGCACAACCAGAAGTAAAGAATTGCGGATCGTTGCGCCTCCATCGGAGAGGATGGAGAGCAGCGCGCCGAAAGAGGCAAGCGCGAATGCGCCACCAAAGGCAAGGTAGACCATCGGCTGGGCGAGAAGCAGTGCCGACGCGCCAAGACCGAGATAGAAACCGGCAAGGCAAGAGCGGATCAGCACCAGCCCGTCACGACGTTCGCCCGCCACCTGCAGGCCGAAGAGGCGAAAGGTGATCATCGGCGCAAACATCACCACCAGGCCGATCAGCGACGACACAACCGCTGCAAAAAAAGCTAGCTGCTCACCGAGTTCTGTCGGAAAGTAAAACTCCATTATTGCGCCCCCAAATTGCGAATCCCTTGGCCGCCTTATGCCATGACAGGAACGATGCCGAAAGATGGTTGCGTCCGACCCCGTCACAGGAAGCTTTGCGGATCGATATCGGTCTGTACATGGATGGAGCCGCGCTCCTTCGGGCCATTGGTGATCATCGCCCGCAGGAAGGACTGCATGTCGGAATTGCGCTTGCCATGCACCAGAAGCCGGAAACGGTGCCGCCCGCGGATGAGTGCCAGCGGCGCTTCCGCCGGACCAAGCAGCATGATGCCCGGCGCTTGCGGCGCGGAGGCGCGAAGCGCACGCGCATGGGTTTCTGCTTCCGCCCTGCTATCAGCCGACACGATGATGGAGGCAAGGCGTCCAAAGGGCGGCAGCATCGCCTTTTCCCGCTCGATGATCTCGCGGTCGTAGAAGGCCTCAGCATCGCCCGACACGATCGCCTGCATCACCGGATGCTGCGGCTGATAGGTCTGCAGCAGGCCATGGCTCTTGCGCCCGGTGCGCCCGGCGCGGCCCGTCACCTGCGACAGAAGTTGGAAGGTGCGCTCTGCCGCCCGCGGATCGCCATTTGCCAGCCCGAGATCGGCATCGACAATGCCGACCAGCGTCATCAGCGGGAAATTGTGGCCCTTGGCGACGAGCTGCGTACCGATGACGATATCCGCCTCACCCTTTACGATCGCTTCCAATTCCAGCCGCAGGCGCTTCACGCCCATCAGGTCGGAGGACAGCACGATGGTGCGGGCTTCAGGGAAATGCTTCTCGACCTCTTCGGCGATGCGCTCGACGCCCGGACCACAGGCCGCGAGATGATCGAAGGTCCCGCATTCCGGGCAATGATCCGGGGTCGGTTCGCTATAGCCGCATTGATGGCACTGGAGTTGGCTGCGGAAGCGATGCTCCACCAGCCAGCTTGAGCACTGCGGGCACTGGAAGCGATGGCCGCACACCCGGCAAAGCGTCAGGGGTGCGTAGCCACGTCGATTGAGGAAAAGCAGAGCCTGCTCGCCCTTCTCGATCGTCTTGGCAATGCCGCGCAGCAGGACAGGAGAGAGGAAGCCGCCACGTTCGGGCGGGTGGCGGCGCATATCGACCAGATGCAGATCCGGCATCGCCGCATCGCCAAAGCGTGTATGAAGATGAATGGTATTGTAACGACCGGAATTGCCGTTGACCTGGCTTTCCACCGATGGCGTGGCCGAAACCAGCACGATGGGAAAATCGCCAATCCGAGCCCGCACCACTGCCATGTCGCGCGCATTATAGAAGACACGATCTTCCTGCTTGTAGGCTGGATCATGCTCTTCATCGACGATGATGAGGCCGAGATTGTCGAAAGGCAGGAAGAGTGCCGAACGCGCACCCGCAACCACTCTCACCTCACCCGTCACCGCTTGCCGCCAGACCCGTTCGCGCATGCGCGGCGAGACATCCGAATGCCACTCTGCCGGGCGCGAGCCGAATCGATCCTGAAACCGGTCGAGAAAGGCGGCGGTCAGAGCGATTTCCGGCAAAAGGATCAACACCTGCTTGCCTTGGCGCAAAGTCTCGGCAACCGCTTCGAAGTAGACTTCCGTCTTGCCAGACCCCGTCACGCCATCGATCAGCGAAACGGCAAAGCCACCCTTGCGCACATCCTCCAGAATTTCGGAGGCCGCTTGCCTTTGCGGCCCTTCCAGTCGCGCTGGCGAATATTCGGGGTCAGGCTCCGCCACCACCGGCGGCGCTGGCAGGAAGACGGTCTCGAACACACCCTGCTTGGCAAGACCCTCGACCACGCTGGTGGAAACACCCGCCGCATGGGCAAGGCCGCTCCGCGTCCAGCCATGGCCTTCGCCGGCAAGCTCGATCACCCGTTCGCGTGCAGGGGTCAGCCGTTCCGGCCGGGCTTCGGTCAGCCGCAATCCTTCGACCATCGGCTCGGGATCGAAGGCGGCGGGCGCCCGCAATGCCATCTTCGCCACCAGTCCGGGCGGAGAGAGCGTATAGGAGGCCACCCAATCGATGAAGCGACGCATTTCTTCGCGAAGCGGCGGGCAGTCGAATGTCTTTGTGATCGGACGAAGCTTCTTGGGATCGACGGGCGGCCCGTCATTCTTGTCCCACACCACGCCGATGACCTGTCTGGGACCAAGCGGTACCTGCACGATGGAGCCAGGCTCCACCACCATATCCTCCGGCACGCCATAGCTATAGGGCCCGGGCGCCGGCATCGGCACCAGAACGGGAACGGCGATGGTTGGCCCGCCACTACCGGGCTTCACGCCGCCGGAGGTCGGGCCAAACAGAGCCCCGAAAAGATCGGTCGAATCGTCTGCCATGGTTGCGGCGACATTGTCCTTTAGGAAACGAAAAGGGAACCTCTATAGCATCGTTGCGGAAATCGGAACGGTTTTCACACATATCATGATCGGAGCTTCCCACCGCGTTATCGCGCCTTTAACCAAATACTGACCGCGTGAGCCTATGATGAATGCCCAAAGACAAAGGGATGCATGACGTGGACGAAATTCTCACCTTTGCCGATCCGGACCTTCTAGAAAAGCGCCGGGAATGGCTGGCTGCTCTGGAAGACGAGCGGCGTCTGTCAGAGCACACGCTGGATGCCTATGAGCGCGACACGCGCCAGTTCCTGATCTTCATGACCGGCTATAACGGCCATCCGGCCCGCATCAAGGATATCGAAAATCTCCGCGCCACCGATCTGCGCGCCTTTCTAGCCGCCCGCCGCAAGGAGGGAACCGGCGCGCGATCGCTTGGCCGAAACCTCGCGGGCCTGCGCTCGCTCCTGCGCTTTCTGGAAAAGACCGGGCTCGTCAATGCCGCAGGGGCCACTGCCATGCGCGCACCCAAACAGCCAAAGTCCCTGCCCAAACCCTTGACCGATGGTCAGGCGCTCAGGATCACCACGCAGGAAGGGCAACTGGCTGAAGAACCGTGGATCGCAGCGCGCAACGCCGCGGTGCTGGCGCTGCTCTATGGCTGCGGTCTACGCATTTCCGAAGCGCTCGATCTGAAGCCCGGCGATTTTCCAGCAGGTACCAGAAGTCTGCGCGTCATCGGTAAAGGCAAGAAGATGCGCCTCGTGCCGCTGCTGCCCGTCGTGCTGGAGGCGGTGGAAACCTATCGCAAGCTCTGCCCCTATGCGCTCGCCAGCGACGAACCGCTTTTCCTCGGCGCACGCGGCGGCAAGCTCCAGCCGGCGATCATCCAGCGCGAAATGCAGAAGCTTCGCGGCGCCTTCAACCTGCCGGACAATGCCACGCCGCATGCGCTGCGCCATTCCTTCGCCACTCACCTTCTGGCGGGCGGCGGCGATCTTCGCACCATCCAGGAACTCTTGGGCCATGCCAGCCTGTCGACGACGCAGATCTATACCGGTGTCGATACGGCACGGCTCCTCGACATCTACGACAAGGCCCATCCAAGGGCATAATTCTTGTTAACGCTTTGTAAACCATGAGCATTAACCGTCCGTGCAAAGGCGCGCTCCTATAAGCCATAAGGTGCAGACGGAGGTGATTCGATGACCGTTCTCTTGCGGCCGCAAGGCCTGACAGCGCTACTGATGGGCCGGTTCGGCAACGCACTTTTGTGGCTCTTGGCCGCACTGCATCTGGCTGCACTCTCCATTCTGCTGATGACGCTTCTGACCCTCTCGGATGCCAATGCCGCCGAACAACAGGCCGATGCCTGCGGCGGCAGCGACATCCTGGTGGCGATGCAGAAGACCGACCCACAAGCTTACGCAGCCATCGTCGCCGAGGCTTCGAAAATCCCAAATGGCGAAGGCACGCTCTGGAAGATCGAGAAGGATGGCAAGGACCCCTCCTGGCTTCTCGGCACCATGCACCTTGCCGATCCCCGCGTGGTCGATATGCCAAAGGGCGCGAAAGAAGCCTTTGCCAAGGCCAAAACCGTCATCGTCGAGTCCGACGAGATCACCAGCGAGAAGAAGGCAGGCGCCTCGCTTCTTGCCCGCCCTGACTTGACCATGTTTGTCGATGGCAAGTCCATCACCGACATGCTGTCTGCGGACGATGTGGCAAAGCTCGAAACCGGCCTGAAGGCGCGCGGCATTCCGCTGAATGCGGTGATCAAGATGAAGCCCTGGATCCTCTCAAGCTTCGTGGCCCTGCCCGCCTGCGAACTGGCGCGCAAGGCCAAGGGCGCGGAGTTCCTCGACATGAAGCTTGCCAATGATGCGCTGAAAGAGGGCAAGCAACTCGTCGGGCTGGAAACGCTGGTGGAACAGATGAGCGCCCTGTCCGATCTGCCGATGACCTTCCACGTGCAGTCGCTGATCGAGATGCTGCGCATGGGCGACCGGA
Organism: Agrobacterium sp. CNPSo 3708; assembly: GCF_028674915.1. Lineage (NCBI taxonomy): Bacteria > Pseudomonadati > Pseudomonadota > Alphaproteobacteria > Hyphomicrobiales > Rhizobiaceae > Agrobacterium > Agrobacterium sp. CNPSo 3708. Next base: position 87,149 of record NZ_JAQZSF010000007.1, read on the forward strand.
TGCAGGACATCATGGCCACCATGATCGATCTTTATCTGAAGGGCGAGATCGGCATGGTCACGCCGATGATGAAGAGCATTGATCCGGACGAGAACAACAAGGGCGACGATGGTTACGCCGCCTTCGAACAACGGCTGATCACCGACCGCAACCACGTGATGGCAGACCGGGCCGAAAGCCATCTCGATCAGGGCGGCGTCTTCATGGCCGTCGGCGCACTTCATTTGCCCGGCAATGAAGGCGTGATCGAACTTTTGCGGAAGAAGGGCTTTACGCTGACCCGCGTGAACTAAAGCATGTCGCGCAAAAGTGTGCAGCGGTTTTGCGATCACGACATGCGACAAAACAAGGACTTAAAGCGTATGGAGCGAATCTGAAAGATCGCGACGCGCTTTAAACGCGCTCCTAGACCAGAGCGGGACGAACATCCCGGCAAAAGGGCCGCATCGTTGCCGGCACGATGCGCCGGTGAAACGGCCCGACGGCGAGAAGGTACATCCGCCCGAACAGGTTCTTGCGCCGAACCAGAGTGGTCACGCGGACCAAAGTGCCGCCTGTCCTTTCTTCTAGATCCACCACGATCCTGAAATCCAGATGGCGGTCGTCGAAGCCGAGAACCGTGCGCTCCGGTGAAGACGAGATGACAGGAAACCCGCCGGCTGACTCGCCTGCCGCCAGCGCCACCATTTTCAAATCGAAGACTGCGACGATACTGTTGCGAAGCGCCATCAACCCGTTGATCCAAGCCGGCGGATGATCGAGGAGACGCCGAGCGACATCGAGCGAATGCGGCCGGTGGTCGTCCACCTTCCCCTCAAAGCAATCGCGCCAATCCGCGCCCGGCAATATGTCGCTCAAATCTTTCGTCACCAACGCTTCGCCTTCCACCTCGGTGTCCCCAAGAGGGACTATGGTCCTTTTCCCGACGCGCGGATACGCGACAATCCGACGCTGCTGCGACCTCGGCTGGCTCGGCTTCCGCGTGTATTAGCAAGCCGTGTCCGAAAACAGACAGACACACGCAACTATTTGGCGCGCAATACATTTGCGGCATGGGCGCGGTTCGCGTGGGGCATCCGCGCCTGCCTGACAGGCACATATTCAAGTTGTAGATTGAGAGGGAAAACACATGGGCGAAGAACAAGCTTCAGAAGACACAAAGCCTGTGGGGTTGATGGAAGGTGTCAACAAACCCGTATTTTTCTGGTCGGTCGGTCTGACCGCCATCTTCGTTCTGGCCGGCGTCATCTGGCCGCAAGGTTCCGCCAGCGTCTTCAGCGGAGTGCAGTCCTGGATCGTCACCGAACTCGGCTGGATCTACCTGCTGTCAGTGGCAATCTTTCTGATCTTCATGCTCTATCTCGGCTGCTCAAGCTATGGCCGCATCAAGCTTGGCCCGAACCATGCGGACCCGGATTTCAGCTATGGCGCATGGTTCTCCATGCTCTTTGCCGCGGGCATGGGCATCGGGCTCGTCTTCTTCGGTGTCGCCGAACCCATCAAGCACTTTACCGCACCGCCAACCGGGGATCCCGCAACGATCGAGGCGGCGAGAACCGCCATGGAAATCAGCTATTTCCATTGGGGTCTGCATGCCTGGGCCGTTTATGCGGTGATCGGCCTGTCGCTGGCTTACTTCTCCTTCCGCCACGGCCTGCCGCTTACCATGCGGTCCGCTCTCTACCCGCTGATCGGTGACCGCATCTATGGCCCGATCGGCAATGCCGTCGATGTCTTTGCTGTCATCGGCACGCTTTTCGGTGTCGCGACATCGCTTGGGCTCGGCGTGTTGCAGGTCAATGCCGGTTTCAACCATGTTCTCGGCTGGCCGATCAACTTCTGGGTTCAACTGCCGCTCATCGCCATCATCACCGCCATGGCGACCATTTCGGTGGCGACCGGTCTCGACAAGGGCATCAAGTTCCTGTCGAACCTCAACATGCTGATGGCCGTGGCGCTGATGCTCTTCGTCTTCGTCATGGGGCCGACGACCTTCCTGATGCGCGCCTTCGTCCAGAACCTCGGCGCCTATCTCGATCATTTCGTCATGCGCACCTTCTACATGTATGCCTATTCGCCGGACGAAGGTCCGAGCAAATGGCTGGGAAGCTGGACGCTGTTCTATTGGGGCTGGTGGATCGCCTGGTCGCCCTTCGTCGGCATGTTCATTGCCCGCATTTCGCGCGGCCGCACCATCCGCGAATTCATCGCCGGCGTTCTGCTGGTGCCGGCAGGCTTCAGTTTCGCCTGGATGACGGTCTTTGGCGATACCGCGATCGCGTTTCACCTGACAGGCGCCACGACGGCTGTGTCGGACGCCGTTTCGAAGGACGTGACACTGGCGCTCTTCGTGTTCCTCGAGCAGTTCCCCTTGGGTCTCTATGTGTCCTGGTTCGCCATGGCGCTGATCGTCTTCTTCTTCGTCACCGGCGCAGATTCCTCTGCCCTCGTCATCGATACGCTTACATCGGGTGGACGCGAAGATGGACCGGTGGCGCGTCGCGTCTTCTGGGCGATCACGTCGGGCATCATTGGCGCGATCCTTCTTTACGCAGGCGGCCTCGATGCCCTGCAAACCGCCTCGATTGCTGGTGCGCTTCCCTTCACCTTCGTGATGCTCTTGATGTGCTGGGGTCTGTGGAAAGGCTTGCGGCGCGAGGGTGTGCGCCAGGATGCCCTTATCCAGAACTTAAGACCACGCAACGCCATCTCCTGGCAGCGCCAGTTGCAGGGTATTCTCCACCATCCCTCGAAGGCCGAGGGAGAGCGCTTCATGCGTGAGACGGCCACCGATGCACTGCGCGCCGTCGCAACGGAACTTGAAAAGCGCTCGCTGGTCACCACGCTTGCGGAAGAACCCGGCAAGCTGAAGCTGACGGTCGCGCCGGGCCAGCCGGAAGAATTCGTCTATGGTGTGCGCATGCGCCGCTACGAAACCCCGGGCTACAGCTTCTTCGAAAGCCAGAGCAACCGCAAACGCGCCGATTATTACTACCGGGCGGAGATCTACCTTCTCGATGGCGGCCAGAATTATGACGTCATGGAGTTCTCGAAGGACGAACTCATTCAGGATGTGCTCGAGCAATATGAACGGCACTTCCAGTATCTTCACGCCATCAGGGCGTAGCGCGATCTGATCGACGTTCTAAGAGGGGCAAGCCGACGCCGAGCGGCTTGCCCCTTTATAGTTGAGAAGTCCTCAAGCCATGCGCCGCAACAGGTTGGTGCGCCAGAAGAACTGATGGACCAGCACGCCAAGAATGTGGAGCACGATAAGCGCCCAAAGCAGGAGCTTGATCGGCCCGCCATGCAGCTCACCCGCAATATCATTGCCGAAGTAATATTTGCCGATGCCGCTCATCGGCATGAGGATGAAGATCGCGTAAAAGGCCCAGTGCGTGACCTTGGCCACAAGCTTGGCGATCGGCGGCTCGTCCGCAGGTGCCTCCGGCACGCCCTGCACCAGCCGAAGACAGAGCCTCACAAGACAGAGAACCAGAACGGCGATGCCGACATAGGCATGGATATTGGCCGACGAAATATCATCCGGCGTGATCGGCTCACCACGGCGCATCAGCCGGTTCCAATGCTCCATGCCATCGGAAAAAATCAGGTTGAAGAGGATCAGCAGCGCCATCGTCCAATGGAGCGCCTTCTGCGGTATGCTGTAGCCGGTGACCGTCGTTGAACCCATGAGGTTGCTCCATTGTGAGGTTTATGGAGCTCACAATAAAAGCCGCATCAAGAAGGACAAGATGCGGCTTTTGAGCTTACAAAAATGTAATGTTCGGCCCCTGAAAAAACCGAGGGACCGAGTCCGGCGATTACATGTGGATCGGCTTGAAGAAGGTTGCGAGTGCCGCTTCCTTCACCGCTTCCGACATGGTCGGGTGAGCGTGGCAGGTACGACCCAGATCTTCCGACGAGCCGCTGAATTCCATCAGCACGGAGATTTCCTGAATCAGTTCGCCAGCGCCGAAGCCGAGAATGTGGCCACCGAGAACGCGGTCGGTTTCCTTGTCGGCGAGGATCTTGACGAAGCCGTCCGTCACCTGCATGGCGCGCGCGCGGCCATTGGCGGTGAAGGGGAACTTGCCGACCTTGTAGGCAATGCCCGCGGCCTTCAGTTCCTCTTCGGTCTTGCCGACGGAGGCGACTTCCGGCTGGGTGTAGACCACGCCCGGAATGACGTCGTAATTGACGTGACCGTGCTGACCGGCGAGAATTTCGGCAAGCGCCACGCCTTCATCTTCTGCCTTGTGCGCCAGCATCGGGCCCTTGACCACGTCGCCGATGGCATAGATGCCGGCAACATTGGTCTTGTAGTGACCGTCGATTTCGACGCGGCCGCGGCTGTCGAGCGCGACGCCAGACTCAGCAAGACCGAGACCGTCGGTGTAAGGCTTGCGGCCGGTGGAGATCAGAACAACATCGGCTTCCAGCGTTTCGGCTGCGCCGCCCTTGACCGGCTCGAACGTGACCTTGGCGCCAGTGCCGGTCTTTTCGACCGCCGTCACCTTGGCGCCGAGCTTGAAGTCGATGCCCTGCTTGGCAAACAGGCGCTGCGCCTGCTTGGACAGTTCGCCATCCATGCTGCCGAGAATGTTGTCGAGATATTCGACGACGGTGACCTTGGCGCCGAGGCGCTGCCAGACGGAACCGAGTTCGAGACCGATGACACCGCCGCCGACGACGATGAGCTTTTCCGGAACCTTTGGAAGCGCGATTGCGCCGGTCGAGGAGACGATGACCTGCTCGTCGAGATCGACCTGAACGCCTGGAATGCCGGCGACATCCGAACCGGTGGCAATCACGATGTTCTTGGTTTCGAGTTCCTGCACGGAGCCATCTTCAGCGGTGACGGAGACCTTACCGGCGGACACGACCTTGCCGGTGCCCTGGAAGGCATCGATCTTGTTCTTCTTGAACAGGAAGGCCACGCCATCGACATTGGCCTTCACCACGCCGTCCTTGTGCCCCATCATCTTGTTGAGGTTGAGCGTCGGTGCCGCCACTTCGATGCCGAGGCTGTCTATGCCATGGGCAACATGAGCGAACATCTCAGACGCATGCAGCAGAGCCTTGGAAGGAATGCAGCCAACGTTCAGGCAGGTGCCGCCATAGGTGGCGCGCTTCTCGACCACAGCGACCTTGAGACCGAGCTGTGCAGCCTTGACGGCGCAAACATAACCGCCGGGGCCGGTACCGATAACAACTACATCATAAGCCATTTGATTTCCTTCATTGTTGGGCAGCTATCTGCCGCCGCTCACATTTAATAGAGCGCCCGTCACATAGGACGCCTCGGGCGAAAGGAGGTAGAGGACCGCGTCTGCGATCTCCTGAGCAGTACCGGGTCTTTGCATGGGCACGATGGGCGCCAGATCCGTGGCGCGGTTCGGCAGCCCACCCGATGCATGGATGTCGGTATCGATGATGCCGGGACGGATCGCGTTGACGCGAATGCCCTCAGTTGCGACTTCCCGCGAAAGGCCGATGGTGAACGTGTCCACAGCACCCTTGGACGCGGCATAGTCCACATATTGGCCGCCACTTCCCAGCACCGCTGCCATCGATGAAATATTGACGATCGATCCGCCCCGCCCACCATGCTTGGTGGACATGCGCTTGACCGCCTCGGACGCGCAGCGGATCTTGCCGATAACGTTGATCGCAAACATCCGGTCGAGCCGCTCGCGCGAAAATTCCTCGACGCGGGCCGTCTGATCGACCACGCCGGCATTGTTGACCAGCCCGTCGATGCAACCGAAACGGCTATCCAGTGCGGCAAAGATCGAGGCGATGCCGTCTTCCGTTCCCGTGTCGCCCTGCACGATATGGGCAGTGCCGCCATCGCGGGCAATATCATCGGCCACGCTTTGTGCCGCCGCTTCGTTGGTGGCGTAATTGACGAGCACACGCCAGCCGCGTTTGGCAGCAAGACGCGCGGTGGCCGCACCAATACCACGGCTGCCACCCGTCACGAGAAGAACCGGACCTTCAGTCATCAGCGCCTACCCTGCCGTGTCGCAACTGCATGTCAGGCTGCTTTTTCGGTTGCGAGCTTGATGCCAAGCGCAATGAAGACCACGCCGCTGGTGCGGTCGATCCACTGGCTGGCGCGCGCAAAGGCCGCACGCATGCGCGGCGTCGTCATGAACAGGCTGACGCCGACGAACCATGCAATTAGGCAGCTTGCCATGACGATGCCGTAGCCGAACTTGATCATGACCGGCGTGTGGGCATGAACCACCGTCGAGAAGATCGACAGGAAGAAGAAGACCGGCTTCGGGTTCAAGGCATTGGCGGCAAAGCCGAGCGTGAAGGATTTAAGGCCGGATTGGCGCTTATGCGCCACCGCATTGTCCGAAACCTCTGGAAGCTCCATCTTGCCGGCGCGCAGGGCCTTGATGCCGATATAGATCAGGTAGGCGACGCCGAGCCACTTGACGATATTGAAGAGGTAGATCGACTGCGAGATGATCAGGCCAAGACCGAGGATCGTGTAGGTGACGTGGAACATCAAGGACGTGCCGATGCCGAAGCTGGTGATGATGGCTTCGCGACGTCCATGCACCATGGCTTGGCGCATCACCATGGCCAGGTCCGCACCGGGAGAGACGATGGCGAAGGCAAAGATTGCCATCAGGGATGCAAGTTCAATGACATACTGGTGCATGATTTATCCGCCCTCAGAACATCAACACGAAGAACATCAGCAGCAAGCCGCTCATTGATCCTACCCAGACGAGCGACCGCACGTAAGGGATGCCCATCAGATAAAGCGGAATGTAGATGATGCGGCACACCAGCCAGATCCAGGCACCGATCAGTGCAATGCCGGACGGATCGCCCGCCATGATCACGCCGAAGGCCAAAGCGATGAAAGCCGGATAGGTCTCGCGGAAATTGGCCGAAGCCCGTTCGGCGCGGCCTGCAAGCTTGCCCGTAGGCTTGCGATCATCGTCGCGAGCACTGGCATTCCACTCGCGCCCAAGCTCCTTGGTCGCGATCAGCGCCTGCAGCGTCACATGCACCACGAGAATCAGAACGCTCAAGCCAATGAGCGGCAGAAAGGGCGACGCGGCGAGAAATGTCGGTTCCAAGAAGGGCGCTCCTGACGAGAATTCAGCGGGATTTCACTTGAAACCCCGCTGAAACGAAAAGCAAGTCGATTAGAGATCGAGAACCAGACGTTCCGGATCTTCCAGGCTTTCCTTGACGCGAACGAGGAAGGTCACGGCTTCCTTGCCGTCAACGATGCGGTGATCGTAGGAGAGCGCCAGATACATCATCGGACGGATGACGACCTGACCGCCGATGGCGACCGGACGCTCCTGGATCTTGTGCATGCCGAGAATACCGGACTGCGGTGCGTTGAGGATCGGCGAGGACATCAGCGAGCCATAGACGCCACCATTGGTGATGGTGAAGGTACCGCCCTGCATGTCGGCCATGCCGAGCGAGCCATCGCGGGCTGCCTTGGCAAGACGACCGAGTTCCTTTTCGACGCCGGCGATGGAGAGCTGATCTGCATCGCGGATGACCGGAACGACAAGACCCTTGTCCGTGCCGACAGCCATGCCGACGTGACAATAATTCTTGTAGATGATGTCGTTGCCGTCGATCTCAGCGTTGACCGCAGGCAGTTCCTTCAGCGCGTGGGTCACGGCCTTGGTGAAGAAGCCCATGAAGCCAAGCTTCACGCCATGCTTCTTCTCGAACACGTCCTTGTAGCGGTTGCGCAGATCCATGACCGCCTTCATGTCCACCTCGTTATAGGTGGTCAGCATGGCAGCGGTGTTCTGCGCGTCCTTGAGGCGACGGGCGATCGTCTGGCGCAGGCGCGTCATCTTCACGCGCTCTTCGCGAACGGCATCCTGCTCGGCAGAGACCGGACGCGGTGCAGCGACCGGTGCCGGAGCAGCGGCCGGAGCGGAAACGCCCTTGGCGACAGCCGCCAGAACGTCACCCTTCAGAACCTGGCCGCGCTTGCCCGAACCATCGACATGATCGGCAGACAGATTGTTTTCGGACAGGAGCTTGCCGGCAGCAGGCGCTGGCGGAACCGAGCCGGATGCAGCAGGCGCCGGTGCTGAAGCAGCAGGCGCTGCGGCAGGAGCCGTAGCGGCAGCAGGAGCAGGAGCGGCAGCAGCCGGAGCCGGTGCAGAGGTTGCGGCACCAGCAGCACCTTCGGCGATCTGGCCGAGGAGTGCGTCGAGGCCGACGGTTTCACCATTCTGGGCGACGATTTCAGTCAGAACGCCGGAAGCAGGGGCTGGGACTTCGACGGTAACCTTGTCGGTTTCCAGTTCGACCAGCGGCTCGTCAGCCTTGATGGTGTCGCCGACTTTCTTGAACCAGGTGCCGACAGTTGCTTCGCTGACGGACTCACCCAGTGTTGGTACGCGGATTTCAGTGGCCATGTTATCGTTCCGTTATTCAGGTGTCTTTGTTGCGAGGGTCGAAGCGGGAGAGCGGTTACTCTCCCAATGCGTCTTCGAGGAACGCAGCAAGCTGCGCCAGATGCTTGGACATCAGGCCGGTCGCCGGAGAGGCGGCAGCCGGACGGCCCGTGTAACGGACCTTCTGGTACTTGGCGTCGATATGCGCCAGAACCCATTCGAGATACGGGTCGATGAAGGACCACGCGCCCATGTTCTTCGGCTCTTCCTGGCACCAGACCATCTCCGCATTGCGGAAGCGGGACAGCTCGTTGATGAGCGCCTTGGCCGGGAACGGATAGAGCTGTTCGATACGCAGCAGGTAGACATCGTCCACACCGCGCTTCTCACGCTCTTCCAGAAGGTCGTAATAGACCTTGCCGGTGCAGAGCACGACGCGACGGATCTTGGAATCCTTCTGCAGCTTGATCGGACCGTCCTTGATGACTTCCGCATCGTCCCACAGCAGACGGTGGAAGGAGGATTCGCCCGCCATTTCCGTCAGAGACGAGGTCGCACGCTTGTGGCGCAGTAGGGACTTCGGCGTCATCATGATCAGCGGCTTGCGGAAGTCGCGCTTCACCTGACGGCGCAGAATGTGGAAGTAGTTGGCAGGCGTGGTGCAGTTGGCAACCTGCATGTTGTCTTCGGCGCAAAGCTGGAGGAAACGCTCCAGACGGGCGGAAGAGTGCTCCGGACCCTGACCTTCATAGCCATGCGGCAGAAGGCAGACGAGGCCGGACATGCGAAGCCACTTGCGTTCACCAGACGAAATGAACTGGTCGAACACCACCTGCGCACCGTTGGCGAAGTCGCCGAACTGGGCTTCCCAGAGGGTCAGCGCATTCGGACGGGCCAGCGAGTAACCATATTCGAAACCGAGAACGGCTTCTTCCGACAGCATCGAGTTGATGACTTCGTAACGAGCCTGGGTCGGCGACAGGTTCGCCAGCGGAATGTAACGCTCTTCGGTTTCCTGATCGTAGAGAACCGAGTGACGCTGCGAGAAGGTGCCGCGTTCGCAATCCTGACCGGAAAGCCGGATCTTGTGGCCATCGACGGCAAGCGAACCGAAGGCAAAGGCTTCGGCCATCGCCCAATCGATCCCTTCGCCGGTCTCGACCATCTGCGCGCGGTTTTCCATGAAGCGCTGGATCGTGCGGTGCGCGGTGAAGCCTTCCGGAATGGTCGACAGCTTCTTGCCGATTTCCTTCAGCTGCTTCATCGGCACGCCGGTCTTGCCACGACGCTGCTCATCGGCATTGTCGGCAGCGCGCAGACCCGACCACTGACCGTCCAGCCAGTCGGCCTTGTTCGGCTTGTAGCTCTGGCCGGCTTCGAATTCCTGCTCCAGATGGCCGCGCCAGTCTGCCTTCATCTTTTCGAATTCGCCTTCGTTCATCAGCCCTTCGGCGATGAGGCGGTCGGCATAGATGCGGGCAACGGTCTTGTGGCCACGAATGACCTTGTCCATCTTCGGCTGCGTGAACGCTGGCTCATCGCCTTCGTTATGGCCGAAGCGGCGGTAGCAGAACATGTCGATGACGACAGGCTTGTGGAACTTCATGCGATATTCGGTCGCGATCTTGGCCGCATAGACCACCGCTTCCGGATCGTCGCCATTGACGTGGAAGATCGGCGCTTCGATCATCTTGGCAACGTCGGACGGATAGGGCGACGAGCGCGAGAAGGCCGGGTTCGTCGTAAAGCCGATCTGGTTGTTGATGATGAAGTGCATGGTACCGGCAACGCGGTGACCGCGAAGACCGGACAGTCCGAGAATTTCGGCAACGACGCCCTGGCCTGCAAAGGCGGCATCACCATGCAGCAGCAGCGGCAGAACCTTGGCGCGCTCGGACAGCGGAATGGTGTCGCCATCCCAGATCTTGGCAAGCTGGTCCTGCTTGGCGCGGGCCTTGCCCATGACGACCGGGTTGACGATTTCAAGGTGCGACGGGTTTGCTGTCAGCGACAGGTGAACCTTGTTGCCGTCGAACTCGCGGTCGGACGAGGCACCGAGGTGGTACTTCACGTCACCCGAACCTTCCACGTCGTCAGGCTTGAAGGAGCCGCCCTTGAACTCGTGGAACACGGCGCGATGCGGCTTGCCCATGACGTTGGTCAGAACGTTCAGACGGCCACGGTGAGCCATGCCGAGAACGACTTCTTCCAGACCGTCCTGGCCGCCGCGCTTGATGATCTGTTCCAGCGCCGGGATCAGCGATTCACCGCCATCCAGACCGAAACGCTTGGTGCCCTTGAAACGCACGTCGAGGAACTGTTCGTAGCCTTCGGCTTCGACGAGCTTCGACAGGATCGCCTTCTTGCCTTCGGCGGTGAAGGCAACGCCCTTGTCGGCACCTTCGATACGTTCCTGGATCCAGCCCTTCTCATCCGGGTTGGACATGTGCATGAACTCGACGCCCATGGTGGAGCAGTAGGTGCGCTCCAGAATATCGATCATTTCGCGAACGGTCGCGTATTCGAGGCCGAGCACGTTATCGATGAAAATCTTGCGGTCGTAATCGCTCTCTTCGAAGCCGTAGGACTTCGGCGACAACTCGTTGTAATCCTCGACAGCGCTGGCAATGCCGAGCGGATCGAGCTTGGCATGCAGGTGGCCGCGCATGCGGTAGGCGCGGATCATCATGATGGCGCGAACGCTATCACGGGTCGCCTGCAGCACTTCGGCTTCGCTGACGGGCTTGCCGGTTTCGGCGCCCTTGGCTTCGGCCTTGGCCTGAACCTTCTTTTCGATGGCCTTTTCGACCGTCGCCCAGTTGCCGTCGAGTGCGGAAATCAGATCGCCGCCAGCCGGGATCGGCCAGTTGGCGCGCTTCCAGGAGGCGCCCTTGGCGGCCTTCTTCACATCGTCAGGATTGTCGGACAGACCCTTGAAGAAACTCTGCCACTCAGGCGATACCGAGGAAGGGTCCTCTTCGTACCGGGCATAGAGCTGCTCGATATAGGCCGCATTCGCGCCGTCGAGAAACGACGTGATCTGAAACTGCTCGTTGGCTTCTTGCCTTGCCATTGTTTTTTCGCGGACGTGATGGTCCGCCTCCTCAATCCCGTTGATGGCCATTCGCGACCGGTCGCTTGCATTCTTGCCGCTTGAGCATCGCCGCATGTCTCAGAGGAAATGCCGAAATGCTCGAAAGTCTTTGGTCTTGCATACCGGACGCGAAAACCGGTCGAACCATGGTGATCAGGCTCTTGCGTCCGTCTTCATGCGGCTTCGGGCAGGCCGCCGTTTCCAGCCCCTGCCCGCTGCCAGATTGTGTCAGTCTCAGCCCTTGAGGACTTCGACCAGCGTCTTGCCAAGGCGTGCCGGAGAGGGCGAAACCTTGATGCCCGCTGCTTCCATGGCAGCGATCTTCGATTCTGCGTCGCCCTTGCCGCCGGAAACGACAGCACCGGCGTGGCCCATGGTACGGCCCTTTGGCGCGGTACGACCGGCAATGAAGCCAGCCATCGGCTTCTTGCGGCCCTTCTTGGCTTCGTCGATCAGGAACTGGGCTGCATCTTCTTCAGCCGAGCCGCCGATTTCGCCGATCATGATGATCGAGGTCGTGGCTTCGTCTGCGAGGAACATTTCCAGCACGTCGATGAATTCGGTGCCCTTGACCGGGTCGCCGCCGATACCGACAGCCGTCGTCTGGCCGAGGCCTTCGTTGGATGTCTGGAACACCGCTTCATAGGTCAGCGTGCCGGAGCGCGAGACGATACCGACCGAACCCTTGCGGAAGATCGAGCCCGGCATGATGCCGATCTTGCATTCTTCCGGCGTCAGGATACCTGGGCAGTTCGGGCCGAGCAGGCGCGAGCTAGAACGGTCGAGGCGAGCCTTGACGCGAACCATGTCTGCAACCGGAATACCTTCGGTGATGCAGGTGATGAACGGGATCTCGGCGTCGATCGCTTCGATGATCGCGTCGGCAGCGCCTGCCGGCGGAACGTAGATCACGGACGCGTCTGCACCGGTCTTTTCCTTGGCTTCGGCAACGGTTGCGAAGATCGGCAGGGTTTCGCCCTTGGAGCCGGTCCAGTTGGTGCCGCCCTTGGAGGGGTGGATACCGCCGACCATCTGCGTGCCGTAATAGGCGAGAGCCTGTTCGGTGTGGAACGTACCGGTCTTGCCGGTTAGGCCCTGCACGAGGATCTTTGTGTCTTTATTGACGAGAATGGACATTAATCAGGATCCTTAAAAATTAGCCGTTGACCGCGGCGACGATCTTCTTGGCAGCATCGTCCAGATCGTCGGCAGCCGTGATGGCGAGGCCGGATTCGTTCAGGATCTTCTTGCCAAGTTCGACATTCGTGCCTTCCAGGCGCACGACGAGCGGAACCTTCAGACCGACTTCCTTCACGGCGGCGATAACGCCTTCAGCGATGACGTCGCACTTCATGATGCCGCCGAAGATGTTGACGAGGATGCCCTCGACCTTCGGGTCTGCGGTGATGATCTTGAAGGCTGCAGCGACCTTCTCCTTGCCAGCGCCACCGCCGACGTCGCAGAAGTTTGCAGGCTCTTTGCCGTAAAGCTTGATGATGTCCATCGTCGCCATGGCAAGACCGGCGCCATTGACCATGCAGCCGATGTTGCCGTCGAGCGCCACGTAAGCGAGGTCCCACTTGGAGGCTTCGATTTCCTTGGCGTCTTCTTCGGTCTCGTCGCGCAGCGCCTTGATGTCGTCATGGCGGAACAGCGCGTTGCCGTCGAAGGAAACCTTGGCGTCGAGAACGCGCAGATGGCCATTTTCCATGACGATCAGCGGGTTGATCTCAAGCAGCGCCATGTCCTTGTCGACGAAGGCCTTGTAGAGGACCGGGAAGAGCGACTTGGCGTCTTCGGCAGCAACGCCGTCGAGCTCGAGCGCGCTGGAAATCTTGGCAACGTCTTCAGCCGTCACGCCGGCTTCCGGATCGATGGCAATCGTGTGGATCTTCTCAGGCGTGTCATGCGCGACAGCTTCGATGTCCATGCCGCCTTCGGTCGAAACGACGAAGGCAACCTTGCCGACGGAGCGATCAACGAGCAGCGAGCAATAGAGTTCGCGAGCGATGTCTGCGCCGTCTTCGATGTAGAGACGGTTGACCTGCTTGCCAGCGTCGCCCGTCTGGGCGGTGACCAGCGTGTTGCCGAGCATGTCCTTGGCGTGGGAAACGACTTCCTCGATGGACTTTGCCAGGCGAACGCCGCCCTTGGCATCGGGACCGAGTTCCTTGAACTTGCCCTTGCCGCGGCCACCAGCGTGGATCTGGCTCTTGACCACGTAGAGCGGGCCGGGAAGCTGCTTGGCGGCAGCTTCGGCTTCTTCGACCTTGAGGATGGCAACCCCTTCGGCAACCGGCGCACCATAGCCCTTCAGAAGAGCCTTGGCCTGATATTCATGAATATTCATGGGTTATTCCCTGTTTACAGCCTGAGAGGCAATTACTTCAGCGACGGAGCGATGTTGACGCAGGCTTCGCAAAGACCGGCAACGGCACCGACGGACTTCTGGAAGGCTGCTTCCTCGTCCTTGTTGAGTTCGATCTCGATGATGCGCTCGATACCGCCCGCACCAATCACCGTCGGCACGCCGACATACATGTCGTTGACGCCGTACTGGCCGGACAGATAGGCGGCAGCAGGCAGAACGCGCTTCTTGTCCTTGAGGTAGGATTCGGCCATCTCGATGGCGGAAGCGGCAGGTGCGTAGTAGGCAGAACCGGTCTTCAAGAGGCCAACGATTTCGGCGCCGCCGTCACGGGTGCGCTGAATGATCTGCTCGAGGCGTTCTGCAGAAACCCAGCCAAGCTTGACGAGGTCGGTCAGCGGAATGCCGGCAACGGTGGAGTAACGGGCAAGCGGCACCATCGTGTCGCCGTGGCCGCCGAGAACGAAGGCGGTGACGTCTTCAACCGAAACGTTGAACTCTTCGGAGAGGAAGAGGCGGAAACGGGCGCTGTCGAGAACGCCGGCCATGCCGACGACCTTGTTCTTCGGCAGGCCGGAGAACTTCTGCAGAGCCCAGACCATGGCGTCGAGCGGGTTAGTGATGCAGATCACGAAAGCATTGGGGGCATACTTCTTGATGCCCGCGCCAACCTGTTCCATAACCTTGAGGTTGATGCCGAGAAGATCGTCGCGGCTCATGCCGGGCTTGCGGGCAACGCCTGCGGTGACGATGCAGACGTCTGCACCTTCGATGGCAGCGTAGTCGGACGCGCCGGTGAGCTTTGCGTTGAAGCCTTCGACCGGGCCGGACTGGGCAATATCCAGACCCTTGCCCTGCGGAATACCGTCAGCAATATCGAAGAGGACGATATCGCCCAATTCCTTCAGGCTGGCGAGATGCGCCAGCGTGCCGCCGATCATGCCAGAACCAATAAGTGCAATCTTTTTGCGAGACATCGAATGCTTCCTCTTAAGCTTCAACTCAATTTTCCGCAGACGGACTGCGGCTGAAATTGTCGCACTCGGCTTAGACGCATTGGCCAAAAATGGCAACCAATTCTTTCAGAGCAAGGTTTTTCAATCGTTTAGATGATAAAATTCTTACGTAAACGTAATATATTATGTCATTAAAGCGTCACGCTGCATTACACTTTTCGTTGTGCAGTGCGAGATAGTCGGCGCTGCGCATCTCAAACAGACGCGATGCCGTGCGATCGAACTCGAAACCTTCCGTGCCCTTTCTGGTGCCTAAAAGGTCCTCCGGCATGGCAGCGGCAGAGGCAAACAGCCGAACGGTGTGATCGTAAAGCGCGTCGATCAGGATGATGAAACGCTTGGTCTCATTGCGGCGGTCCGCGCTCAGCAGCGGAATATGATCGATAAAGACGGTATCGAACCGATCGGCAATGGCCAGAAAGTCGGACGCGCCGAGCGGCTTCTCGCAAAGATCGCGGAAGGTGAAGCGCGCCACCCGTCCCGCCGCGCGCGGCACCAGAACCGAACGACCCTTCATCTCGATCTCCACTGGCGCAACGACTTGGCCCGCAGTCAGATGATGCCAGGCCATGTCCATCGCCTGATCGGCAGCGCCATCGAGCGGCGTCACATAGACGGGCAGGCTTTTGACCTTCTCCATGCGGTAATCGATCGGGCTATCGAGCGAAACGACGTCGACATTCTGCTTGAGGAGATCGATGAAGGGCAGGAAGAGACCGCGATTGAGGCCGTCCTTGTAGAGATTGTCCGGCACGACATTGGAGGTGGTGACCAGCGTACAGCCGTTGGCGAAGAGTTCGGTGAAGAGCCGCGCAAGGATCATCGCGTCGGCGATATCCGTGACGGTGAATTCGTCGAAGCAGAGCAGTTCGGCTTCGGCAAGCAATTGCGCGGCGACCGGCGGAATGGGATCGGCCTGTTTGGTCTCGCCGTTCTTCAGCTTCTGCCGGTGGGCGTGGACGCGATTATGCACATCGGCCATGAATTCATGGAAATGGCAGCGGCGCTTCTTCTCCACCGGCGCCATCTGAAAGAACATGTCCATCAGCATCGTCTTGCCGCGCCCGACGCTGCCGTGGACATAGAGCCCCTTGACGGACGGCGAGGCGGCGGCCTTGCGGGCAAACATCCAGCCAAGCGCGCTCTTCTTCTTCGCGGGCTTGCGCAGCTTCAGGTCGGAGAGGATTCTGTCGAGATGGGCCGCAACGCCGAGTTGGGCGGCATCGGCCTTCAACTCGCCGGACGCCGTCAATGCGTTGAGTTGCTCAACGACACTATGGTTGTAGTCCGGCACTCGCTGCATGGAGAAAGACCCCGCGCGCGAAGCGCACGTCGCCTACAGCAGACGCGCGCTCCCCGTCGATCTGTTATCGGCTGAGGCTCAGAGGCTGGCCGTTATTGGTCGTACCGTCGTAACGGGCATCGGAGGTCTTGTAGACGCGACCGATCGTATCGCCTTGACGGTTCTTGAACTGGACCATCTTGCCCGAGACTTCCCAGGAGCCCATGGCTGTCAGGTCGCCGGTGCAACCGCGCGTACCGCCACGCGAGCCGCTGCCGAGATTGGTGAGCGTCAGGAACATGTCGCAATTGGCGCCGCCATTGGACACACGCCAGTTGCCGACCATCGATTCCTTGGTCACATCCAGAGCCGTCGTCGGCGCACCCGCTGCGACATTGGCGCTGCCGGGCGGCGTTGCCGTCGGAGCCGTCGGGAACTGGGAAGAACCACCGGGAGGAGGCAGCGCGCCGGACTGGACGGATGGAACAGGCTGCGCCTGAAGCGGCGGCGTGTAGCCGGGACCCGCATTCGAATTGCTGCTATAATCGTAAGAGGTACGCTGGCAACCGGCGAGGCCGATAACGACCGCAAGGCCCGTCACCACATATCTAACTTGCATCTCAAGCTCCCGATTCTCGTCGCTTCGGAAAATTCATGGTTACACAAAGCGGCTGAATTATTACCAAAGCCTTAGCTAAGGCAAGACGCGGCAACGATAATTGCCATTTCGACGGCATTTTAGGAAAATTCTTCGCCGCTTCGCAACAAAGAAGCCGCGACCTGTGGCCGCGGCTTGTCAATCTTGTGAGCGCTCAAGCAATCATCAAACGCGACGCTCGACCATCATCTTCTTGATCTCGGCAATCGCCTTTGCAGGGTTCAGACCCTTGGGGCAGGCCTGCGCGCAGTTCATGATGGTGTGGCAGCGATACAGACGGAAAGGGTCTTCGAGGTTGTCGAGACGCTCGCCCGTTGCTTCGTCGCGGCTGTCGATCAGCCAGCGATAGGCCTGCAGCAGAACGGCTGGACCAAGATAACGGTCGCCATTCCACCAGTAGCTGGGACAGGAGGTGGAGCAGCAAGCGCACAGAATGCACTCGTAAAGACCATCCAGCTTCTGGCGGTCTTCGTGGCTCTGCTTCCATTCCTTCGCAGGCGGTGGAGACACCGTCTTCAGCCAGGGCTCGATCGAACGGTGCTGGGCGTAGAAGTTCGACAGATCCGGCACCAGGTCCTTGACCACCGGCATGTGCGGCAGAGGATAGACCTTTACCGTGCCGTTGATCTCTTCCATGCCCTTGGTGCAGGCGAGCGTATTCGTGCCGTCGATGTTCATCGCGCAGGAACCGCAAATGCCTTCACGACAGGAACGGCGAAGTGTGAGCGTCGGATCGATCTTGTTCTTGATGTACAAGAGCGCATCGAGAACCATCGGGCCGCAATCATCGATATCGATGTAATAGGTATCGATGCGCGGGTTCTGGCCGTCGTCAGGGTTCCAGCGATAGATCCGGTATTCGCGAATATTCTTCGCGCCTGCCGGCTTCGGCCAGACCTTGCCTTCGGTCATCTGAGAGTTTTTGGGGAGAGCAAGTTCAACCATGTCCAATACCTCTCAAATCAATAGACGCGTGCTTTTGGCTCGATCTTTTTGGGATCGATGCCATCGGCGATGAGTTCGGTGTGAACCGGACGGTAGTCGAGCTTCACGTCGCCCGCTTCGCTGACCCAGGCCAGCGTGTGCTTGCGCCAGTTGACGTCGTCTCGGCCGGCGAACGGACCATCGGTGTAGTCCTCACGCGCATGCGAGCCGCGGCTTTCCTTGCGGGCTTCCGCGCCGTAGACCGTGGTGATGGCGTTGGCCATCAGGTTTTCCAGTTCCAGCGTTTCCACCAGATCGGAATTCCACACCATCGAGCGGTCGGTCACCTTCACATCGGGAAGTTCCTTCCAGATGGCGGACAGACGCTCGCAGCCCTTGGCAAGCGATTCCTGCGTGCGGAACACGGCGGCGTCTTCCTGCATGGCGCGCTGCATCTTGTCGCGAAGCACGGCCGTCGGCGTGCTGCCGCTGGCGTTGCGCAGGCGATCGAAGCGATCCATGATCTTGTCGCAGGCAGCAATGTTGAGCGCCGGTACCGGCTCCTCGCGGTTGATGACCTGGGCGGCGCGAATGGCGGCCGCACGACCGAAGACCACGAGGTCGATCAGCGAGTTGGAGCCGAGACGGTTTGCACCGTGAACCGAGGCGCAGCCCGCTTCGCCAACAGCCATCAGGCCGGGTGCGATGCGACCTGGGTTTTCGCTGTCGGCGTTCAGCACTTCACCCCAATAGTTGGTCGGAATGCCGCCCATATTGTAGTGAACGGTCGGCAGAACCGGGATCGGTTCGCGCGTCACGTCCACGCCTGCGAAGATCTTGGCGCTTTCGGAAATGCCCGGAAGACGCTCATGCAGAACCGCCGGATCAAGGTGATCGAGGTGGAGGAAGATGTGGTCCTTGTTCTTGCCAACGCCTCGGCCTTCGCGGATTTCCATGGTCATGCAGCGCGACACGACGTCACGCGATGCCAGATCCTTGGCCGACGGGGCATAACGCTCCATGAAGCGCTCGCCTTCGGAGTTGACGAGATAGCCGCCTTCGCCGCGCGCGCCTTCGGTAATCAGGCAACCGGCGCCGTAAATGCCGGTCGGGTGGAACTGAACGAATTCCATATCCTGAAGCGGAAGGCCGGCGCGCGCGATCATGCCGCCGCCATCGCCCGTGCAGGTATGCGCGGAGGTGGCGGAGAAATAGGCGCGACCGTAACCGCCGGTCGCCAGAACGACCATCTTGGCGGAGAAACGGTGAATGGTGCCGTCGTCGAGGTTCCAGGCCACGACGCCCGTGCAGCGGCCGTCATCCGACATGATCAGGTCGAGCGCGAAATACTCGATGAAGAATTCCGCATTGTTGCGCAGCGACTGGCCATAGAGCGTGTGCAGAATGGCATGGCCGGTACGGTCGGCGGCAGCGCAGGTGCGCTGTACCGGCGGGCCTTCGCCGTAATTCTGCATGTGACCGCCGAACGGGCGCTGGTAGATCTTGCCTTCGGCGTTACGCGAGAAGGGCACGCCGTAATGCTCGAGCTCATAGACCGCCTTTGGCGCTTCCATGGCGAGATACTGCATGGCGTCCACGTCGCCGAGCCAGTCGGAACCCTTGACGGTGTCGTAAAGGTGCCACTGCCAACAGTCGGGCGTCATGTTGACGAGCGAGGCGGCAATACCGCCCTGGGCGGCAACGGTGTGCGAACGGGTCGGGAAAACCTTGGTGATGCAGGCGGTCTTGAAGCCCTGCTCGGCCATGCCAAGCGTGGCGCGCAGACCAGCGCCGCCGGCACCCACGACGATGACGTCATAGGAGTGATCGACGTAAGTATAGGCCTTGCCGTTCTGGGAGGGTGAACTGTTCGGTGCCATGACGGATTATCCTGCGAATGCGATTTTCAGAACGGCGAAGAGACAGAGACCGCCGACGGCCACCGCGAAGAAGGTGTTCAGCATCAGAAGAACCAGCTTCGGAACTTCCGCATGCACATAGTCCTCGATGATGACCTGCATGCCGAGCTTCATGTGGATGAGGCCGGAAATGACGACGAGGCCCATGGTCACCGCAACGAGCGGGTTCGACAGAGCCGAAACGACGACCTCATAGGGTGCGCCGCCATACATGACCAGGAAACCGACGAAGAAGATCAAAAGCGGCACGTTGGCAACGGCCGTCACGCGCTGGCGCCAGAAATGCTCGGTGCCTTCCTTGGCCGAACCGAGACCGCGAACCTTGCCGAGAGGGGTGCGCATATCCATGATGTTATCTCCTCAGCGCACGATCAGGGCGACAACCCAGATCAGCGCGGTCAGACAGATCGACGCGACGAAGGACGCCTTGGCGAGCTTGGTGGTGAAATGCTTGTCGAAGCCATGGCCCAGGTCCCACATGAAGTGGCGAAGACCGCCCAGCATGTGGTGAACCAGCGCCCAGGTATAGCCGATGAGGACAAGCTTGCCGATCAGCGAACTCATGGCCCATTGTACCCAGGCATAAGCGTCGACGCCGGAGGCGGTCGCAATCAGCCACCAGGCAACGAGAAGCGTGCCGAAATAGAGTGCGCCACCGGTGATACGGTGTACAATCGACGCAACCATTGTCGGAATTGGCTTGTAGATTTGAAGATGCGGCGACAAAGGCCGATTGTTTGTCGTGTTCGCCATATGAACCTCACGGCGTTTCCTGGCGCCGATGATAGCCGGGCGCCCCCAAACAACGCACATGACGAAAGAATGTGCATTGCACCAAGCGCGACCTTTAATCGCAGGAGAGCATCACGACAAGTACAATCGGCAACCGTTTTGAATTTAATCGATTGTGGTCTAAAAAATTCTGCGTGATTCTCGGGATCGAAAATAAAATATCGAGCGTTTCCAAACGTCAGCATTCGATTTAATTTACGTAAACGTAAAATAAAAGCAGCCTTTCCGATCGAACGGAGAGCTTAAAAACTGGATGGAGAAGATCATGTTCAAGCAGGCATCCTGGATCATTCCAACCCTTCTGATCGCCATTGGTTCCCCCTCCTTGGCGACGGCGAACGACGATCATCGCGACCACCGCTCCTATCAGAGATACAGCGATTCACAGCCCTCCGTGGTCGGTGGCTATGGTCTGCCGTCCTATGTCAGAGGCATCGGCACCTATGCGGGCGGACTGACGGCGGCGCGGTTTCCCGGCAACGGCAACTACTTCTACGCCCAAAGCGGCGGCGCCTATCTGCCGGATGATTATCGTCGAAGCACAGTAGAGCCGCGCATCATCCACGTGAACCAGCGCACCTTCAATGACAGCTGCCATTATGAAGCAGGTGTCTGCGTCATCCGTCCGTAAGGGCATTTTGGCAGTCAGGACAGACGCCAGACGGTCGTCTGCTTGACTTCGCTATCCTCCAGCGCTCGCGTCACCGGCACCTGATAGGTGGCGCAGGCAACAAGCTTCGTCTTGGGCAGATAGGCGCGGCCCGGATCACCGACCAGCACGACGACGCCCTTGGACGTGAGGGTGGAAAACCATGGGATCAGCGCGTCGGCAAATCCCTTGTCGTAAAACACATCACCAGCAAGCAGCACGTCGGCGTCGAAATCCTTGCCGATGACGTCCTCTGAGATCACGTCGATCGTGACGCCATTCACCGCAGCATTCAGCATCACCGCACTCTTCGCCCAGGGATCGATATCGACCGCCAGTACGTGTGCGGTACCGGCAAGGGCCGCGGCGATTGCCACCATGCCGGAACCGCTGGCGAAATCGACGACCCGCTTGCCACGCACGATATCGGGATTATCGAGAATATAGCGCGCCAGCCCCTGCCCGCCGGCCCAGGCAAAGGCCCAGAAGGGCGGCGGCAGGCCGATCTCCTCCAGCTCTTCTTCGGTCTTCAACCACAGATCATGCGCTTCACTCGCCAGATGGAGGCGAAGCTCTGGAACATGCGGCGGTGCCATGATGCTGGTATTGGCGCGGATGAAGGCGTCTGGCGCGGTCTTCAAAGTCTGGATCAGTCTGGCGAGCGCGGTGGCTTGTCGACACCTGCCATGTGGCAGACTTCCAGATATTCCTCTTCCGTCACCGGCTGGACGGAAAGCCGCATGGAGGTGACGAGCGACATGTCGGCAAGCTTCGGATTGGCCTTCACCGCCTTCAAGGTCACGGGCTTCGGCACGTCGCGGACCGCCTTGATGTGCACGCAGTCCCAGCGCGCATCCTCCTCGGCAGAGGAATCCGGCTTCGACAACTCGCAGACCTCGACGATGCCGACGACTTCCAGCCCCTCATTGGAGTGATAGAAGAAGCCCTTGTCGCCAAGCTTCATGGCCCGCATGTTGTTGCGCGCCTGATAGTTGCGCACGCCGGTCCATTCCTCGCCAGCCTCGCCCTTGGCCTTCTGCTGTTCCCAGGACCAGGTGTCGGGTTCGGATTTGAATAGCCAGTAATTCGCCATGTCGTATTTTGCCCTTACGCCGCCGGGTTGTTGAAGACCCAATTATAGGGCTTCACATCGACGCTTTCGAAGAGACCCGCCTTGGCGTAAGGGTCGGCATCGGCAAGCGCACGCGCGGCATCGATATCGGCGGCTTCGACGATCACCAGGCTGCCATTCGGCTTGCCATCCGCATCCAGAAACGGACCGGCGATCTTCAGCGTGCCTTCGGCATTCAGCTTGTTCAGATGCTCCAGATGCGCAGGACGGGTGTCCATGCGCACATTCAGATGGCCGGGCTTGTCCTTGCAGATAAAGGCAAACAGCATTGTCTTCTCCTCTTTTGCCCAGTCCCTATTCGGTGGTGATGGGCCGTGTCATCAATTGTCGCATGGCAGTGCGAATGTCCAGCCGCCCGTCGATGATCGCCGCAACGGCATCGGTAACGGGCATGTCGATCTTGTGGTCGGCGGCAAGCCGGGACGCGACGGAGGCTGCGTAGGCGCCCTCCACAAGCCCGCCATGAAAGGCCGAGGGTGCATCCCCATGCCCCAGCGATATGCCGAAACGCAGATTGCGCGACTGGTGGCTGGTGGCGGTCAGGACAAGATCGCCGAGACCGGAAAGCCCGCGCACCGTATCCGCCTGTCCGCCGACGGCAACGACAAGCCGCGACATTTCCGCAAGCCCGCGGGCAATCAAGGCCGCACGCGCCGATTCACCCAGCCCCGCGCCTTCGACGATGCCGGCGGCAATCGCCAGCACATTCTTCAACGCGCCACCAAGCTGCACGCCAATACGATCGGTCGAGGCATAAAGCCGAAAGGTCTGTCCGGAGATGGTTTGCGCCAAATGCTCGGCAAGTGCCGCATCGCTGGCTGCAACCGCCATGGCTGTCGGCAGCCCCTTGGCAATATCTGCAGCAAAGCCCGGCCCTGAGAGCACGGCCACAGGATGCGACGGCAATTCCTCTTCTAGCACTTGCGTGAGAAGCAAGCCGGACGAGCGGTCGATCCCCTTCGCCAGGGTCATCACCACGGCATCCTTAGCCAGGTAAGGACCATATTGGCGCGCGGCATCCGCTTGGGCCTGCGAGGGCATGGCGAACAGCACGATGCCGGCATTGCGCAGCACGTCGGGTTCGGCGGAATATTTCAGCGCATAGGGAAGCGCGATTCCTGGCAGCGCCGCATTATGCACGCCATCGGCCTGCAGGTCGGCCATCAAGGACGGATCGCGGCCAAGCAGTGTCACGTCATGGCGATTCTCAAGCGCAATCACCACCGCAATCGCGGTGCCGAAGGCGCCGGACCCGATGACGACGATGGTTTCGCGCTTGCTCATGCCTTGGCTCCGCGCTTGCCAAAGCCGACCAGCGTCTTGGCATCTGCATCGAGCGGCCAGCGCGAGCGCGGCTGCGTGTCGAGACTGTCCGGCTCCATGCCTTCCGCCATGCGCTCAAGGCCTGCCCAGGCGATCATCGCGGCATTGTCGGTGCAAAGCGCAAGCGGCGGCGCGATGAAGCGGAAGCGGTGCTTGTCGCAGAGCGCCTGCAAGGTGCCGCGCAGCTCCTGATTGGCGGCGACACCACCGGCGACGACGAGGGCCGGTCCATCCTCGACGGAGGGGAAGGTTTCGGTGAAACGCTGAAGCCCGCGCCCGATCCGGTCCTGCAATGTGCGCGATACCGCCTTCTGGAAGGAGGCGCAGATATCGGCAATGTCCTGATCTGTGAGCGGGGCGATAGCGGTCGCAGCCTGCCGCACGGCCGTCTTCAGACCGGAAAAGGAGAAATCAAGCCTTGCTTCACCCACCATCGGGCGCGGCAGGGGGAAGCGATCGGGATTGCCATTCTTCGCCGCTTTCTCGACCGCCGGTCCACCAGGATAGGGCAGGCCAAGCAGCTTGGCCGTCTTGTCGAAAGCTTCGCCGAGCGCATCGTCGATGGTCGTTCCCCAGCGCTCATACTGGCCGACACCGCGCACCAGGATCAGCTGGGTATGACCACCGGACACGAGCAGCATCAGATAGGGGAAGGATAGCCCGTCCGTCAGCCGCGCCGTCAGTGCATGACCTTCCAGATGGTTGACGGCATAAAGCGGCTTGCCCGCAGCCTTCGCAATTGCCTTGCCGGTCATCAGCCCGACGATCAGGCCGCCGATGAGACCAGGCCCAGAGGTGGCGGCAATCGCATCCACTTGCCCCAGCCTCACGCCCGCCTTGGCGAGCGCTTCCTCGATCAGCGTATCGAGGGCTTCCACATGGGCGCGGGCGGCAATTTCCGGTACCACGCCACCATAGGCACTGTGTTCTTCCAGCTGCGACAAAACGACGTCAGAGACGATCTCACCACGGCCATCAGCATGCCGAACCACCACAGATGCAGCGGTTTCGTCACAACTGGTCTCTATGCCGAGGATACGAAGAAAGGGGGTCATCAGCCGGTTCGTTGATTGCGGTGCTTTTGAAACTTAGGTACGAACACCTCCGGTAACAACGGATAGATGCCGATGCAAACAAAACCTTTCCGAATAGGCACGCGCGGTAGCCCGCTGGCACTGGCACAGGCGTTCGAAACACGCGACCGGCTGGCGGCGGCCCATGACCTGGCCCCGGAGATGTTCGAAATCGTGCCGCTCGCGACCAAGGGCGACCGCATGACCGACCGCCCCCTGTCCGAAATCGGCGGCAAGGGCCTGTTCACCGAAGAGCTGGAAGCGCAATTGCTGTCCGGCGATCTCGACTTTGCCGTTCACTCGTCCAAGGACATGGCAACCAAGCTGCCCGACGGGCTGGAGCTGCGCGCCTTTCTGCCGCGCGAAGATGTGCGCGATGCCTTTATCGGCAGAACGGCACCTCGCCTTCTGGAGCTGCCGCACGGCGCCATCGTAGGCTCTGCCTCGCTTCGCCGTCAGGCGCTCATCCGTCGCCTGCGCCCGGACCTTGAGGTCATCATCTTCCGTGGTCTGGTCGATACGAGACTGCGCAAGCTGGCGGAAGGCCAGGCGGATGCCACCCTGCTTGCCTTTGCCGGGCTGAAACGGCTGAACAAGGACGACGTTCCGACCGAACTGCTGGACCCGAGGGCATTCCCCCCTGCCCCCGCGCAAGGCGCCATCGGCATCGAATGTCGCATTGGCGATAGCCGGATTCAGGATCTGCTCTCCGCCATCAATGACGGGCCGACCTATGATGCGGTGATGTGCGAACGCGCCTTCCTAGCCGCGCTCGACGGCTCCTGTCGCACGCCGATTGCGGGGCTTGCCACCTGTCATGGGGAGGATCTGCACTTTCATGGCGTCATCCTCACACCGGATGGGCAGACCGAACATGCCGTCGAGATTTCCGGCAAGCTCGCCGATGCCGAAACGCTCGGCCGCCAGGCCGGCGAAAAGGTGCGGCACGCCGCCGGTCCCGGCTTCTTCGAAAGCTGGACCTGAGCCATGCGCGTCGTCGTGACCCGTCCGATGCGTTCGGGGCAGAAGACGGCGACGCTGTTGCGCGAGCGCGGCCACGAACCCATCCTGATGCCGCTGACCGAGGCGGTCCACAAGGCGCAAGCCGCAAGGGAGGCGCTGACGCGCCAACCTGACGCTCTCGCCGTCACCAGCGCAGAAGCCCTTCGCGCCCTGGACACATCCGGCATCGATCTGTCCGGCCATCTCGGCCGCCCGCTTTTCGCCGTTGGCGCGGCAACTGCTCAGGCCGCACGCGAGTGCGGCTTTAAGACCGTCATTACCGGTGAGGGAGATGGCGCGGCACTCGCCCGTCTGGTGAAGACGACACTGGCGCCCGACACGCAAGCATCATCGGCGAAAAGCCTTGCTGCACACGTGCTCTATCTTGCCGGACGGCCCCGTGAGGGCGGTTTCGAAAACATGCTCGCAGAAAGCGCGATCACGCTGGATATCGCCGAGATTTACGAAATGCAGCCGGTCTTGTGGGAAGGGCCAGCCTTGCGCGCCCTCATCGACATCCCGCCGGATGCGGTTCTCCTCTATTCCCGCGAGACCGCGCGGATCTTCTTTGACCTTGTCCAGGCCCATGATCTGGCGCCCCTTCTGCACACCAGCCGCTTCATCTGCATCAGCGAAAAGGTTCTGGACGTCGTTCCGACACCGCATCGCAGTCGCGCATGTGCAAGCGCCACGCCAAGCGAACACGCAATGTTGCAGCTTCTGGACAGGGGCGCTGGAACCTAATTCCCTTTCGCCTCTTTCCTTTGCCACCATCACTGACTAGGTTTGGGGCGTGGCGACATGCGATCCCGTCTTCCCGAAAGGTGGTACGTCGCCACCGCGACCGAGGAATAGACACGACTAGAATGAGGTTGTCATGGTATCCGGAAAGCCGCCACGCCACTCCAAATCCAAGACCGAGCCGGTCACGATCGATCTGGACGCCAAGGACGTGACGGATGTCAGCGCCACCAAGCCATCCACGCCTGCGGATACGACGGCGACAAGCGCGCCAAGTGACGCGAAGCCGGTGACGGAACCGAGCACCACCGAACCTGTCAAGCCAGCGACCGGCGTGGCGGACGGCGCAAAAGCCGAAAACCCGAAGCCGATCTGGGATCAGCCAACCAAATCGCCGATCGAGCCGGAGCCGAATGTCGGAAAACCGCAGGACGCATCCGGCAAAGACGAAGGCCCAGCGAAGACGGACGCGACGGTGAAGCAGGAGCCACCGAAAGCCGCAGCGGCATCCGCCTCCACCGGCACCACATCGTCTGCTGCATCGAGCAGCGCTGCCGATAGCGCCAAAACAACATCAAGCACCTTCGGGAAGGACGCCCCAAAGAGCGAACCCTTCAAGCCGCAGACGACGGCATCCACATCCTCCAGCGCATCGTCGGCCAGCAAGCCTTCGGCCGCCACCACGTCGACATCGCGGGATGCGAAGCCGCAAGGCAATTCCGGCCTGATTGCCGCCGGCATTGTCGGCGGCCTGATCGCGCTTCTGGCCGCAGGCAGCATGCAATATGCCGGCGTCCTGCCGTCTAGTTCAGCCGATAGCGGTTCGTCGACGGAACTGGCCGCGTTGAAATCTCAGGTCGCCAGCCTGCAGCAGCAGATCGCAGAAGTACCAAAAGGACAGACCGCCGACACGTCTGCGCTAGAGCAGCGCCTTGCCGCACTGGAAAGCTCCACCGCATCCGGCGGCGACGCCAGCGCGAAGATCTCGCAGCTTGAGACCACGGTTTCGACCTTGCAGTCCGAGCGCGCCGCAGAAGACCAGAAGATCGCGTCGCTGACACAGCGGCTTGACGCGGCAGAAACCAAGATCAACGAGCCTCGGGACGATGTCGAAGTGGCGCGCGCCATTGCCTCGGCAGCCCTCAAGGCGGCGATCGATCGCGGCGGTCCTTTCCTCACCGAACTCGACACGCTCTCCAAGGTCACGCCCGACGATCCGGCGATCCAGTCGCTGCGCCCCTTTGCCAATACCGGCGTGCCGACGCGCGCGGAACTGGTGCGTCGTTTCCCTGATGTGGCCAATGCCATGCTGACGGCCCTTCGCCCGACCGACCCGAATGAAGGCATTTTCGACAGGCTGGCCAACAGCGCCATGTCGCTGGTCAAGGTGCGCCCTGTCGGCAATGTCGAGGGCGAAGGCGACGATGCCAAGATCGCCCGCATGGAAGACAAGCTGCAGAATGGCGACCTGAAGGGTGCGGCCCTTGAATGGGATGCTCTTCCCGAAGCCGCCAAGACGGCATCGGCCGATTACAAGAAGTCGCTGGACGCACGCATTCAGGTAGAGGATCTCGTCAACAGCACATTGAACCGCGCCGTCAGCAGCACAGGCCAGCAGGGGTAAGACATGACCAGAATCGTTAGCTTCGTCGTCATCGTCCTTCTCATCGCCGTCGGCTTCGCCTGGCTGGCGGATCGTCCGGGCGTTCTGTCGCTGGAATGGCAGGGGCAGCTGATACAGATGAGCATGATGGTGGCGGCCTCCATGGTTGCCGCCCTCATCGCAGCCATTATGATCTTGTGGTGGATGATCAGCACGCTGTGGAACTCCCCACATGCCGCACGCCGCTACTTCCGCGCCCGTAAGCGCGACCGCGGCTATCAGGCACTGTCGACCGGCCTGATCGCTGCCGGTGCTGGCAATGCCCTGCTGGCCCGCAAGATGACCGCGAGAACACAGGGTCTGCTCAGCGCCGATCAGGAGCCCTTGATCCATCTGCTGGAAGCCCAGGCCGATCTCATCGAAGGCAAGTATGACGCCGCGCGCCGCAAATTCGAGGCAATGGCAAATGACCCGGAGACGCGTGAACTTGGTCTTCGCGGCCTCTATATCGAGGCTCGCCGCCAGGGCGCGCATGAAGCTGCTCTGCAGTATGCCGAGGATGCGGCGAAAAACGCACCCTATCTGCCTTGGGCCGCGCAAGCGACGCTGGAAAGCAAATGCCGCAGTGGCGAGTGGGACGATGCGATCCGCCTGCTCGACCAGCAGAAGGCCGCCCATGTCATTGAGCGTGGCGAAGCCGAGCGCCTGAAGGCCGTGCTTCTGACCGCGAAGGCGGAAGAGAAGTTCGAGATCGACCCGAAGGGTGCGCGCGACGACGCAAAAGCTGCGCTGAAACTGTCGAAGGCGCTCGTTCCGGCAGCGCTCGTCGCCGCCAAGTCCTATCTCCGCGAAGACAATCTGCGCAAGGCGGCCGCCATTCTGGAACCCGTCTGGAAGGCTGAGCCGCACCCACAGATCGCCGAGCTTTATGTTCGCGCCCGCAGCGGCGATACGGCGATCGACCGGCTGAAGCGCGCCGAGCGTCTGGAGAGCCTGAAGCCAAACAACATCGAATCGCTCTTTGCCGTGGCGCAGGCAGCATTGGCCGCGCAGGATTTCGCCAAGGCGAGAGCCAAGGCGCAGGCCGCCGCCCGTATCGCCCCCCGCGAAAGCGTCTTCCTGCTGCTGGCTGATATCGAGGAGGCCGAGACCGGCGACCAGGGCCGTGTGCGTCACTGGATGGCGCAGGCGCTGCGCGCGCCGCGCGACCCGGCCTGGGTGGCAGACGGCATCGTTTCGGAAAAATGGCATCCGGTCTCGCCGGTCTCCGGCCGTCTGGATGCCTTTGAATGGAAGGCGCCCTTCGGCCAGCTGGAGGGCCCGGTGGAAGATGTGAGCGTCGATAGCGCGCTCGCCTCTCTTCCAGACGTCGCGCAGCCGGAAATTCGTGAGCGCATCATCGAAATCCCGGTTCCAGTAAAGGCAGAGCCGGTGAAAACCGAGTCGAAGCCACACGTCGATACGAAAGTTGAGCCCAAAGCCGAGACGAGGACCACGGTTCATCCCGTTGTCGAAACGCGAAAGCCCAAGGTCCAATCGGGTGAACCAGCAAAGGTCACGCCCTCGGCGAAAGCGGAGGAAGTCGTTCCCTTCTTCGGCGGCGCGCCGGACGACCCCGGCGTGAAGAAAGCAGAGGGCGCCCCTCTTGCCGAACCCGCAAAGCCCGTGGCCCCGGCGAGCCAGACATCCAAGGCCGCTGCGCCAAAAACCACAGTGATCGAAAAAAGCGGCGAAGCCGTTCCTTTCTTCGGCGGTTTGCCGGATGATCCGGGTGTGAAGAAACCCTCTGCCCCCGCGGACGAAAAAAATCGCCTCAATCTGTTTTAAGGCAGCCTTTAACGCTCAAGGAGAGCCATGCTCGACCGTATCCAGACCTTCTTCCAAAGCCTGACGAGTGGCGACACGTCTCGCGATTTTCCGCCCGACGACCTGCGCGTCGCCATCGCCGCCCTTTGCTTTCAGGTGATGGAAGCGGACGGAACGGTGTCCAAGGTGGAGCGTGAGCGCCTGCGCGAATTGCTGCAGGAGCATTATGACCTCAGTTCCGGCAAGCTGGATGCGCTGATGGATGCGGGGCAGGAAGCCGGCAAGGAGGCGGTGGATTACTACCGCTTCACCACCGACATTCGCCGCCACCTGAACGAACAGGAACGCGTCGAACTCATCGGCATTCTCTGGGACATCGTCTACGCAGACGGTGAGCGCAACGAGATGGAAGACAACGTCATCTGGCGAATCGCCGAGCTTCTTGGCGTCTCCGTGCGCGACCGCGTGCTGCAGCGCCAGCAGGTGGCAAGCCACAAGCACCTTGAAGGTCATGATGAGGCCGACGCAGACGCGATCTAAGCCGCGTCGAGCGACGGTGTAGAGCAGTTTTGCGACGAAGACGCGCGGCAGGCTGGAGTGGCAAAGCGGAGGAAGCTGGCATGAGAGATCCAGTCACGCTTTCGGTGCAGCAAAAGCCGAGATTGGTCTTCGGCTTTTTACCCACCTTGGAAAGAGGCCGCTAAGACAACACACTTTCTAAACGCGCACTTCCGTGTGACGGTACTTGTCGGCTCATGTGGTAATGTCTAAATGTCTGCCAACAACATAGGAGACATTGATGGTAGGCATTATCGACGCGGTGATTACAATCATATTATTGGCGTTGCAAATCTACTGGTGGATCTTGATCGCCAGCGCCATTTTCTCATGGCTCTACGCATTCAATGTCATCAACTCCTCCAATCAGTTCGTAAACGCGATCGGCAACTTCCTGTATCAGGCTACCGAGCCGGTTCTGCGCCCCATCCGCCGGATTCTTCCGAACATGGGTGGCATCGATCTTTCGCCGCTCGTGGTGCTGCTTGGCATTGTCTTCCTTCAGATGATCATCGCGAATCCGATCAGACCTTTCCTGATCTCGCTCTTCATTTGACGCTCCAGCCCTGGAAGATCGCCGGTCGGCAGATTGAGCTGAGATTGAGGCTCACGCCCTCAGGTGGGCGTGATGCCATCGATGGGGTGGAGAAGGATGCCGAAGGGCTGCCCTATCTCAAGGCCCGCGTCACCGCCGTGCCGGAAGACGGCAAGGCAAACAAGGCGCTGATTGCGCTTCTGTCTAAGACGCTGAAGATCCCAAAGTCATCGATCAGTTTCGTGTCCGGGGAAACATCGCGCAAAAAAATCCTCCGGCTCGATGGCGAACCGGAGGATCTTTTAGGTAAGCTTGAAAAGGTGATTGGCTGAGATCAGCCCTGCGCCTTGTAGCGTTCGACGGCTTCGAGGATCAGCTTCTTGGCAACGTCGACATCCTGCCAGCCGCCCATCTTCACCCACTTGCCGGGTTCCAGATCCTTGTAGTGCTCAAAGAAGTGCTCGATCTGCTTCAGCGTGATGTCCGGCAGGTCGGTGTAGTTTTTGACCTTGTCGTAACGCTGCGTCAGTTTGGGAGCCGGAACTGCGAGGATCTTTTCGTCCTTGCCGCCATCGTCTTCCATGATCATCACGCCGATCGGGCGCACATTGATGACGCAGCCAGGCACCAGCGGGCGGGTATTGCAGATCAACACATCGATCGGGTCGCCATCTTCCGACAGCGTGTGCGGCACGAAGCCGTAATTGCCCGGATAGGTCATCGGCGTGTAGAGGAAGCGATCGACGATCAGTGCGCCAGCATCCTTGTCCATCTCGTACTTGATAGGATGGCCGCCGACCGGCACTTCAACGATCACATTGACGTCTTCAGGCGGGTTCTTGCCGACGGAGATTGCATCAATACGCATACTCTTTCCTTATTTCGGTGAGTTGAGATTGATCCTCGATACTGGGAAAGGCAGCGCTTTGCAACATCGCCCGCCGCAACCTTTGCGCTTTTGTCGAACCAAGAATGGGCTGAGCTTAAAGGTTTGAGAGCGCTACAAGAAACGACGGGCGAGAAGTTTTAACAGGTGCCCTGGCGGCATCACGGGATCGGGCCAATCGTGATACTTGCGTCAATGCGCACATGACGCGGCTTGAAGAACAGTCAGCGCCAGGCAAAACCGATCTTGCGCAGCTGCTTGTCGGCGAAGTCTTCCATGCCTTCGGCAATATCCTTGCCGCCATGCGAGCGGAAGAAGCGGCTGGCGACATCGCTGTCCTCGAGGCACCATGCCACAACGCCGTTGCAGCCGAGCGACTTCAACAGGCGGCGTCCTTCCTTGAAAAGAACGGTCCCAAGGCCGATGCCCTGATATTCCGGACGCAGATAAAGCTCGTAGATCTCGCCATCATAGGGAAGACCGCGAGCACGGTTGAGGCCAAGCGTCGTGTAGCCTGCCACCACACCCGCCACTTCGACCACCAACAGCGTGGCGGAACCACGGGCAGCACGGCGCCACCAGTCCTCGTCGCGACGATCCAGCATCTGCCAGAGCGGCTTGTGGGGAATAAGTCCTGCATAGGCCTGCTCCCAGGACAGCCGATGCGTCTCTGCAATAGCGGCAGCGTCTTCCGGTTCAGCCCGGCGCACATCGATGGATAACGTTTTCATAACGCGATTCTGGCCCCGGCCATGAAAACTTACCAGCCATAAAGGTTAACGGCGGGAAGCTTACCCACAGCCTAATCATGTGGACGATGGAGAAAAGATTAACGCTTTTTTTACCATTGAGACAAGCGGGCTTGATTCGCGCGGGCAAAGAAAAACCCGGCCTGAGGCGCGCTCAAGCCGGGTTCTTGGAAACATGATTAATGGCAGGGCGATCAGCCGGCCATCTTGGCCTTTTCGAAGCGCTTGCGATCGTTCGGATCGAGGTAGAGCTTGCGCAGACGAAGCGACTTCGGCGTCACTTCCATCAGCTCGTCGTCCTGGATCCAGGAAAGCGCGCGGTCGAGCGTCATGCGGATCGGCGGCGTCAGCTTCACGGCTTCATCCTTGCCGGCGGCGCGGATGTTGGTGAGCTGCTTGCCCTTCAGCACGTTGACTTCGAGATCGTTGTCGCGGGTGTGAATGCCGATGATCATACCAGCATAAACCTTTTCGCCCGGCTCGATGATCATCGGGCCACGGTCTTCCAGGTTGAACATGGCGTAGGCGACAGCTTCGCCCGAACCGTTCGACAGCAGAACGCCGTTGACGCGGCCCGCGATCTGACCCTTGAAGGGCTGATAATCGTGGAACAGGCGGTTCATGATGGCCGTACCGCGCGTGTCGGTCAGCAGTTCCGACTGGTAGCCGATCAGGCCACGGGTCGGCGCATAGAACTTCAGACGAACGCGGTTGCCACCGGAAGGACGAAGCTCGGCCATTTCAGCCTTGCGCTCGGACATCTTCTGAACGACGACACCGGAATGCTCTTCATCGACGTCGATGACGACTTCTTCGATCGGCTCCAGCAGGGTGCCGTTCTCATCCTTGTGCATCACGACGCGCGGACGCGACACGGCAAGCTCGAAGCCTTCGCGACGCATGGTTTCGATCAGAACCGCAAGCTGCAATTCGCCACGGCCGGACACGAAGAACGAGTCCTTGCCTTCGGCTTCTTCGATCTTCAGCGCAACGTTGCCTTCGGCTTCCTTGAGCAGACGGTCGCGAATGACGCGGCTCGTGACCTTGTCGCCTTCGGTGCCAGCCAGCGGGCTGTCATTGACGATGAAGGACATGGTGACGGTCGGCGGATCGATCGGCTGTGCGGTCATGGCTTCAGTGACCGAAGGATCGCAGAACGTGTCGGCGACGGTGCCCTTGGAAAGGCCAGCGATAGCGACGATGTCGCCTGCATGGGCTTCTTCGATCGCGGTGCGCTCGATACCACGGAAAGCGAGGATCTTCGAAATACGGCCGGTTTCGATGGTCTTGCCATCCTGGCCCAGAACCTTGACGGCCTGGTTCGGCTTGATCGAGCCGGACGCGATACGGCCAGTGATGATACGGCCGAGGAAGTTGTTGGCCTCAAGGATCGTGCCGATCATGCGGAACGGACCTTCTTCGACCGTAGGCTCAGGCACGTGCTCGAGAACCAGATCGAGCAGCGGTGCAAGACCCTGGTCCTTCGGACCTTCCGGGTTGACGTTCATCCAGCCATCACGACCGGAGCCGTACAGGATCGGGAAGTCCAGCTGCTCGTCGGTCGCGTCGAGATTGGCGAAAAGGTCGAAGACTTCGTTGATGACTTCTTCGTGGCGGCCATCCGGGCGGTCGATCTTGTTGATCGCGACGATCGGGCGAAGACCAACCTTCAGCGCCTTGGAGACGACGAACTTCGTCTGCGGCATTGGGCCTTCGGAGCTGTCGACCAGAACGATCGCACCGTCCACCATGGAGAGGATACGCTCGACTTCACCACCGAAGTCGGCGTGGCCGGGGGTGTCGACGATGTTGATACGAACACCCTTCCACTCAACCGAGGTCGCCTTGGCGAGAATGGTGATGCCGCGTTCCTTTTCCAGATCGTTGCTATCCATAACACGCTCGGCAACGCGCTGGTTGTCGCGGAACGAACCAGACTGCTTCAGAAGCTCGTCAACAAGTGTCGTTTTTCCATGGTCAACGTGCGCGATGATCGCGATGTTGCGAAGGGCCATATGATTAAATCTCTGAGGTTGGGGCGCTGATCGTATGGGATGCGCCAATTTAGTTTGGCGGGCTCATAACCTTTTTTTTGCAAATGCGAAAGGGGGGCCTGTGACATAAGGCCCTTGCGAAAACGCCGTATCAGAGATGTGTGACAGGTTTTTGCGCGCTTTTAAGGTTGAAGCGGGTGCGATCGTTCAGATTCGCTCTTCCCGCCCTCACCCTTTCTTTGACAGCATATCAGCGTCGCAGGACGGCTTCACGCTTCTGCGCGGCATGCGTTACGCAGCGACCAGTCCGCGCTTCTTCAGCATGGCCTCCGGGCTCGGCATCTTGCCGCGGAAGGCCTTGTAGGTCACTTCCGGATCGACCGCGCCGCCAACGGAATAGACATTATCGAGAAGCTTGCGCGCCGTTTCCGGATCGAAAGGATTGCCCGTCTCCT
This sequence comes from Agrobacterium sp. CNPSo 3708, assembly GCF_028674915.1. Lineage (NCBI taxonomy): Bacteria > Pseudomonadati > Pseudomonadota > Alphaproteobacteria > Hyphomicrobiales > Rhizobiaceae > Agrobacterium > Agrobacterium sp. CNPSo 3708. The sequence goes on from NZ_JAQZSF010000007.1 coordinate 122,113, forward strand.
CGAAAGCCTCGAAGGCGTCGGCATCCAGCACTTCCGACCACATGTAGGAATAGTAGCCGGCAGAATAGCCGTCACCGGAAAATACGTGCTGAAAGTGCGGCGTGGCGTGGCGCATGGTGATCGACTTCGGCATGTTGAGCGAAGTCAGCACCTCTGCCTGCACCGCCATCGGATCCTCCACCGTGCCACGGGTGTGGAACGCCATATCGACCAGCGCCGAGGAGGTGAACTCTACCGTGTTGAAGCCGGCATTGAAGGTCTGGGCCGCAAGCACCTTGTCCAGCAGCGCCTTCGGCATGGGCTCGCCGGTCTCGTAATGCAGCGCATAGGTCTCGAGAATTTCCGGCACGGTCAGCCAGTGTTCGTAAAGCTGCGAGGGCAGTTCAACGAAGTCGCGCGAAACGCCGGTACCGGAAACGGACGGATAGGTGACGTTCGACATCATGCCATGCAGCGCGTGGCCGAACTCGTGGAACAGCGTGCGCGCATCATCGAGCGACAGGAGTGCTGGCTTGCCGGCTGATGGCTTTGCGAAGTTGCAGACATTGTAGATGATCGGCAGTTCACCGACCGTGCCGTTCTTCAGCGGCAGCTTGTGCTGCGACTGGAAGGAGCTCATCCAAGCGCCCGAGCGCTTGGAGGGCCGGGCGAAATAGTCGCCGAGGAACATAGCCTTCAGCTCGCCATTGGCGTCACGGATTTCGAAGGTACGGACATCGGGGTGGTAGGCCTTGACGTCTTTCAGTTCGACGGCATGGATGCCGAAGAGGCGTGTCGCCACGTCGAAGCAGGCCTCGATGATCTTTTCCAGCTGCAGATAGGGCTTCAGCTCGGTTTCGGAGAAATTGAAGCGCTTTGCTCTGAGCTTCTCCGCATAATGGCGCCAGTCCCAGGGCATGACCTCGTGGTTTTTGCCTTCGTCGGTAATGATCGTGGCAAGCTCGGCTTCCTCTTCGCCAGCGCGCGCGACGGCCTTTTCCCAGACCTGGGTCAAGAGACCGTTCACTGCATCCGGCGTCTTCGCCATCGTGTCGTCCAGCTTGTAGGCCGCGAAGCTCTCATAGCCCAAGAGCCTTGCCTTTTCTTCGCGCAGCGCCAGCGTCTTCCTGACGATCTCGCGATTGTCGGTCTCGCCACCATTTTCACCGCGAGCCACCCAGGCCTTGAAGGCCTGTTCGCGCAGATCGCGGCGCTCGGAAAAGGTGAGGAAGGGCTCGATGATCGAGCGCGACAGCGTCACTGCAAACTTGTCCTCCTCGCCATGCTCCTTGGCGGCACCCGCCATGGCATCGCGCAGGAAGCCCGGAATGCCGGCAAGTTCCTCATCAGAAGACAGCAGCAGCTTCCAGTTCTTTTCATCCGCAAGTACGTTCTGGCCGAAGTTTGCGCCAAGACCTGCCAGCTCCTCGTTGATGGCGGCAAGACGCTCCTGCTCGGGTTTGGGCAGTTTCGCGCCGGCGCGCACGAAGCCCTTCCAGTGGCGCTCCAGGACCCGCAGTTCCTCATGGGTCAGTCCCAGCGTCTCGCGCTTGTCCCACAGCGTATCGATGCGCTTGAACAGCGCCTCATTCATGCCGATGCGCGAATAGTGGCGCGACATTTTTGGCGCGATCTCGCGTTCCAGCGCCTGGATTTGCGGGTTTGTATGGGCGCCCGCCTTGTTCCAGAACAGCGCCGAGACGCGCGACAACTCGTCGCCAGCGATTTCGAGCGCAATCACCGTATTGGCGAAGCTCGGCGCTTCGCTGTTGCCGGCAATGGCATCGATCTCTGCATCATGGGCGGCAAGGGCCGCATCGAACGCACCGGCAAAATCCTCATCCTTGACGGCATCGAAACGCGGCAGTCCGTTTTTCCCGTTCCAGTCGGTTAGAGCGGAATAATACGCGATCGTCGATGTCATGGTGATGTCCTCATGCAGATGTGATTGTCAGCCATATGGGCATGCTGACGGCAAGCTTTCAATATCAGACCGCAAGAAGGGCAACGGCAACGGCCCTAAAAATCGGCGTCGATTCCGCAAAAGCACGATGCGTGGATGTCAAAGACATGGAGCGTGCGGAACACTTTCTTCTTCCATCCGATTGCATGGAAAGACAGAAGTTGTCACAACGTAGAATAGTTCTAGTGAAAAGCACCCATTTGATGACATCCAATCCCGAACGAGAACCGCTGGCCTTTCTGCTCAATAGCAGCGCCCGTTTTCTCAACAGCGTGTTCGAACGGCGTATTGCCAATGCAGGCCTTGGGCTGACGCCCGGCGAGGCCCGCGCGCTGCTGACCGTTGCTGCCATCGACGGTGCCAAGCAGGCGGACATTGCCGCTCGCATCGGTCTCGAACCGATGACGGTCTGCACCTATCTCGACAAGCTGGAATCGCTTGCCCTCGTGGAGCGCCGCCCCAACCCGGACGACCGCCGGTCGAAGTGCATCTACTTGACGGAAAGCTCGACGCAGATGCTGAAATCGGTGCGCGAGGAGGTGGATGGCCTGATGGCGCAGGCGACCGAAGGTTTGGGCAGGGAAGACATCGAGCGCTTCCATGCGCTGCTCTCCGTCTTGCAGAAGAACCTCCACACCGCGGCGATGGATAAGAACCGGACAGAAGGCTGAGCCGGGAGCAATAAAAAGCCCCGCGCAAAACGGGGCTTCCATGCGTGAGGTGATCTCGTCCTCCGCCTCTGGTCGTCCTCGGGCTTGACCCGAGGATCCAAGTTTTCCAATGGCGTCAACGGTTTATGGATCCTCGGCTCAAAGCCGAGGATGACGGCCGAGAGGCTTTACGCCCTCTAAGCCAAGTTGGTTGAGAGACCTGAGCCCCGGCAAAAGCGGAGGCTCAGGACGGCCCTTGCGGACCTCTTACTTGCCGAGGTTACGCTTTGCGAGCGTACGCAGACGCAGCGCGTTCAGCTTGATGAAGCCGGCGGCATCCTTCTGGTCGTAGGCGCCCTGGTCGTCTTCGAAGGTGACGAGCTTGTCGGAATAGAGCGACTTCGCGCTCTCGCGACCGGTGACCATGACATTGCCCTTGTAGAGCTTCAGGGTCACTTCGCCTTCCACATGCTCCTGGCTCTTGTCGATCAGGGCCTGCAGCATTTCGCGCTCCGGCGAGAACCAGAAGCCGTAATAGATCAGCTCGGCGTAACGCGGCATCAGCTCATCCTTAAGGTGTGCTGCACCGCGGTCGAGCGTGATGGATTCGATGGCGCGGTGCGCTGCAAGCAGGATCGTGCCGCCGGGGGTTTCGTAGACGCCACGGCTCTTCATGCCGACGAAGCGGTTTTCCACGAGGTCGAGACGGCCAATGCCATTGTCGCGGCCATAATCGTTGAGCGTCTGCAGAAGGGTTGCAGGCGACATTTCAACACCGTTGATCGAGCAGGCATCGCCCTTGCGGAAACCGACCTTGATGACGGTTGCCTTGTCGGGTGCAGCTTCCGGGGAAATGGTGCGCATATGCACATATTCCGGGGCTTCCTGCGCCGGGTCTTCCAGAACCTTGCCCTCGGACGAGGAGTGCAGCAGGTTGGCGTCGACGGAGAACGGCGCTTCGCCCTTCTTGTCCTTGGCAACCGGGATCTGGTGCTGTTCGGCGAAGTTCAGGAGATCCGTACGGCTCTTGAAGGTCCAGTCGCGCCACGGTGCGATGATCTTGATATCCGGATTCAAGGCGTAAGCGGAAAGCTCGAAACGCACTTGGTCGTTGCCCTTGCCGGTCGCACCATGGGCAATGGCGTCAGCACCGGTTTTCTTGGCAATCTCGATCAGGTGCTTGGAAATCAGCGGGCGGGCAATCGACGTGCCGAGCAGATAGACGCCTTCATAGACGGCGTTGGCGCGGAACATCGGGAATACGAAATCACGAACGAATTCCTCGCGGACATCCTCGATGAAGATTTCCTTGATGCCGAGCATCTCGGCCTTCTTGCGCGCCGGCTCCAGCTCCTCGCCCTGGCCGAGATCGGCGGTGAAGGTGACGACTTCCGCGCCGAGTTCGGTCTGCAGCCACTTCAGGATGATCGAGGTATCGAGACCGCCGGAATAGGCGAGAACGACTTTCTTAACGTCTTTCGGGAGTGCCATTCGTGAAATCCATTTGCATAACCGGCGATCGCTTCAAGCCTCGCCTTTCCTTGGGATTGCGGCACTTTTAGCGAGTTTATCGGTCGGCGCAAGAGATAATGAAAACGGATCGGACCTGGGAACGCTTTGCTTGCCGGATGACTTGTCACGTGACTGAGACGAGAAAAGCGATAGATTTCAAAAGGCGCGCCAAAAGGCGTCTGGTTGCATGGGATGCCACTGCCGTTTGATGAGGACGGCCCTGGAGAAGGAGAAACCAATGTCGACATTTCACCCCGCATTCCAACAGGATAATGTTGCCGTCATCACCGGAGCCGCCTCCGGCATAGGTCTTGCAGCGGCAAAACAATGTGCCGGTTTCGGCATGAGCGTCGTGCTGGTCGATCTGGACGGTGAGAAATTGCGAGCGGCAGAACGTGACATTGCCGCCACGGTTGAGGATGGCGCGGCGAAGATCGTCGCCATCCCGACGGATGTCTCCAAGCTCGATGAACTCGAGGCACTCGAACGAGCGGTGATTCAGCGCTTTGGCCGCGTCCATCTGCTGATGAACAATGCCGGCATCCAGCCGGGCAGCGTCCTTTTCGGCCCCCAAGTCAACTGGGACAGGGTGATCGGCGTCAACCTTATGGGCGTCATCAACGGCGCCCGCGTATTCGGTGGGGGCATGGTCGCCCATGGAGAGCCGGGCCTCATCATCAACACCGGCTCGAAACAGGGCATCACCACGCCACCCGGGGATCCGGCCTATAACGTATCGAAAGCGGGCGTGAAGGCGTTCACCGAAGCGCTTCAACATGAGCTGCGCACTTCAAACACCGGCGCGATTTCAGCGCATCTCCTGATTCCCGGCTTCGTCTTCACCGGTCTTACCGCGGGCGAGCGCACGGAAAAGCCGGATGGCGCATGGACGCCGGAGCAGACGGTGGACTTCATGCTGGAGAGCATTGGGCGCGGCGATTTCTACATTCTCTGCCCCGACAACGAGGTGGATAGAAAGACCGACGAGAAGCGCATTCTCTGGGCTGCCAACGACATTGTCCAGAACAGACCACCGCTGTCGCGCTGGCATGGCGATTATGCCGAGCACTTCAAGACGTTTTTGAATAGCTGACGCAATACGAAGAGGAATTGGCAGGCTCACGAAACGGCGTTATGAGTATGCAGCAACCCCGTTTTGGATGGTATCACCGTGGACTTCATTCCGAGCCTGCCAACCCTGATTGCCTTCACCGTCGCCATCCTGGTTCTGGCGGTGACGCCCGGTCCGGACATGACGCTCTGGATCAGCCGCTCCCTGCGCGAGGGCCGCAAGGCAGGCTTCATGACGCTCGTGGGCACCAATCTCGGTATCACCGTCCATACGCTGCTGGTCGCCTTTGGCGTGGCAGCGCTGATCGTCGCTTCGCCGACAGCCTTCATGATCTTGAAGACGGGCGGTGCTGCCTATCTCGTCTGGCTCGCCATCCAGGCCATCCGCCACGGCTCAAACTTCGTGATGGAGCGCCCGAAGGAACAGAAGGCCGGCGCGTCGATGACGTCTGCTCTGGTCAACGGGCTGTGGGTTAACCTGCTCAATCCAAAGGTCATCATCTTCTTCATGACCTTCCTGCCTCAATTCGTCACAGCCTCCGATCCGCACGTGACAGGCAAGCTGATCTTCCTCGGTCTCTGGTCGATCATCGTCGCCCTGCCGATCGGCATCGGAATCGTGGTGGCTGCAGACTCGCTCTCCGACTGGCTGCAGCGCAATCGCAAGGTTCTTCGCGGCCTGGATTACACCATCGCTGGCGTCTTCTCGCTCTTCGCCGTCAAGATTTTCCTGACGCAGGCAAAGTAAGGCGAGAGCTGTCCAAAGCGTTTCGCGATCTTTCAGATCTGCTCACAAGCTCTGGATCCTTGTTTTATCGCATGTCGTTATCGCAACCGTTGCACATTTTTGCGTGGACCATACTGCCGCCTTGCCAGACGGAGCCGCAACGTCGTGGGGTCTGGCTTTTCAATACCGTTTGTAAGTCATCGTAGTACATTGATCTCAGCCTCGAGGGCGAGGATGAGGGTGAGCTTACAAGTCAGCGCCCATCAGCACCTGTTGCCGTTAAATGAACTGATCAGCCAGCTATAGTTCATGTTCAACTGACGGCCATCCGTGTAAACGGGATCTTGGATGGTGTTGACGTAGCGAGGATCAATTTCAACACTGTAATCGCCCTTTTCCGCTCTTTGCACGGCTGTGCGTGCGCCAGCAATGAAGGTGTTGATAGCGCTCATCGTGGCGGGACATCCCTTCGCATCGCTGGACCGAAGTTTCTTGTCCCATGCCACCGACACATCACTCAGGCGGTTAAGGCTGGCTTTCGTATCATCGCGGAGATTGGCGTCACCAGGTGCTGCGAACATGGCAGTCAGTTTGGAGACTGTGTCCTTTGAAAACAAAATGATCCCTGCTCGATCACGCTCCACACTATCCGGCGCAGCCTCGTCATAGGCTTTGCGCGCCAAATCGTAATCGTGCTTCTGCATACTATTGAAGAAGGCCTCCTCTGCCGCCGCTACCTTCTTCAGGGCATCCACAAAGGCTGGGTCCTTCTCACGTGCGGTCTTGCCGCCATCTGCGAGATACCCTTTGGATTGCGCATAATTCGCAAGGTCAGTGTTGATCGGCTCGAAACCGGCCAGAGCATCGGCATAAGACTTCGCTGCAGGATCGATATCTGCAAACGTCGCCTCCTTGACGAACGCCTCATTCAGCGCAGACTTAACCTTGGTAACGTCTATGGGGCTTGCGACGGAGTAATTCTGGAGCGGTTTGTCGCCAGCCAAGGCACGAGCATATGTCTGAACGTGGCTTTGCAGAACTTGGTTAAAGCTCACCGCCAGCGAATTGGCTGCCTTGACATAAGCGTTGTATTTGGAAACCGCCGCCTGGTCTGCCGCTGGGGCGACAACACCCTTATTTTCATTATCCTTGTCGTTGCAACCGGTCAGAAGAATTGCAAAAGCGGCGGCGAGTGCGGCGAAAAGACTTTTTCTGAAAAACATCATTTCTCCATGACTGTGACATTCGACCTGAAACGAACATGACAGGACATCCAGTCCCTCGTGAGGGATTGGATGCGGTAGAAATGGTGCAGCGGTCGTGAAGTTCCAGCGTGGTCTTGTTGCCCGCATTTTAACGGTGACAGGAGCATAGCCCGTCCTGTGCATCACCCGATGAGCAATTCATCATCATCGAGAGTCTGACCACGGATCTTGCGGAACATCTCGATCAGATCTTCCACCTGGAGACCCTTGCGGCTTTCGCCGGAGACATCGAGCACGATTTCACCGGCATGCAGCATGATGGTGCGGTCGCCATAATCCAGCGCCTGGCGCATGGAGTGCGTCACCATGAGCGTGGTGAGCTTGCGCTCCTCCACCACCTTGCGGGTCAGTTCCATGACGAATTCGGCCATGCCCGGATCGAGCGCTGCGGTATGTTCATCCAGCAGCAGAACATCGGATCCGGCAAGCGTTGCCATGACCAGCGAGACCGCCTGGCGCTGGCCACCGGAGAGAAGATCCATGCGGTCCTTCAACCGGTTTTCCAGCCCAAGGCCAAGCGAGGCGATGCGGTCCTGGAAGAAGGCACGACGGCCGCCGCCAAGCGCCGGAAGCAGACCGCGCACCTTGCCGCGTGCAGCCGCGAGCGCCAGATTTTCCTCAATGGTCAGCGCACCGCAGCTTCCGGCCAACGGATCCTGAAACACACGCGCCACCTGGCCCGCACGGCTGGCGGTCGGCTTGCGTGTGACGTCCACGCCGCTGATCGTCACCTTGCCAGCACTCGGCAGCACGTCGCCCGCCAGAACGCCGAGAAGCGTCGACTTGCCAGCACCGTTCGAGCCGATCACGGTGACGAAGGAGCCGTTTTCGATGGTGAGATTGAGCTTGGAGAGCGCCTGCTTTTGCAGGGGCGTTCCCTTGCCGAAGATGACCTGAATATCCGACAGCGAAATCATGATGCGGCTCCTCCACGGCGCAGGCGCGGCAGGATGAGGGCGACGGCAACCAGAACGGCGGTAACGAAATTAAGGTCGGAGGCCTTGAGGCCCAGCGCATCGCTGGAGAGCGCCAGCTGGATGGCCAGCCGATAGGCAATAGAGCCGAAGACGCAGCCGATCAACGCGATCAGAATGCCGCGAGAGCCGAACAGCGTTTCGCCGATGATGACGGCGGCAAGCCCGACAACGATGGTGCCGACACCCGATGTCACATCGGCAAAGCCGTTGGTCTGGGCAAACAGCGCCCCGCCCAGCGCAACGAGCGCATTGGAAAGCGCCATGCCGAGATAGATCTGGTTGCCGGTCTTTACCCCTTGAGCGCGGGCCATGCGGGCATTCGCGCCAGTGGCGCGCATGGCAAGACCTGCATCGCTTTCCAGAAAGCGCCACACGAGGATGACAGCAACGATAACCAGCAGGCCGACGAAGAGCGGCCGCACCAGATAATCGGATATGCCAAGACCATAGAAGGGCTCGATGACCGTTTCCTGATTGAGAAGCGCGACATTCGGCTTGCCCATGACGCGCAGATTGACTGAGAACAGCGCAATCATCGTCAGGATCGAGGCCAGAAGATTGAGGATCTTGAAGCGGACATTCAAAAGTGCTGTGACCATACCAGCGCCAGCACCGGCGATCATCGCAACGCCTGTTGCAAGCCATGGATTGAGACCGGCAATGATCAGCACCGCCGCCACGGCAGCGCCGAGCGGAAAAGAACCATCAACGGTCAGATCGGGAAAATCGAGCACGCGAAAGGCGAGATAAACACCGATCGCGACAAAGGCGAAGACCAGCCCCAGTTCGACGGCACCCCAGAAGGCGATTTGGCTCACGACAGAAGTCCTTGGGTTTTTCGACCGGGCGTTTCGCCGGGCCGATAGAGCAAGAGTGCCGCTGAAGCGCGGCACTCTCGATTGGAAGTGATGTATCTCGGTGATCCGGCCTTGTGTGGACGAAACGACATAAACAATGTCAATCGCGCGAGGCGGACGACGAGACCTTACTCGATCACCTTCGTAGCGCGCTTCACGACGCTCTCAGGGAAGGTCACGCCAATCTTTTCAGCGGCTTTCTTGTTGAGAACGAGGTCGGTGCCGACAGCTGTGGTTGCCGCAATATCACCAGGCTTCTCACCCTTCAGGATACGCACGACGACAGCACCCGTCTGCTTGCCCACATCGAAATAGTTGAAGCCGAGCGCTGCGATAGCGCCACGTGCCACGGAATCCGTATCGGCAGCAAAGAGCGGGATCTTCGCCTCAGCCGCGACACCGGCAGCCGCCTCGAAGGCGGAAACGATAGTGTTGTCGGTCGGAACGTAGATTACATCCGTCTTGCCGACCAATGCGCGGGTCGCGCCCTGAACTTCGGAGGACTTGGTGGCGACGGATTCGACAACCGTCAGACCGGCCTTTGCAGCGGCTTCCTTCAACAGAGCGAGCGTCGAGACAGAGTTGGCCTCGGCCGAGTTGTAGATGTAGCCTATCGTCTTTGCCGACGGTGCAATTTCCTTGACCAGAGCCAGATGCTCGTTGACGGGAAGCGCGTCCGAAAGACCGGTGACGTTGCGACCGGGCTTTTCCATCGACTTGATCAGTTGCGCGCCGACGGGGTCGGAAACGGCGGTGAAGACGACTGGAATATCGCGCGTTGCGGCAACGACGGCCTGAGCCGAAGGCGTGGATATCGGCACGATGACATTCGGAGCGTCGCCAACGAACTGACGGGCGATCTGTGCGGCGGTACCTGGGTTACCCTGCGCGGACTGGTAGACGAACTTCAGGTTTTCGCCTTCCTTATAGCCAGCTTCGGCAAGCGCGGCCTTCACACCATCACGTGCGGCATCGAGGGCCGGATGTTCGACGATGGCAGTCACGGCAACGGTCACGTCTTCCGCTTTGGCAGGTAGGACGAGAGCCGTGGCGGCGGCGAGCGCCAGAATAAGTGCGCGCATAGGGTATTCCTCCGATTATTTTGCTTTTCCCGCTCTCTTTAAGAAAGGGTTAAGCCGAAATCAATCGCGCGGGAGAGATCGGAGCGATCAAATATTTGATTGGGTGGAGGGGTAAGGTTCAATCAAAAGCTGCTGAGGTCTGTAAGTCCGTCGAAAAATGGAACGAAACTGCCGATCCTCTACTCGCAAATGCGGTCCATACCGCGCAAGCCTGATACTCTGAAGCCGGAAGCGCACGACCGCTTGACGTAAAACAAGTTTTCCGCGGTCGCGATGGAGGTTTGTTCTCGCAATAAGCACTCAAACCTGCCGCAAACAGGACGCCTTACGCCTTTGTCGGCATGCACTATCCTGGATAGATCACCAAAGTCACAGGAATGAGGGTCTTGAGACGGTGGATGGGAAATGTCATCGGAATGTTCAGGAAACCATCCTGCGCGATTGGTGGCGTCAGCCTTTGAGTGAGACTTGATTTGGCAAAGATTATTCTGGCTGCCGGTCGCCGTTTCGGGCGATTTACCTTACTGTTTCTGATCGCGCTGCTGGCGCTCATCATGAGTCTGTTGTTCTTTTTGCTGGATCAGCACTTCATTTGGCTTTTTGCTCTGATCGGCTTTGCCTTGTGGACGGTAGACATCACGATCGCTCTGTTGAAGGGCATATTCTTTACAAATCTATCGCGTGAAAAGGTCAATGGGATCAGTCGAGCCCAAGCCCCTGGACTATGGTCCATGTGGGAAGCTGTCGCCGGAAAGGCCACAGCCAGGAAAACCGCGATTACATTGAGTGACGCGATGAATGCGGGCGTCAGGATGCATCGTACTCTGCTCGGATTGCGCCGCCATTACGAGTTGATAGTCGGCATTCCTTTGCTGGCAGTCACAGATAAAGAAGCGATGTTCGCCATTCTGATGCATGAGAATGGTCACGTGCTGAACGAGGATGTGAACGGAAAGCTCCGTCTGGCAGAACTCGAAGAAAGCCTCAACATCGTCTTCGACTTCGCTTCACCGGAGAAATCAATCACCGGACACCTGCTCTACTCCTTATGGAAAACACTCTCACCATCATTTGAGCTTGAGAAGATGCGCCTATCTCGAGACGCCGAGATTAAGGCCGATCTTGAAGCGGCGAATGGTGGTCACGGCGAAGAGGCCGCTCGCGCCCTGCTTCTGGTCGATGCGTCCGCCATATTTCTGGAGCAAACATTTTACGAGTCGTTGCGGAAAGAACGCACGGATACAATGCCAACTGTCATTTCGCCCACGAAACGCCTTTTGAACGCGGTGTCTATGCTCAATATGAGTGAGCTGTTAAACATCTATGCGCGCCACGCATGGTCGATGGAGGTTGACGAACTGTCCTCTCATCCCTCCTGTGCTCAACGCCTTTCAGCGCTGGGCTATGCCGAACGGTTTACCATAGAACCAGTGGCAATCTCAGCACTTGCCCTCTTGGAAGACGATTTTGCCAAGCAAATGTTTGCTAAGCTGGATGAGTTATGGACGAACCCCGTGCCGAGCAAGCTGCAATCGTCAGCGGAACATACCGGATAAGGTAAAAGCTGCCGGAGGCAGCGGGAGATGATCTGGCTTCAGGCGTGACGTCGGAAAGAGCGTCGCCACAGACCCGTACCGGAGAAGCTCAAGACTGAAGCTGCTCTCGGAGCGACGACACCGTAGAATCAGTCGTCAGCCCCGTGATTGGCAATCATCATCGCTTCAAACGCCAGGCGCTCGGTCTTGCGCATGCGTTCGGATTCCGACTTCAGCTGGCCGCAGGCTGCCAAAATATCGCGGCCACGCGGGGTGCGGATCGGTGAGGCGTAGCCGGCCTGATTGATGAAGTCGGCGAACTTCTCGATTTGCGCCCAGTCCGAGCACTGATAATTGGTGCCGGGCCATGGGTTGAAGGGGATGAGATTGATCTTGGCCGGAACGCCCTTGAGAAGCTGGGTCAGCATCTTGGCATCTTCCAGGCTGTCATTGACGTCCTTCAGCATCACATATTCGAAGGTGATGCGGCGCGCATTCGAGAGACCCGGATAGTTGCGGCAGGCGTCGATCAGCTCCTTCAGCGGATACTTCTTGTTGATCGGCACCAGCATGTCGCGCAGCTCGTCGCGCACGGCATGCAGGGAGATCGCCAGCATCACGCCGATTTCGTCGCCGGTGCGGAAGATTTCCGGCACGACGCCGGAGGTGGAGAGCGTGACGCGGCGCTTGGAGAGTGACAGACCGTCACCGTCGGTTGCGATCAGGAGTGCGGTCTTCACATGCTCGAAATTATAGAGCGGCTCGCCCATACCCATCATCACGATGTTGGACACCTTGCGGCCTTCGCTCGGCACATAGGCCCCGACCGGCGTCGAGCCATCCGGGAAATCACCCAGACGATCGCGGGCGAGCAGAAGCTGCGAGAGAATTTCTTCCGCCGTCAGGTTGCGCACCAGCCGCTGTGTGCCGGTGTGGCAGAAGGAACAGGTGAGCGAACAGCCGACCTGGCTGGAGATGCAAAGTGTCCCGCGGCCTTCTTCAGGAATATAAACGGTCTCGATTTCCACCGGGCGACCGGCGCCACGCGGGGGAAAGCGCATCAGCCACTTGCGCGTGCCGTCATTGGAGATCTGCTCTTCGACGATTTCCGGCCGCGCGATGGTGAACTTCGCCTTCAGCGTCTCGCGAAGCTCCTTGGCGACATTGGTCATGTTGTCGAAATCGGAGACGCCGCGCACATAGAGCCAGTTCCACAACTGGCTGACGCGCATCTTGACCTGCTTTTGCGGCACGCCGATCTCCATCAGCGCATCCGCCATCTCGTCGCGCGTCATGCCGATCAGCGACGGCTTGTCCGACATGAGGTCGCTGTTGGCGACCAGAGGCGCCTTGACTGCAAGACCGGGTGTAGCTTCCAAAGTGGACATCGTCCTATCCCATCATCCAATGCACGAGCGAAACCGACCAGTCGAAACGGCGGAACGTCATCTGCATGTCGAGAAAATCCAAAAGCGCGGCGATCACCTGGTGTCGCCAGCATTCGTGTTGGCGCGCATCTAGCATCAAACCGGCAAAAACGCAAATGGCCGGTCAGGGACCGGCCATCAGACTCTAATTTTTTTAGAACTGCTTACTTGCAGCTTTCGATCTGCTTGAGAGCAGCCGAGATGCCAGACAGCGAATAGGAATAGGAGGTTGCCGTCCCGCGACCGGAGGTCGCCTTGACGGTCATGCTCTTGCCAACCTTCATGGCCGCAACGAGTGCCGGTTCTTCAGCGGCATTTTCGACCCAGGCCGCCTTGTCCTTGGTGAACATCACGAAGTTCTTGGCATCGATCGTCACATTGACCTTGGAGCCTTCCTTCAAAGGATAGCCAACCATGGCCTGCGGCTCATAGGAAATGTTCTGGCCGGGACGCTGCGACACGATGAAAAAGATATCGCCATGGTCGACGCTTGCCGGCTCCTTGGCGGTTGGAACGGAAAGAACATAGCAAACGGTGCTTTTACCCGATTTGTACGAATAGGCACCCCAAGCGTTGAACTGCTGGATGCGCGTGGGCGACTGTGCAGAGGCAATGCTGACGCTGGTCAGCAAAATGGCGGCTGCGGTTGCTACACTTCTTACAAACATTGAAATTCCTGCCGGGTTTATTGTCTTCCAGTTGCCCGAACGGCTAGGCCGGGCCGGTGCGAGGTGAAGGCCGTCATCTTCATTTTGGCTAAGGAACGGTTACCAAACCGTCAACGCCATCATTAAAAGGTGAGAATTGTATCGCGGTGTTACAGTTCGGATACTCCCCGCGCCCCAAGATCCATGCTGCGCCAAGGCTGAAAACGCCTTGACAGAAATGCATGCGTCAGAGGTCCTCAACGCATGTAAAACACGCTTCGAGCGACGCGAGTCAGCGCCACGCAAAAGGTATGACACGGCAATTCAGGCAAGAATTTGTCGGGATTTGGAACCGCGTCTAACGGCACATCACAGAGCCGTTATTCCTCGCGCATCTTTTCCAGCGCAAGATCGGCGGCGTCGTAATGCTCCATCTTGATATGGGCACGGATCATCGCAAGGGCTGCGGTCAAAACCGCAATATCGTCGGTAAAGCCGATGACCGCCAGAACATCCGGCACCACATCGATCGGCATGATGAAATACCCAAGTGCTGCAAGCAGAATACCCTTGGCTCGAAGCGGCGTGGAGGGATCGACAGCGCAATAATAGGCCGCAGCCGCGTCTCTGGCAAAAGGTACCTTGCTGACGACCCGCTTCATCTTCGGCCAGAACTTGGATCGAACAGTCTCCTCGCGTTCCTTCTGCGTGTCGGGATCGCCGGGAAGCAGGATTTCACCGATCTTGACGTCATCCATGGTCGTAGTTCCTTTGGTCATGACGGATAATATAGGCGATGAAGACCGCTGTTCAATTGCCGCGCCCGGCAGCCGCCTTCTCCATCGCCTTTGCCAGCAGGATATCGCGCTCGGTAATCCCTTGGGAATCATGCGTGGTCAGACAGATCTTCACCCGCGAATAGACATTGGACCATTCCGGATGGTGATTGAGCTTTTCTGCCGCCAGCGCGCACTCAGCCATGAAACCGAAGGCTTCGGCAAAACTGGCAAACTTGTAGGCCTTGACGATTGCCAGACCGTCTTCGCGCAAAGACCAGCCGTCCAGCGTCTCAAGCGCCGTGCGCACTGCGTCCGCTTCAAGTTTCGCATAGGTCATGATGGTCCCTTCCCCTGATAGACTGTTCTATGCAACTGAACGGACGGACATGCGCTTTGGTTCACCTTTGACCGTCAGATCAACCGCGCAAATGGATGCTCGGCCGGGGCGCTCGCCCAGCCGATGCTATGATCAGGTATCATGGAGTTAGAACAGGCTCTTCTCCGGAAGCAGTCCAGCGTCGGCATAGACGCCAGTCGAACGGCTCTCATAGAGCGGGAAGGCCTCTTCGACGATGTAAGGCCCGCCGCCGACCGATTCCTTCGAGGACATCAGCACGAAGCGCCCGACGGTGAAGGGCGAGGTTCGGAAATCCCCGCGGCCTGAAAGATAATGGACCACATCGTCGAGCCTGGAATTGCGAAGCCGCGCCAGCGTCACATGCGGCGTGAACTTTCGCGGATCCGGCGGCAACCCGAGACGCTGGCAGATGCGCTCGATTTCTGCCTGGAGAGCGACCATTTCCGGAGAGGGAGAAACCCCGGCCCAGAGGGAATGCGGCTTCTTCGATCCGAAGGAGCCCATGCCCGTCAGGTTGATCTGAAACTCCTCGCGATCGATACGATCCAGCCGATCGACCACTTCGTCAGCGGTGCGTCCGTCTATATCGCCGATAAAGCGCAAGGTGATGTGATAATTCTCCACGTCAATCCACCGGGCTCCCGGTAGACCACCGCGCAACAATGAAAGGCTCATCGCCGCATTGCGCGGAATTTCGAGGGCGGTAAACAGTCTCGGCATGGCGAGCTCCCCGAATCTCTTGGCAGAACAAGGACAGCGAATCATGCAAAGCTTCGCTGCGCAAGTGCTTATTTTTTTTGCTCACGGATAGTCTTAACAAAGGCCTCGACGGCGGGCAGAGACTTCTCCACCATCACTGCAACGCCCTTGGCATTGGGATGCATTCTGTCTTCCAGCTGCAGGCTTTGATCGAGCACGACACCGTCCAGAAAGAACGGGTAGAGCGGGATCTGATACTTCTGCGCCAGCCGTTCATAGATAGGGTTGAACGCCTTGCCGTAGTCGCCGCCCATGTTTGGCGGCACGATGATGCCCATCATGAGAACCGGGATATTGCGCTTCTGAAACCCTTCGATGATGGCCGCCAAGTTCTTCTCGGTATCGGCAGGCGGAATGCCCCGCAGCGCATCGTTGGCGCCAAGCTCCAGGATCACGCCATCGGTCCCATCCGGCACCGACCATTCGGCGCGCGCAAGGCCGGCAGAACTCGTGTCACCCGAAACGCCCGCATTGGTCACGACCGCATTGACGCCCTTGGCTTTCAGCGCGGCTTCGAGCTGGGCGGCGTAGCTTTCGTTCGGCGCAAGCTGATAGCCGGCCATCAGGCTGTCGCCAAAGCCGACGATCTGCAAAGGTTTATCTTGAGCGCCAGCGGATGAAGAAGAAAGAAACGCCCCAAGGATGACGACGAAGTGAGCGGCAACGGCTTTAAAATTCATTCCAGCCTTCCTAATTGGTGAAGCCAGCAAGGCTTCTGCACTCTTGATCATATAGGAACGCAAAAACGTGGCGAAAAGCACCATCGAGCTGAAGAAAGCGGATCTCACCCTTGGCAGCGCCGCCGCCTCCGTCCACGTTTTGAAGAGCATCGATCTCACCATTGAAGAGGGCGAAGCCGTCGGAATTGTCGGGCCTTCCGGCTCCGGCAAGTCCACGCTGCTGATGGTTCTGGCAGGCCTTGAAAGGCTCGATAGCGGCGAGATCACAATTGCGGGAACGCATCTCCATACGCTTGGCGAAGATGCGCTGGCGGATTTTCGCGGCAAGAATATCGGGATCGTCTTCCAGTCCTTTCACCTGATCGCCAACATGACCGCGCTCGAGAATGTCGCCGTTCCGCTTGAACTTGCCAATGTGCCGAATGCTTTCGACATTGCGACGCGAGAACTGACCGCGGTCGGCCTCGGCCAGCGCCTTAACCACTATCCCGGCCAATTGTCCGGCGGCGAGCAGCAGCGTGTGGCGATTGCTAGAGCGCTTGCCCCCTCGCCTGCCGTGCTGATCGCCGACGAACCGACGGGCAATCTCGATACCGATACCGGCAAGCAGATCGCGGATCTGCTGTTTTCGAAGCAGGCCGAGCGCGGCATGACGATGATCCTCGTGACCCACGATCCGTCGCTTGCCGCCCGCTGCACCCGCCAGATCAAGGTTCGCTCCGGCCAGATCGAAGGCGAAAGTGCCGGCTCCACAGCCGCCAGACAGGCGGCAAGCGCATGATCCCGTCTGCCGCCAACATTCGAAATGCGCTGAGATTGGCACGCCGGGAAATCCGCGGCGGGTTCGGTGGCTTCTACATCTTCCTCGCCTGTATCGCGCTTGGCACCGGTGCTATCGCAGCCGTCAACTCGGTCTCGCGCGCAGTCACCAGCGCTATCGCCGACGAAGGCCAGTCGATCCTGGCTGGCGACGTGCGCTTCGAACTCAGAAACCGCGAGGCGAGTGCTGAAGAGCGCGCTTATATCGACAGCCTCGGTGATGTCGCCGTCTCGGACGGGCTGCGCTCCATGGCGCGACTGGAAGACGGCTCACAGCAGAGCCTGGCCGAGGTCAAGGCCGTCGATGGCGCCTATCCGCTCTATGGCGATTTCGTCGCCGAGCCGGCGCAACCCCTTCCCGCGCTTTTGGCCAAACAAGGCGAGAGCTTCGGCGCGGTCGCGGCCCCCCTGCTGCTTGAGCGTCTCGGCATCAAGGTCGGCGACGAACTGCTTCTTGGCAATGCCAGGCTGAAACTGACGGGTACCATCGTCACCGAGCCGGACACGCTGTCTGACGGTTTCGGCTTCGCGCCCCGTCTGCTCATCAGCCGCGATGCGCTGATCGCCTCCGGCCTGATCCAGACGGGAAGCCTTGTCGAGCATGCCTACAAGGTGCGTCTGACCGACCCGTCGCAACGCGCGACAATCATCGAAACGACCAACAAGCAGTTTCCGAACGCCGGCTGGTCCATTCGCACCAGCGATCGCGCCGCGCCGCAACTCACCGAAAACGTCAATCGCTTCTCCCAATTCCTGACGCTCGTTGGCCTCACTGCGTTAATCGTCGGCGGCGTTGGTGTTGCCAATGCCGTGCGCGCCTTTCTCGATTCCAAGCGCACCACGATTGCCTCGCTGAAATGCCTTGGCGCGCCGGCAAGCGTGGTGACGATGACCTATCTGTTCCAGATTGGTTTCATTGCCTGCGTCGGCATTGTGATCGGGTTGTTGTTCGGCGCCATAGCACCACTCATCGCCATGCGCTTTCTCGACGGCGTGCTGCCGGTGCCGAAGGAGCTTGCCTTCTATCCTTCGGCATTGTGGCTTGCCGCCGTCTTCGGCATGTTGACCACACTTGCCTTCGCCATCGTGCCGCTCGGTCAGGCACGCGAAGTGCCGGCAACCGCACTCTTCCGCGAGCAAGGCTTCGATGAAGGGAAGCTTCCCTCCTGGCCGTATCTCGCTGCAACGGCAATCCTTCTTGCAGTGCTTGCGAGCCTTGCGATTTTCACGGCGGATGATCGCTTCATCGCCTCGGTCTTTCTCGGTGCGATCGCCTTCGCCTTCGTCGTGCTGAGGCTTGTCGCCTGGGGCATCCGCGCCCTGGCGAGACGCAGTCCACGCGTTCACTCCGCAGCCCTCCGGCTCGCTATCGGCAATATCCACCGCCCCGGCGCGCTGACGCCCTCCGTGGTGCTATCGCTAGGTCTTGGCCTTACGCTTCTGGTGACGCTGACACTGATCGACGGCAATCTGCGGCGGGAATTGACGTCGACACTGCCGGAGAAAGCGCCGAACTTCTTCTTCGTCGACATTCAGGGAAGCGAGCGCGATGGCTTCCGCGACCTCGTCAAGCGCGAGGCGCCGGAAGGCACGCTGACGGAAGTTCCGATGCTGCGCGGCCGTATTCTGGCGCTGAACGGCCAAGACGTCACCAAGATCGAAGTACCGCCATCCGGCCGCTGGGTTCTGCGCGGCGATCGCGGCATTACCTATTCAGAAGATCTGCCGGAAAATGCCAAGCTCACGCAAGGCACGTGGTGGGGCAAGGATTATAGCGGCGAGCCGCTGGTTTCCTTTGCTGCCGAAGAGGCGGGCGAACTCGGCCTCAAGATCGGTGATACGGTCACCGTCAATGTCCTCGGCCGCAGCATCACCGCCAAGATCGCCAATCTGCGCGATGTGCAGTGGCAGTCCATGTCGATCAATTTCGTCATGGTGTTTTCACCCAACACTTTCCGGGGCGCACCGCACGCATGGCTGGCAACGCTGGCAGACCCGTCGGCGACACCCGCCAAGGAAGGCGAAATCCTGCGCAGCGTCACCAACGCCTATCCGACGATCACCACGGTGCGCGTCAAGGATGCGCTCGATATCGTCGACCGGCTGGTCGGTCAGCTCGCAACCGCGATCCGTGCGGCAGCTGCCGTTGCGCTGATCGCCTCCGTGCTGGTGCTGGCAGGCGCCCTGGCGGCGGGCAACCGTGCGCGCACCCGCGATGCCGTGATCCTGAAAACGCTCGGCGGCACACGATCCATGCTGATCCGCGCCTTCTCCTATGAATACATGATCCTCGGCGTAGCGACCGCCACCTTCGCCCTTCTGGCGGGCGGCGTCTCCGCATGGTTCGTGATTGCCCGCATCATGAAGCTGCCCTCCAGCTTCCTGCCCGATGTGGCAATCGGCACGCTTGTCGTTTCGCTGGTGATGACGGTGGGCATCGGGCTGATCGGCACATGGCGCATCCTCGGCCAGAAGGCTGCACCGGTGCTGCGCCAGGCGGGCGAGTAAGCCGTTGGATGCAAGTGAAAATCTAAAAAACGGAAAAGTTGTGCGCGATTTAACTTTTACGATTAATTCTTGGTAATGATGTCAAAAACGTTATCGCTTTTCGCGCATACGGTGTTTTTTCGTTATTTTTGGCACTTGTAACGGCTGCGCCATCGCCTCATATTCTCTGGTAGGCTTGCTGTAGCTCCGCAGCGGCGCCTGGGATAGTATCCACATAACGGTCTTATCCCGACACCGTAGCAACTTCGGAGCTAAAAGAGGAAACAATGGCTGACTTTAACAACTACCAGAACCGTATGGCCCAAGGCCGTGCTCAGTCTGGTGCGATGATCGACCAAGGTCTTCGCTCCTACATGGTGAAGGTCTACAACCTTATGGCGCTCGCGCTGGTGATTACCGGTGTTGCTGCCTTCGGTTTTGCTAGCCTTGCTGTAACAACCGATCCTGCGGCGGCCGTCGCGACGCTTAGCAACGGTACAATGCTCACGCAGCTCGGCGCTGCGGTCTACGCATCGCCTCTTCGCTGGGTCGTCATGCTGGCACCGCTGGCCCTCGTCTTCTTTCTGAGCTTCCGCGTTCATAAGATGAGCGTTTCTGCTGCTCAAGCGACGTTCTGGGTCTACGCGGCCCTGGTTGGACTATCGATTTCGTCGATTTTCGTGGCCTACACCGCAGCTAGCGTCGTCCAAACGTTCTTCATCACCGCTGCTTCTTTCGGCGCGCTGTCGCTCTACGGCTACACGACCAAGAAGGACCTGTCCGCCATGGGCTCGTTCCTGATCATGGGTCTGTTCGGCCTGATCATCGCGTCGGTCGTTAACATTTGGTTGGAGTCCAGCGCTGTTAGCTTTGCAGTTTCTGCAATCGGCGTTCTGATCTTTGCAGGTCTGACCGCCTACGACACGCAGAAGATCAAGGAAATGTACTTCGAAGGTGACGACGTTCTCGTGGCCGGTCGCAAGGCGATCATGGGTGCGCTGACGCTCTACCTCGACTTCCTGAATCTGTTTATGTTCCTGCTTCAGTTCCTGGGCAACCGGAACAACTAAGGATCGCAATAGCGCTCAAACAGAAAGGCGGCCACTGGCCGCCTTTTTCATGCCCGCCTATGAGGCCGAGGAAGCGTCGCTCCCCTGCCGCCTGACAACATCGGCCCGAAGATCGGACTCGATGTCCGGAAAGCACCATGCGTCGATTCAAAAAGGTAATGCGTCCCTTTTGCGTCCCATCGGACGCACAACTCTAGTCGATCAGCTTCAAGGCCTTGTCGAACACCTTCAGCACCTGAGGCAATTCATGCCCGCGCTTGAGAATGCGACCATCGGTGTTGATGACGCTGTAGGCTCCCTGCTTGGCAGCAAGCTTCGGGTTCTTCTCGATCCTGAAGAGCGGCATTTCGCCGGAGCGCTTGAAGACGGAGAAGACTGCCTTTTCCTTCATGTGGTCGATGGCGTAGTCGCGCCACTCACCTTCGCCCACCATGCGGCCGTAGACGCGCAAAATGGCGTCCAGTTCCCGGCGGTGGAAGGTCACGGGCAAGGGGTCCTTGGCTCGCTTGTATTCCCGAAGATCAACGACGGTAGAGCCTTCCCGGGTCTGGGAAGTCGCGTATTGCAAATCCGGCTGATCGGCCATCCGGCACCTCGCTCGACTGCTTATGACATCTCTGCGACAGTCTGTCCTCGCCTTGGCGAAATTGCAAGCCCGCAAAGTCGTCCGGCAAGGAGCGGCTTTTCCGGTAACCAATGAGGCAGAACAAGCGGGCGCAAATGCCCAATTTCGAACAAATCATGGCCCGAATTCAATGGAATAGTGCGATTGTCAATTGATGCCTAGGCACCAAGATGACCCGGTCCGGTGCATTGACCCTTTACCCCCAGCCCCCAATGCCCGGGCCGGATCTCCCCCCCAGCGGGGATCCCCAAAAATCTCGTCTTATCCCTCTGACTGCATCAGCACATTCGCGCCGACGATGGCCGATGGATTGCCAGCCGCATCCATCTTTTGCAGCAGTACGGCACAGCCGCCGGATTTCGCCTTGCTCATGACGCTTGCCGGCAGCTTTACGGTCATCGCCTTGCCATCCCACATGCCGACCGTCTGCACATCATAGACGCTGTGCCAGTAGGAGATCGTCTTGCCCTGGTTCTCACCCTTCTGCACGTCGACAACCTGCTCGCGGTTGAAATAGGCAACCACGACCTCCGCCTTGCCCTGCCCGGCACCGATATCGATCTCGATCTCATCGCCGACCCGCTCGGTGCTGATAGGCACGTTCAAGCCCTCGCCCGCCTTGTTGAAATCGTCCAGGCGGCGGTAGATCGTCTGGATATCCGCGCCCTTTACATGGTCACGCCCATTGACCACCGCCTGCGGTGTGTAGACGTTGTTGCGCCCAAGCGCGCGGGCATAGCCGTACTGCCGCTCGGTATTTTCCTTCGACGCCAGCGAATCCGTCCAGCCAAGATAATTCCAGTAGTCCACATGGTAGGACAGGCCGATCACATCGCCATTCTGGATGAGCTTGCGCAGATTGGCATCTGCCGGCGGGCAGGAGGCGCAGCCCTGCGAGGTGAAGAGTTCGACCACGCCTTTCAGCTGATCCTGAGCATAGGCCGCACCCGCAGAAAGCCCGCCGAACAGGCATAGCGAAACGCCAACGCTGCGAAGCCCGTTTCTGAAAATGCCGCTTCGCTGCGGGCCAATTGTATTCGGCATAGCGTGAACCCTTGTCTGAAGGCCGGTCCGAACCATTGATGCAATCAATTCGGGTATGGTGGCAAGGCGGAAAATAGCCTCGAACTCCGTTCAAGAGGAAGTCACGATGGGGTGAGCTTCGCAGCCTTCGCATGACGGCGAAAAGGCAGGGGCTAAGACCCGTTCCTTCGCACCGATCAGACCCTCGGAAGATGCTGCCCCGCAGGTCACAAAAAAACGCCGGGATCGCTCCCGGCGTTCGATGTATTTGGACTATCGGATCAGGCTGCCAGATCGCGAAGAACGGTCTGCAGAATGCCGCCATTGTCCATGTAGGTCACTTCGTCCAGCGTATCGATGCGGCAAAGCAGCGGGATTTCCTTCACTGTGCCGTCCGAGTAGGTGATCTTGGCGATCTTGGTTTCGCGTGGCTTGATCTCGCCTTCGAGGCCTTCGATCGTAACCGTCTCGTCACCCTTCAGGCCAAGGCTTGCCCATGTCGTGCCTTCCTGGAAGGTGAAGGGCACGACGCCCATGCCGACCAGGTTGGAGCGGTGGATACGCTCGAAGGACTGCGCGATCACGGCCTTGACGCCGAGCAGGTTGGTGCCCTTTGCAGCCCAGTCACGCGAAGAACCGTTGCCGTATTCGACGCCAGCGAAGATGACGAGCGGAACGCCCTCATCCTTGTACTTCATCGCTGCGTCGTAAATCGACATCTCTTCCTTGGACGGATAGTGGATGGTGTAGCCACCTTCCTTACCGTTCGGCCCGAGCATGTGGTTGCGAATGCGGATGTTGGCGAAGGTGCCGCGCATCATCACTTCGTGGTTGCCACGGCGCGTGCCGTACTGGTTGAAGTCGGCAACCGCCACACCGTTTTCGGTGAGGTATGCACCGGCTGGAGACGCTGCCTTGATCGAACCGGCCGGAGAAATATGGTCGGTGGTGATCTTGTCGCCGAAGAGACCGAGAACGCGAGCGCCCTTGATGTCCTTGAGGCCAGTGCCCTTCTTGCCCATGCCGACGAAGTAAGGCGGGTTCTGGACGTAAGTCGAGTTGTCGTCCCAGGCATAGGTCTGGCCATCGGGAACCTGCACGGCCTGCCAGTTTTCGTCGCCCTTGAACACGTCCGCATACTTGGTTTCGAACAGCTCGCGCGTAACGTATTTCTGGATGAACTCCTGGACTTCCGCAGAGGTCGGCCAGATGTCCTTCAGGTATACCGGGTTGCCATCCTGGTCTTCGCCGAGCGGCTCCGTGGTAAGGTCCTTCTGCACCGTGCCGGCCAGCGCATAGGCGACGACGAGCGGCGGGGAAGCTAGGTAGTTCGCCTGAACGTCGGGCGAGATACGGCCTTCGAAGTTACGGTTACCGGAGAGAACGCCAGCGGTGATCAGACCCTTGTCGTTGATGGTCTTGGAGATCGGCGCAGGCAGCGGGCCGGAGTTGCCGATGCAGGTCGTGCAGCCGAAGCCGACGAGGTTGAAGCCGAGCGCGTCGAGCTCCTTCTGCAGGCCAGCCTTCTCCAGATATTCCGCCACGACCTGGCTTCCAGGTGCAAGCGAGGTCTTGACCCAAGGCTTGGACTTCAGACCCTTGGCAACCGCGTTGCGGGCCAGAAGGCCGGCAGCGATCAGCACCGATGGGTTGGAGGTGTTGGTGCAAGACGTAATGGCGGCAATGGCTACATCGCCATGGCCGAGATCGTAGCTTTCGCCCTCGACCGCGTAACGGGTGTTGAGCTGGCCTGGCTTCTTGTAGTCGTTTTCGAGAGCCGTTGCGAAGTTGGGTGCAATGGTTTCGAGCGGCAGGCGGCCTTCAGGACGCTTGGGGCCGGCCATGGATGGCACGACGTCGCCGAGTTCGAGTTCGAGCGTGTCGGTGAAGACGAGCTGCGAGCCGTCATTGTCGCGCCACATGCCCTGCGCCTTGGAGTAGGCTTCGACGAGTGCGATACGATCCTTCGCACGGCCGGACATGTCGAGATAGCCGACGGTTGCGGTATCGACCGGGAAGAAGCCGCAGGTCGCGCCATATTCCGGGCCCATGTTGCCGATGGTCGCACGGTCTGCAACCGGCAGCGTATCGAGGCCAGGTCCGAAGAATTCGACGAACTTGGAAACGACGCCCTTCTTACGCAGCATCTGCACGACGGTCAGAACGAGGTCGGTTGCGGTGACGCCTTCTCTCAGCGTGCCCGTCAGCTTGAAGCCGATGACTTCCGGCAGAAGCATGGAAACCGGCTGGCCGAGCATGGCCGCTTCGGCTTCGATACCGCCAACGCCCCAGCCCAGAACGCCAAGACCGTTGATCATGGTCGTGTGGCTGTCGGTGCCGACGCAGGTATCCGGATAAGCGATCGTCTCGCCATCCTCATCCTTCGTCCAGACGGTCTGGCCGAGATATTCGAAGTTCACCTGGTGACAGATGCCGGTGCCAGGAGGAACGACGCGGAAGTTCTTAAACGCCTGCTGGCCCCACTTGAGGAAGCGGTAACGCTCGCCGTTGCGCTCATATTCCAGTTCGACGTTGCGGGCAAAGGCGTTGGCATTGCCGAATTCGTCGACGATGACAGAGTGGTCGATGACGAGGTCGACGGGCACGAGCGGGTTGATCTTTTCAGGATCGCCACCGAGCGCCTTGATGCCATCACGCATGGCTGCAAGGTCAACGACGGCAGGAACGCCGGTGAAGTCCTGCATCAGAACGCGGGCAGGACGGTAAGCGATTTCCGCTTCCTTCAGACCCTTGTTGTTCAGCCACTCGGCAACAGCCTCGATATCGGACTTGCGAACCGAACGGCCGTCTTCGTTGCGCAGCAGGTTCTCCAGCAGAACCTTCATCGAATAGGGGAGATTGGCGACGCCCTTAAGGCCGTTCGCTTCCGCTTTCGGCAGGCTGTAATAGACATAATCCTTACCGTCGACGGTAAGAACGGAACGACAATTGAAACTGTCGAGAGATTTTGCCACGGTTATAAACCCCGTTCATTCTGATAGCCAACACGCGCGTGCGGACACCTATGCACTATCATGCACATCAGGATGCGGGTACGACCATTTCCGCTGTCCGCACGAGAAAATTGCTTCCGCAACATTCAGGTCCGGCGCTAGGTGATGTTCACGCCGGCCGCTGGCGTGGTTGAGACCCATATAGATAATTTCGCTAAAACGTGCCAGACCAACCAACGGCTAATTTCGATTTTTTTTGATCGAGATGATGAAATTCTTAAACGAGGCGCAGCAGTGCATCTGACAGCGGAAAATCTTGGCGTCAGACGGGGCGAAGATTTCATATTCATGAACGTTTCTCTCCAGTTAACGGATGGCGACGCTCTCCTTCTCACGGGCCCCAACGGATCGGGCAAATCCACGCTTCTGCGCGTCCTTGCGGGGCTTCTGCCTGCCGAGGCGGGCACCATAAAGATAGCCGGCGAAGGAATAGAAAAGGGCACACGCCCCGCTGAAGTCAGCCACTATCTTGGCCACCGCAACGCCATGAAGCAGGAGCTGACGGTCTACGAGAACCTGTCCTTCTGGAAACGCTTTCTCGGTGATTTCAACGGCACGCCGTCTGTATCGATCGAAGAGGCAGCCGACATCGTCGGGCTTGCCGGCATCACCCACCTGCCCTTCGGTTATCTCTCCGCGGGGCAGCAGCGGCGATTCGCCATGGCGAAGCTGCTGGTGGCGTGGAAGCCGATCTGGATTCTGGATGAGCCGACGGCGGCGCTGGATGCGGAAGCGGATCGGATGTTTACCGGATTGGTGAAGGCGCATCTTGTCAAGGGCGGAATGGTGATTGCCGCAACCCATCAGCCGCTGGGGTTGGAGGAGGCTAAGGAATTGCGGATGACGGGGTTTGCTGGGGTGGAGGAGGTATATTGATGGGCTCTTTCGTTACCACCTTCGTCGCAGACAGTACCCCCCTCTGCCCTGCCGGGCATCTCCCCCTCAAGGGGGGAGATCGAACCATGGCACGGTCTCGCCAATCTCATCTCTTGAAGATGGAGTGGAGAGCCCGCCTCTTGCCGATCTCCCCCCTTGAGGGGGAGATGCCCGGCAGGGCAGAGCGGGATGAGCAACCAAACCCTCCGTGCGGAACTCCAGTACGCGGGAGCACGCCACGATGACCGCTCTCTTCCTCCGCGATCTCAAACTCTCCATCCGCGCCGGCGGCGGCGCGCTGATCGGCGTTCTCTTCTTCATGACCGTCGTCGCCGTCATTCCCTTCGGTGTCGGACCGGACCTCAACCTCCTCTCCCGCATTGGACCTGCCATCGTCTGGATCGGCGCGCTGCTCGCAGCCCTTCTCGGCCTCGACCGCCTGTTTCAGGCAGAGCGAGACGACGGTTCTCTCGATCTGATCCTGATGCATGAAAATCCGCTGGTGCTGACGGTTTTGGTCAAATGCCTGGCGCACTGGACCGCGACCGGTCTGCCGTTGGTCGTCGCATCGCCACTTCTCGGCCTGTTCATGAATATGGGCGAAGTCGCCATCGGCGCCGTCATGCTGACACTGCTTGTCGGGACGCCGGCCCTCACCTTCATCGGCGCAGTGGGCGCGGCGGTTGCCGTAGCACTGCCACGCGGTGGTCTGCTGGTGTCGATCCTCGTTCTGCCGCTTGCCATTCCCGTACTGATCTTCGGCGTCAGCGCGTCTTATGCCGCGGTGGAAGATCCGGCCCCCTTCATGCCGCCCTTCCTGATCCTGATTGCCATCACGCTCTTTTCATCGGTGGTCGGTCCGTTCTTCGCAGCTTTGGCATTGCGCAATTCCGCCGATTGACAAGGATCAATTGCCGCGGCTTCGTCTGCATTGTAAAAGGGCCTTGCCCGCGGCCAGAAAGATGCCATGACCAATACGAGCCTAGCCATCACCAAATTCAGCGATCTCGCCAATCCCACACGGTTTCTGGCGCTGTCGTCACGCCTCTTGCCGTGGCTTGCGGGGCTATCCGCCCTTTGTCTGGTGGCTGGCCTCTATCTCGCCTTCTCGACGGACGGCGATTACCAGCAGGGCAATACGGTGCGCATCATGTATGTGCATGTGCCCGCCGCCTGGCTTTCGATGATGTGCTACACCGTCATGGCGCTCTCTGCCATCGGCACGCTGGTCTGGCGCCATCCGCTGGCCGATGTCAGCCATAAATCTGCAGCGCCGATTGGTGCTGCCTTTACGTTGATTGCGCTGATCACCGGCTCGCTCTGGGGCAAGCCCATGTGGGGCACATGGTGGGTGTGGGATGCGCGCCTGACCTCCGTCTTCATTCTGTTTCTGATGTATCTCGGCCTGATTGCCTTCAACAAGGCGATGGACGACCCGTCAAAGGCGGCGCGCGTCAGTGCGGTTCTGATCCTCGTCGGCTTCGTCAACATCCCGATCATCAAGTTTTCCGTCGAATGGTGGAATACGCTGCACCAGCCGGCAAGCGTGATGCGCATGGATGGCCCGGCCATCGATCCGGAATTCCTCTGGCCGCTGCTGACCATGGCTGTCGGCTTCACCCTGCTGTTCTTCACGCTTCATCTTGCCGCCATGCGCAACGAGATCATGCGCCGGCGCATCGCCGCGCAACGACGCCTTGCCGCGCGTGCTGCCGGAAGAGGAGCCTGACACCATGACTCACGCCTTTTACATCGGCATGTCCTACGCGCTGACCGGGCTGATCGTCTTTGGATTGATCGCCTGGGTGTGGCTCGACGGACGCGCCCGCAAGCGCGAGCTGAAGGAGCTGGAAGCGCTCGGCATCCGCCGCCGTTCCCGTCCGGCCAAAACCGAGGCATCCTCGACATGAGCGACACGAAAGCGCCTCCTCCTCCCACATCGCGCGGGCGCTCGCGCTACGTGCTCGCACTCCTGCCGCTGCTGGTCTTTGGTGGCTTCGCCGCGATTTCGGCCAAGATGCTCTATGAGCAGGACGTCAACGGCCTCGATGTCAGCGCCATTCCCTCGGCACTGATCGGCACGAAGGCGCCTGCGCTGGCGCTGCCGCCACTGGAGGGCTCCAATCTACCGGCGCTCACCGATGCGGCCATTACCGGCAAGCTGACGCTGGTCAACGTCTTTGCCTCCTGGTGCGTGCCCTGCAGGCAGGAGCACCCGATGCTGAAGGAGTTGTCGAAGGACAGGCGCCTCAACATTGTCGGCATCAATTACAAGGACAAGGCCGACAACGCCGTGCGCTTTCTTGGCGAACTCGGCAATCCCTATGCCGCCATCGGCATCGATCCAAATGGCAGGGCGGCGATCGACTGGGGTGTCTATGGCATTCCGGAAACCTATCTCGTCGGTCCGGATGGCACGATCCTCTACAAGAAGGTCGGCCCGATCGACGTGACGACCTATGAGCGTGAACTGATCCCGGCAATCGAAAGTGCTGCTGCCGGAGATTGATGGCAGCGGTGATAGTCGTCAGCTGGCAACCACTTTGAGGCTTGCCGCAGGCGTGACACCCAGAAGCGCAATTCCTTCCTGGACCACCTGATTTCGACCCGCTTCCTTCGCCCTGTAAAGGAAGCCATCGGCGCGCGAAATCGCATCATGGATGGAGTGGTCGCCAAGCGCGATGGCGGATACACCGAAGCTGCTGGTGATGTGAACCGGAAACGGCCCTTCGGACCAGTTGCGGGCGGCAAAGGCACTGCGCGCCATATTGGCCAGTATCGCAAGCTGCGAGGCCGACATGTCTGGAACATAGGCGACGAATTCCTCTCCGCCAAAACGCGCAACCTTGGCACTGGCGGGAAGCATCTCCTTCAAGAGCGACGCGAGCGCGATGATCACCCGATCGCCGGTGGCATGACCGAAGCGGTCATTGACCGACTTGAAGTGGTCGATATCGCAAATCAGAACTGCGCCTGAAGGCAGTGGCGTCAACCGGAAGTCCGGAGCGGAAAGATCGAAACCCCTCCGATTAAGAAGCCCGGTGAGCGGATCGTGGTCTGCTTCCAGCCGGTGCTGTTCGATAACATCGGCTATCGCACTACCAAGCACCGAAAGCGCCATGAGGAAGCCGCAGATGCTGGCGGTGAACTGCGCCAGATAGGAATAATCCGAGGTAAAATAGGCACCTACGCTTTCCGGCGAGGCGCCGGTCGTAAACCACAGGAATATGCCGACCCTTGCCAGCGTCTCTGCGACCACCAGCGAGGCAGCGGCCAGCAGAACCTTGTCCATCAGGTTTCGCGTCTTGCGACGAACGAGAAAAATGGACGGGGCAAGAATGAGCGCAAGCGTCAGATCCGATGTCGCAAGCTCGTTTCGCAGGTTTGGCTGAACCAGGATGAAGAAGCAGACGGCAAGATAGGCCACGGCGGCAGCACCGAGCCGCATCGTCACATAGGTCGGCGCTCCAAACTGGATGAGAAGAGCGTGACCATAAAGGACAAAGGCGGCAAGGAAGACGAAATTGGCCAGTAGTGCCCCGACAAGATCAAAACTCTCCGGCAGAACCATAGGCAGGGCAAAGCCGACAGCACCCAGAATGTAGCCGAGACCCCAGTAGCGACCGGCGCGAAAGCCCATGACCTGCAAGCCGAGGAAGACCGACCCGAATGTAACCATAATGAAAGGCAGCAGATAGGCAAAATTATCCTGCAAGACGTCGGCCTTCGCGCATGGAAAGAGAGAGGTCCGCAGTTCTAATGGACCTTTCTTAACAAAGCCTCCGCCTCAATACAGAATGACGTCAGATCAGGCGCCGGGAAGCGCATTTTGCCATTCCTTGATGGCGTCCACCGGCCAGACCAGCATCAGCACATTCAAGGTGAGGTTGTCGCGGATCAACCAGCCGGTGAAAATTTCAAAGAAGATCGCGATCAGAACGGTCAGCCACACCGGCACGCGTGCGGCAAAGAAGAAGCCCACGACCATGAAGACCGTGTCCATCGCGGAATTCAGAATGCTGTCGCCGCTATAGCCGAGCGCCATGGTGGCGGTGCGGTAGCGATCGATGATGATCGGGGAGTTTTCCAGAAGCTCCCACGCAGCCTCCACCAGAACGGCAAGAGACAGCCGAAACGACAAGGGCTTGCTGCGGAAGAGAAGCCAGGCAAACCCGTAGAACAGGAAGCCGTGGATGATATGGGACGGCGTGTACCAGTCGGCGATGTGCTGTGAGTTACCGGGCGTGTTCACCCCCGGCTCGAACAGCTTCACATAGCCACATTCGCAGATTGGAACGCGGCCCATCATGTAGAGAATGACGATCTGCGCTAGCAACAGCCCCACAGCCACCCAATACCACTTGACCGGAGACAAGCGGTCGGCAGGCACAACCGTCGTGGTCATTTGTCGTCCTTGTTCAGCGATTCGACCGAGTGGCGCATGACGAGCGGCATCTGCGCCATGGTGAAGATGATGGTGATCGGCATGGTGCCCCATACCTTGAAGGCAACCCAGGTATCGGTGGAGAAGTTGCGCCAGACGACTTCGTTCAGCACTGCAAGAAAAAGGAAGAAGATGCCCCAGCGCAGCGTCAGCTTGCGCCAGCCCTCATCCGTCAGCTTGAAGGCGGAGTTGAACACGTAGCCAAGCAAGGACTGGCCGAAGAACAACCCACCCAGCAGAATGACGCCGAAGAGCGTGTTGACGATGGTCGGCTTCATCTTGATGAAGGTATCGTTCTGCAAATAGAGCGTCAGCGCACCGAAGACGAGAACCACAAGGCCGGAGATCAGCGGCATCATCGGCAGAGTTCTGGTAAGAATCCAGGAGACGGTGAGCGCGAGTGCGGTGGCGATCATGAAGAGGCCGGTGGCGATGAAGATCGGACCGCCGAATTCATGCAACACGGGAAGCTTTTCCGCCAGCCAGTCGCCCTTGGAGTTGGCAAAGAAGAAGACGACGAGCGGTCCGAGTTCTAAAGCGAACTTCAGGAGCGGGCTGATTTCCCGCACCATCTTTTCGCTTTCGCGCTGATTGCTCTCCACATCCATACTCAAACTCCCGCAATCGCCTTGGCGAAATCTTCTGCTTCGAACGGCTCCAGATCATCCACGCCTTCGCCCACGCCGATGAAATAGACCGGCAACTTATGCTTGGCAGCGATCGCAACGAGGATACCGCCGCGCGCCGTGCCATCCAACTTTGTCATAATCAGGCCCGAGACGCCCGCAACATTGCGGAAAATCTCGACTTGGTTCATGGCGTTCTGACCCGTCGTCGCATCCAGCGTCTGAAGAACGGTATGCGGCGCCTCAGGATCGAGCTTGGCCAGCACGCGCACGATCTTTTCCAGCTCGGCCATGAGCTCGGTCTTGTTCTGCAGACGGCCCGCCGTATCGATGATCAGAACGTCGCTCTTTTTCGCCCGCGCCTGTTCATAGGCATCATAGGCAAGCCCTGCGGCATCGGCGCCAAGCTTGGTGCCAAGGAAGTCCGATCCGGTACGATCCGCCCAGATCTTCAGCTGCTCGATGGCAGCCGCGCGGAATGTATCGCCAGCCGCCAGCATCACCTTCAGGCCGGAGCCGGAGAGTTTTGCCGCAAGCTTGCCGATGGTGGTGGTCTTGCCGGTGCCATTGACGCCGACCACCAGAATGACATGGGGCTTGTGCGACAGATCCAGTTCCAGCGGCTTGGCGACGGGCAACAGAACCTTGGTGATCTCGCTTGCCATGATCTTGGCGACATCCTCGCCGCTGACATCCTTGCCGTAGCGCTCCGATGACAGTGCGCCGGTAATGCGCATGGCGGTCTCGACGCCGAGGTCGGACTGGATCAGCAGATCTTCCAGCTCATCCAGCGTGTCTTCATCGAGCTTGCGCTTGGTGAAAAGTGCCGAAATCTGGTTCGTCAGTTGCGAGGAGGTACGCGCAAGACCGGCACGCAGGCGCTGGAACCAGGTAAGCTTCAGTTCAGGTGCGGCCTCGACCGGCTCGACGCGATCGGCAGCCGACGCAAAGCCCTTTGGAAGAGCTGCCGAAACGGCAGGAGACAGTGCAGCGGGCGGAATGCCGCTGGCGGCCTCCGCCTCGTCCAGAATATCATCCAGCGCATGCTCGTCGAGAGGCGCAGCGGCAAGCGACGTGTCCCGCGCGTCGCCATTGACGCTCTCTTCAGCGGCTGCTTCGGCTTCCAGCAGGGAGAGCGGCACCATGCCGATATCGCCAACCAGTTCAGGCCCTGGCAGAAGCGGCGCGTCCTCCTCATCCTGATCGTCGCCGAGATCAGAATCGGCAACGTCAGCCACCTGCTCGACCTCGTCGGAAGCAGGTCCTGCGGCGGTTTCCATCTCCACATCGGGAACAGGGTCTTCGGCGGGCAGCGTGTGGGCTTCCGCCTCGTTCAACGCCTCTTCGAAGGCGCTGCGATCCTCCTGGCGAGAAACGGCCTCTTCGCTTTCCAGCTTATCCGTCTCAGCCTTGTCCTTGCCGAACGAAAAGACTTTTTTGATGAAGCCGAGGGCCATGACTGTTCCGTCTCTAGATTCTTCAGGCCGCTTGCGCCGCCAGATATTGCATATTCAAGTGCTTACCGTTGTGGCCCGTAATCACAACCCGCGCAAGAGTGCGGGGCGCAAGATCGGGTGCCGCCACCAGGGTAAAGTTGTCGGTATGGGCAAAACCGTTATTTTCAACGAGGATCGTCTGTTCGCTGCCCACCATGTTTTCGAGGTGGGCGATGCGGAGCGTTTCTCCACGCGCGCGCAGCTTTGCCGCCCGCTCCTTCACCAGAGCGCGGTCGAGTTGCGGCATCCTTGCGGCAGGCGTGCCGGGGCGGGGGCTGTAGGGAAACACGTGCAGGCTGGAAATGCCGCACTCTTCCGCAAGGGTAGCGGCATTCTCCGCCATCTCATCGGTCTCGGTAGGAAAGCCAGCGATCATGTCCGCGCCGAACGCGATATCCGGGCGTAGCGCGCGCACCTCACGGCAGAAGCGGATGGCATCGTCACGCAGATGTCGGCGCTTCATCCGCTTCAGGATCATGTCGTCGCCATGCTGGAGCGACAGATGCAGATGCGGCATGAAGCGGGGCTCGTCGGCAATCAGGTCCATCAGGTGACGATCCGCCTCGATGCTGTCGATGGAGGAGAGCCTGAGCCGCAGAATATCCGGCACCTGCCTCAACAGCGTTTTCGCCAGATAACCGAGGGAGGGTTCGCCTGGCAGATCGGCGCCGTAGCTCGTGGCATCCACGCCGGTCAGAACGATTTCGCGATAACCGCCTTCGGTCAGCTTGCGGGCCTGGTCCACCACCGCACCCATGGGCACGGAGCGGGAATTGCCGCGTCCATAGGGGATGATGCAGAAGGTGCAGCGGTGGTCGCAGCCATTTTGCACCTGAATGAAGGCGCGCACATGCCCATCGATGTGCTTGACCATCTGCGGCGCGGTGGCCTTGACGCTCATGATGTCGTTTACGCGCAGTTTCTCTTCCGCCGAGACACCGAAATCCGGCAGTGCACGATAGGATGTGCTCTTCAGCTTCTCCTCATTGCCGAGAACGGCATCGACTTCCGGCATGTCGGCAAAGGTCCGCTTCTCGGTCTGGGCAGCGCAACCGGTGACGATGATGCGCGCATGCGGATTGTCGCGCCGCGCCCGGCGGATCGCCTGACGCGCCTGGCGCACAGCCTCCCCCGTCACCGCGCAGGTATTGACCAGGACGGCATTGTTGAGCCCCGCCTTTTCGGCCTCAGCCCGCATCACTTCCGATTCATAGGTATTGAGGCGGCAGCCGAAGGTTATGACCTCGACACCGCTCATAAGACGCTCTGCTTCTCGCCCGCCTCACGCGTCCCCACCTCTTGAGTCGCAAGGTCGCGTGTCCATGCGCCGCTGATGGGATCGACATGCCCGGCCCATTCCCACTCGGCAGGGCCGGTCATGATGACGTGGTTGTCCTCGCGCCATTCGATGATAAGCGGAATGCGAACGGGGCTGGAGGCCACATCGATCTCGACGCGACGACCGGTGCGACCGGTCCGAGCGCCTGAGACGGCGGCAGCGCAAGCGGCCGATCCGCAGGCAAGTGTAAGGCCCGCGCCGCGTTCGAAGGTGCGGGTGCGAAGCCGGCTGTCGGAGATGACCTGCGCCAGCGTGATATTGGCTTTTTCCGGAAACATCGGATGGCTCTCGAGCAGTGGCCCGATCCGTTCCAGATCGAAGTCCATCGGATCGCGATCCACCCAGAAGACAGCATGCGGATTGCCCATGGACATGACCGATGGCGAATGCAGCACGGGATCGTCGATGGGTCCGATCTGCAATTCGATGCGGCTTGTATCGTGAAATTCTTCCGAAAGCGGAATATCGCTCCAGCGGAAACGCGGCAGACCCATATCGACGGAAATCATCCCGTCCTCATGCTCGTTGGCATTCAGGATGCCGGCGACCGTCTGAAAGGTGAAGGCCTTCTTGCCGGTCTCGGCGGCCAGCGCCTGCACCACGCAGCGTGTGCCATTGCCGCAGGCCTGCGCCTTGGTACCATCGCAGTTGAGAATGTCGATATAGGCATCGGTGCCCGCAATGCGTGGGTCACGGATCGCCATGATCTGGTCGAAAGCGGTGTCCGGGTCGGCATTGAGCGCGATGGCCGCTTGCGGCGAGACCATGTCTTTGCGGCCGCGCATATCGACAACCAGGATCTTGTTTCCAAGCCCGTTCATCTTCGCGAATTCGACCGTCTGCGTCATATCCCTACACCCATTGGAGATGCGCGCCTCGTGCGGGCGCATTCGCCCCTATATGGCGGAATTGCAGGGCAATTACCAGTCTGGCTACGGCAAAAGCCTTTGCGCCTGTAAGCTGAAAACAAACACCCCCGGAGCGATCCAGGGGTGCAGAACTCTTCATAGCAAGCAATACTTACTGCCACTCACGCACGTCGACGAAATGGCCGGCAACGGCTGCCGCTGCCGCCATGGCGGGCGAGACCAGATGCGTGCGGCTCTTGTAGCCCTGACGGCCTTCGAAGTTACGGTTGGAGGTAGACGCGCAACGCTCGCCCGGCGCCAAACGGTCGTCATTCATCGCCAGGCACATGGAGCAGCCAGGCTCGCGCCATTCGAAACCAGCCTCGAGGAAGATCTTGTCCAGACCTTCCTTCTCCGCCTGTTCCTTGACGAGACCCGAGCCTGGAACGATCATCGCTGAAACGGTCGGTGCGACCTTGCGGCCTTCGACGATCTTGGCGGCGGCGCGCAGATCCTCGATGCGGCCATTGGTGCAGGAGCCGATGAAGACGCGATCGATGGCGATATCGGTCATCTTGGTGCCGGGCTTCAGGCCCATATAGTCGAGCGCACGCCATTTGGAATTGCGCTTGTTCTCATCGGCAATGTCGTCAGGGTTCGGCACGATACCCTGAACCGAAACGACATCTTCCGGAGACGAGCCCCAGGAGACGATCGGCGGCAGGCTTGCAGCGTCCAGAATGACGACCTTGTCGTAATGGGCACCCTCATCCGATTTCAGCGTCTTCCAATAGGCAATCGCCTGCTCCAGCGTTTCGCCCTGCGGCGCACGCGGCTTGTCCTTGATGTAATCGAAGGTCCTTTCGTCCGGCGCGATCAGGCCAGCGCGCGCGCCACCCTCGATCGTCATGTTGCAGACGGTCATGCGGCCTTCCATCGACAGCGAGCGGATCGCCTCGCCGGCAAACTCGATGACATGGCCCGTGCCGCCGGCGGTACCGATCTCGCCGATGATGGCAAGGATGATGTCCTTGGCGGTCACACCGTCCGGGATCTTGCCATCCACACGCACCAGCATGTTCTTGGCCTTCTTCTGGATCAGCGTTTGCGTCGCCAGCACGTGCTCGACTTCGGACGTGCCGATACCATGCGCCAAGGCGCCGAAAGCGCCGTGGGTGGAGGTGTGGCTGTCCCCGCAAACGATCGTCATGCCCGGCAGGGTGAAACCCTGCTCCGGTCCGACGATGTGAACGATGCCCTGGCGCTTGTCGCGCTCGGAATAATATTCGAGGCCGAATTCCTTGGCGTTCTGCGCCAGCGCTTCCACCTGGATGCGGCTTTCTTCGTTCTTGATGCCTTCCAGACGGTCGGCGGTGGTCGGAACGTTATGGTCGACGACGGCCAGCGTGCGGGTGGGCGAGTGAACCGGGCGACCGGCCAGACGCAGACCTTCGAAAGCCTGCGGTGACGTCACCTCGTGGACCAGGTGACGGTCGATATAGAGAAGACAGGTTCCATCGGGATCGCGGTTGACGACGTGATCATCCCAGATTTTATCATACAGAGTACGCGGAGCGCTCATGGCTTTATCCATTCGAATGTCAAAAAGGAAAGTGGGGACGTGGAGTAAAGGCCGACAGCCTTTTCAGGCCATCAGGCGGACGTAAGTCGACCATTGAACGCGCCGGAAATACGCGCGAAAAATCGTGCCGGCAGACGCTTGTGATCCTGCAGCACGAAAATGTTTGGCGCGAGACATCCGAATTTCGATCCCATGCCTCTCTCATAGCAGATCGGCTTTTCAACAGCAACATGGCGCTTTGTCATTGAAAACGCCTCCACCCGTATTTAAGGATTCTCTTTTTGTGCAACGCAAAAAGAAACGCCGGGCGTTGTGTGCGGGATAGAATTCTCGCGTTAAGCGTTAGCACGGCAATGGGACCGCTTTTTCACGATGCCGTGAAAGCCGCGTGAGAACCGGTCTCGTCAAATCGGGCAGCACCTCGGCGTGCCGCCGACAGGGAGGGATACATCTTGGTATCTGAAAAAGCACTTATTTCAAAAATCACCTGGCGACTGATGCCCTTTCTCGGGCTTCTCTATCTCATCGCCTACATCGACCGTCAGAATGTCAGCTTCGCCAAACTGCAGATGGTCGGCGATCTGGGCCTCAGCGAATATGCCTATGGCCTTGGCGCGTCGCTGTTCTTCATCGGTTACTTCATCTTCGAAGTGCCGAGCAATCTGCTGCTCAATCGCTTCGGCGCAAGGCTCTGGTTTGCCCGCATCATCATTTCCTGGGGGCTTGTCACCATTGCGCTCGCCTACACCTCTAGCCCGACGATGTTCTACATCCTGCGCTTCCTTCTCGGTGTCTGCGAGGCCGGCTTCTTCCCCGGCGTCCTCTATCTCCTGACGCTGTGGTTCCCGCGCGATTATCGCGGCCGCATGGTCGGCCTGTTCATGATCTTCTCCGCGCTCGCCAATGCCATCGGCGCGCCGCTTGGCGGCATGCTGCTCGATCTGGATGGCCTCTGGGGCTATGCGGGCTGGGAGTGGGTTTTCCTCGCAACCGGCATTCCGGCCGTGATTGCGGGTATCGTCACCATCTTCTATCTCGACGATAAGCCGGAAACGGCGGCGTTCCTGTCGCAGGACGAGAAGGACTGGCTGCATAAACGCATCGCTTCGGAGAATTCCGGCATGGACGAACATGCAGAGGACGGCTTCCGCGCGCTGATCAATCCGCGCGTCCTTTTCATGTCGCTCTGCTATGTGGGCTTTCCGCTCGCTGCCTACGGCCTCAGCTACTGGCTGCCGACGATCGTCAAAAGCTTTGGCGTGTCGAACACCGCGAATGGCTTCATCAACATCATCCCTTGGCTGATCGTTGCCGTTGCCCTCTATCTGGTGCCGTCGGCTGCCGATCGCTCCGAGAAGAAGATCACCTATATCGTGGTGCCCGCCTTCGTTGGCGCGTTGTGCCTGCTGATGTCTGCTCTGATGACAGCGCCGGTCGCGCAATTCGCCTTCCTCTGCATCGCCGCAGCGGGCATCTTTGCCGGACAGCCGGTGTTCTGGAGCCTTCCCGGTCGCTTCCTGAAGGGTGCGGGCGCTGCAGCCGGTCTGGCCGCCATCAACTCGGTCGGCAATCTCGGCGGCTTCGTCGCCCAGAACGTCGTTCCCTGGATCAGAGATGAGACGGGAAGCACCATCGCCCCGATGTTCTTCCTCTCGGCCTGCCTCGCGATTGCCGGTGTGCTCGTGATCATCGCCGGACGAATGATCGCCAGGCAGATCACCTCACAGCCGAATTTGAAGGCCTGAGGCCCTCAACGCCCCTGCTTGCGGCGCATCACTTTTTCGATGCGCCGCAGGATTAGCGACAGTCCGAGCGTCAGGATCAGATAGACGTAAGCGACGATGGAATAGGTCTCGAAGAAGCGGAAGGAGCCGGCCGCATAGACCTTGCCGAGCTGCGTGATATCCGCAACACCCAGCACCGAGACCAGCGAGCTATCCTTCACCATCGAAACGAAATCATTGGAGAGCGGCGGAAAGATCGTCCGCACCGCCTGCGGAAAGACGACCAGGCGAAAGCGCTGATAGCGGCTGAGCCCCAACGCCTTGGCAGCCTCGATCTGTCCTTGATCGACAGCCTCGATGCCCGCCCGGAAGATTTCGGCGAGGAATGCTCCGTAGCAAAGTGTCAGCGCCAGGATAGCGCGCCACATCAGCGAAAAGTCGCGCACGATGACGGGCTCGATCCAACCTGTGGCAATCAGCGGCGTCATCAGCCAATTGACGAAATCCACCAGCAGCGGCGCGCCGGCAAAGGCGATGTAGAACAGCACCACCAGGATCGGAATGCCGCGCATCGTCTCGATGTAGAAACGCGCGATCTGCCGCAGGACAGTATGATCGGACATGCCGAGAAGGGCGATCAACAGACCCCAGAGGCAGGCGAGAAGGAAGGCCACCAGCGTAACGAAGATCGTCATGCCGATGCCATTGATGACGGTGGTGAAGACCTGGGCATAGATGCCATTGATGGCAATCACCACGGCAAGAATGGCGCCGATACCGACCAGCGCCACCAGCCACCAGGGAAAATCATCCGCCGCCTGTTTCGAATGCGGACGGTTCACACCGGAACGCTCCAAGGCGATGACAGGCCCATTCGCTTATTCGCCAAGCTTGTAGTCCAGGAACCACTTCTTATCGAGCGCGGCAAAGGTGCCGTCGGCTTTCAAGGCAGCAATCGCGGCGTTGACGGGTGCCACGAGATCGGAGCCCTTCTTGAAGATGAAGCCGAAATCGTCGCCGCCGAGTGGTCCACCGATGAGCTTCAGCGTGCCATTCGAGGCATCGACATAGCCCTTGCCGGCAACGCCATCGGTCAGCACCAGGTCGACATCGCCGGTGCGCAGCGCCTGCACGGTGGCACCGAAGGTTTCCATCAGCTTGACGCGCGGGTTCTGCTCGTTGCCATCGAGAATATCGTAGACGGCCGTATAGAATGGCGTTGTGCCAGCCTGCGCGCCGATCAGGCCCTTATCGAAGGCCGCAAAGCTCTTGGCGTCGGTAAAGCGCGTCTCGTCTGCCCGCACCAGCATGAACATTTCAGAGCGCATATAGGGATCGGAAAAAT
This sequence comes from Agrobacterium sp. CNPSo 3708, assembly GCF_028674915.1. Lineage (NCBI taxonomy): Bacteria > Pseudomonadati > Pseudomonadota > Alphaproteobacteria > Hyphomicrobiales > Rhizobiaceae > Agrobacterium > Agrobacterium sp. CNPSo 3708. The sequence continues at coordinate 161,699 of NZ_JAQZSF010000007.1, forward strand.
CCACCTTCTCCTTGCGCTCGTCCTTGATGCTGATGCCGGTCATGCCGATGTCGTACTGCCCGGCGGAGACAGCCGGGATCATCGCGTCCCAGGATGCGTTCTGATACTCGACCTTGGCATTCAGCCGCTTGGCGATCTCGTTCATCGCATCATATTCCCAACCGATCGGCTTGCCCGTCTTCGGATCGACGAATTGCAGCGGCGGATAGGCATTCTCCGTCACCACGACGATCTCGCGACCCTTCAGATCCGGCAGATCGGCAGCCGATGCGAGAACCGGCGATAACAGCGTGGCGGCGATGGCGATGAAAAACGAGCGTCTGAACAATGGCGGTCTCCTGAAAACAATGGCGGAAATTGACACGCTTTAAACCCGCCACGCAAGAGATATGCGTTTCAAGAAAGCGGTGGTGGTTAGAATGCCACCCGTCTTTCAACCCAGCCTCGCAATAGAACGCCCGGTGCGCGGCACGCAGCAAAGCCAGAAAACAAAAAAGGCGGCCCGAAGACCGCCTTTTCAAAAACCCAAAAGGGAAAGCTTATTCAGCTGCACCTTCAGCAGCCTTTGCTGCTGCAGCTTCTTCAGCTGCCTTGGCTTCAGCGGCTTCTGCTGCTGCCTTTTCGGCGGCCAGAGCCTGTGCTGCTGCAACCTTTTCAGCTTCGATACGTGCCTTTTCCTCGGCAGCAGCCTGACGCTCGGCGTCGTTGAGCTTGCGAGCGCGAACGCCGGTGTCTTCAACGATACGAGCGGACTTGCCGCGACGGTCGCGCAGGTAGTAGAGCTTCGCGCGGCGAACCTTACCACGGCGAACGATCTCAACGCCTTCAACCAGCGGAGAGTAAACCGGGAATACGCGCTCTACGCCTTCGCCGTAGGAGATTTTGCGAACGGTGAAGTTCTCGTTGAGACCGCCGCCGGAGCGAGCGATAACGACGCCTTCGTAAGCCTGTACGCGGGTACGGTTACCTTCCGTAACGCGCACGTTGACGCGAACGGTGTCACCAGGAGAAAATTCAGGAAGCTTGCGCTTTGCTTCGATCTTGGCGGCCTGTTCGGCTTCCAGCTGTGCAATAATGTTGGTCATGTTAACCTCTGAGTTCTTCTGAAACAGCCAGAGCGCTCAACGAGATCATTCCTTGGATCCTGTCCTTGGAATTATGCCTTGCGGCAGGAGCGGGTTCGCCATTCTTTGCTTGCGGTTAATGGGCATAAGCCCAGTTCCACGCGGGCCAATACAGGAAGATCACCGGTTTGTCATCCCTTACATGACAATATTTTGTCGGCCGCCACCTGATTGTCGGAAAGCACATCTGCTTATATGGGAGATGGAACGCCGGGAGGGGCCATGTCCATTGCAATCATTCTACTCTTGTTCGCCAGCGGCTTTCTGTCCGGCGCCGTCAATGCCATTGCTGGCGGCGGCACCTTCCTGACCTTCGGCGCCATGACGGTAGCGGGTCTCGCACCGATCTCGGCCAATGCCACCTCCTCCATCGTTCAGTTTCCAGGCTACGTCACCTCGGTAATTGCCTACTGGCCGGAAATCCGTGCCCACTGGAAGGGTGCGGTGCTGCTCGCGGTCCTCTCCATCCTCGGTTCAACCGGCGGCGCACTGCTGTTGCTGTCGCTCGACAACCCCTCCTTCCGCCAACTGGTGCCGTGGCTGCTGCTTGCCGCAACCGCGCTCTTTGCCGCAGGTCCCTGGCTTCGTCCGCGCTCGAGTGAAGAGCATCCGAAAAGCAATGCCGCGAGCCTGATCGGCCAGTTCTTCACCTCGATCTATGGCGGGTTCTTCGGTGCCGGCATGGGCATCATGATGCTGGCGGTACTGGGGCTGACGGCAGGCGGCACCTATCATCATCTGAACGCGCTAAAGAACCTGCTGGCTGTCGTCATCGCTGCCGTTGCCATTATCGTCTTCGTCGGCGGTGGTGTCGTTGCATGGCATGCCGCGCTGATCATGATCCCGGCGTCTGCGCTTGGCGGCTACTGCGGCGTCTATCTTGCCCGCCGCGTTCCGCAGTGGATCATCCGCGCATTGGTGATCACGGTCGGGCTCTTGCTGACGGGCTATTATTTCTTCACGGCCTGAGTGCCGGCAAGAAGGTCGGGTCGGCGCTCCTTCGTCAGGGAAAGCGCCTGCTCGTGCCGCCATGTGTCGATCAGCTTGTGATTGCCGGAGGTGAGGACCGCGGGGATATCGCGCCCTTCCCATACCTGTGGCCTCGTGTAATGCGGATGCTCCAAAAGCCCGCCTTCGAAACTTTCATGCACGCCGGACAGATCGTTGCCCATGACACCGGGGAGAATGCGCACCACCGCATCGAGAAGCGTCAGTGCCGCAGGCTCGCCGCCCGAGAGAATATAGTCGCCGATGCAAACCTCTTCGAGGCCACGCGCATCGATCACCCGCTGGTCCACGCCTTCAAAGCGACCGCATACGATGATGACACCCTCTCCGGCGGCCAATTCGCGGACACGCTCCTGCGTCAGCGGTTTGCCGCGCGGGCTCATCAGCAGCCGCGGACGGGCGTCACCCTCCGACACCGCATCGATGGCCGCTGCCAGCACATCGGGTTTCAGCACCATGCCGGCACCGCCACCTGCCGGGGTGTCATCGACACTGCGATGCTTGTCGGTGGCAAAGTCGCGGATCTGCACCGGTTCCATCTGCCACTGGCCGCGCTCCAGCGCCTTGCCAGCCAGAGAATAGGACAGATGTCCCGGAAACATTTCCGGGTAGAGCGTCAGCACGGTCGCCTTGAAGCTCATCGGCTTACTTCTTGCCCTTGCCGAAAATCGGATGCTCGGGATCGTCCTTGCCGTCTTCCGGATTGTCGATCAGTCCGGCGGCAAAGGGATCGATCAGGATCTTTCCGCCTTCCAGATCGATTTCGAGAACGGCAGCCTCGGTAAAGGGGATGAGCGCCGGGCGACGTCCCGCACCCTTCAGCTCAAGCAGGTCGCCCGCGCCGAAATCATAGACGGCACTGACCGAACCATAGCTCTTGCCTTCGGCATCGACCACGTCGAGACCTTCGAGGTCGGTGTAGAAGAACTCGTCCTCGTCCAGGTCCTCATCAGGCAGGTTGTCGCGATCGACAAACAGCTCAAGCCCGTTCAGCGCTTCAGCGGCGTTGCGGTCGTTGATGCCGCGAAAGCGCACGATGACGACATTCTTGCCTTGGCGCACTTCGAGAATTTCAAACACGCGCCCATCGGCGGCAACAAGATTGCCGTAATCGCCAAGCGCCATGGGATCGTCGGTATAGGAGCTGACCCGCACCTCGCCGCGCAAGCCTTGAGCTGCGCCAATCTTGGCCATGAGAATGGGGTTTTCCAGCTTTGCCATTGAACCGTCCGTTATCGCGTTTTGCGCGTATCTTTTAGTGCCTGGCTGATCTCTCGCCAAGCCCGTGGGGATTAAACATGAAAACGGGCGGCGCGGAAACCGCACCACCCGTCGTCAATCGGCATAAACCGAACTTATTCTGCAGCAGCAGCTTCAGCGGCAGCAGCAGCGGCGTCTTCAGCCTTCTGCTTCTTCTCGGCAACGCGCTCGAGAGCCTTCTTGCCTGGCTTTGCCTTTTCAGGGTTGCTGCGCGCGTCGCGCGTCGCAATGCCGGCTTCTGCGAGGAAGCGCAGAACGCGGTCGGTCGGCTGTGCGCCCTTTGCGATCCATTCCTTGACGAGGTCGCCATTGATCTGGATGCGGTCAGCGTTGTCCTTCGGAAGCATCGGGTTCCAGGAACCGACCTTCTCGAGGAAGCGGCCGTCGCGCGGGCTGCGGGCGTCAGCAACAACGATCTGGTAGTACGGGCGCTTCTTGGAACCACCGCGTGCGAGACGAATTTTCAGTGCCATGTGAGTTCTCCTTATAATGGCTTGCCCGCCGGTCAGGCGGTCTTTTCTGTGCCGTTGTGTTCAGCAGCAATTGCTTCATGATGCCGGATGACTTCCTTGATGATGAAGTTCAAGAACTTCTCGGCGAAATCCGGATCCAGATTGGCATCCTTGGCCAGGCGGCGCAGGCGTTCGATCTGGTATTCTTCGCGCGCCGGGTCTGCCGGCGGCAAATCGTAGGTGGCCTTCAACACGCCCACCGCCTTGGTACAGCGGAAGCGTTCGGCCAGCATGTGCACCAGTGCGGCATCGACATTGTCGATGGACTGGCGGTATTCAGCGAGTTTTTCTTTGACGTCTGTCGTGGTCACCGATGGCCTCACTTCTTCTTGCCAAAACCGGGCAGACTCGGAAGACCGCCGAGACCCGGCAGCTTGCTGCCACCGAGACCAGGCAATCCGCCTGGAAGGCCGCCAAGACCCGGAGGCAGAGCGCCCGGCTTGCCAAGACCTGCGGCTTCCGCCTGCTTCTGCAGCGCTTCAAGCTGCTTGGGGTCCATATTGGCGAGATCAGGCATGCCGCCCATGCCGCCGAGACCCATCTTGCCGGCCAGACCGCCCATCATCTGCTTCATGATGCCGCCTTTGCCCTTGCCGCCCATGGCTTTCATCATGTCGGCCATGCCGCGATGCATCTTGAGCAACTTGTTGATTTCGGCAGCATCCGTGCCGGAACCGGCAGCAATGCGCTTCTTGCGGCTGTGTTTGAGAATATCCGGGTTGGCGCGCTCAGCCTTGGTCATCGAGGAGATGATTGCCAGCTGACGGTCGAACATCTTGTCGTTCAAACCGGCAGACGCCATCTTGTCCTTCATGCCCGCCATGCCGGGCATCAGACCCATGATGCCGCCCATGCCGCCCATCTTCTGCATTTGGCGCAGCTGGTCGGCCAGATCGTTGAGGTCGAACTTGCCCTTGGCCATCTTCTCGGCCATGGCGCGGGCTTTTTCCGCATCGATATTCTCTGCAGCCTTTTCGACCAGCGAAACGATATCGCCCATGCCGAGAATGCGGTCTGCGATACGGCGTGGATGAAACTCATCCAGTTCGTTCATCCGCTCGCCGGTACCGATGAGCTTGATCGGCTTGCCGGTGACGGCACGCATGGAAAGCGCTGCACCGCCGCGGCCATCGCCGTCCATACGGGTCAGAACGAGGCCGGTAATGCCGACACGTTCATCGAAATTGCGCGCCAGATTGACGGCGTCCTGACCGGTCAGGCTGTCGGCAACCAGCAGGATTTCGTGCGGATTGGCCTTCTTCTTGATGTCAGCCATTTCCAGCATCAACGGCTCGTCGATGTGGGTACGGCCGGCGGTATCGAGAATCACGACATCATGGCCGCCAAGCTTGGCCGCCTGGACCGCGCGCGAGGCGATATCGGTCGGCGACTGGCCGGCAACGATCGGCAGCGTGTCGATGCCGGTCTGCACGCCGAGCTGGCGCAGCTGTTCCTGGGCGGCGGGGCGGCGCGTGTCGAGAGATGCCATCAGCACCTTCTTCTTCTCGCGATCCGTCAGACGCTTGGCAATCTTGCCGGTGGTGGTGGTCTTACCCGAACCCTGCAGACCCACCATCATGATGACGACGGGTGCCGGCGCATGCAGATCGACCGAAACACCTTCCGAACCCAGCATTTCGACTAGCTCGTCATGGACGATCTTGACGACCATCTGGCCGGGCTTGATGGATTTCAGAACCGAGGCGCCAACCGCCTTTTCACGCACCTTTTCGGTGAAGGTACGAACGACTTCCAGCGCCACGTCCGCTTCCAGAAGCGCACGGCGAACCTCACGCAGCGCTGCGGAAACATCGGCTTCCGAAAGCGAGCCACGGCCGGTCAGTCCATTCAAAATGGAGCCAAGGCGGTCCTGGAGGTTTTCAAACATCGTTTCATCCTTCTTCGTTTCGGTTTCCCGAAACGTCGGTGCTTTTGCTGGCAAAAACAAGACGCCCGGAAATGGGCAAAGCCAAAAAGCACCCGAGGGCGCGTCGCGCTGTCGGGTGTTGACCTCCGGGATCTCTTTATACCTTGACGGGTCCCGGTCGGCGGCTTGGAGTCTTGAAACTGCCAGCTGATGCGGCGGGATAAACAGGAAATGCGCGCCAAAGTCAAGGCAAGTCCGCAGTTTTGGCCGAAGCGCCGTCAATTTGTCGCCTTCAAGGCGCTTCTTCTACGGGTCAGACGCTTGTTGTTTATCGGTGCGCTTCCTATAGCTAATATTATGAACCGTCGAAACTTCTTTCGCCTCTCCGCCATTGGTGGCCTGCTGCTTGCAAGCGGCGGCATTTTTGCCAGCCGTTCCTATGCCAGCGCTTATTACAAGGGCCCTGCCTCCGATCATTTCGACGGCACGCGGTTCTTCAATCCCAATGGGGAGCAGCCGAATGGTTTTAGCGACCTGATGAAATGGCGCTTCAACGGCCAGAGAGCTCAGTGGCCGGAGAACTATCCAAGCCCCTATCCGACCGCGAAACCAGATGCCCGCGTCGAAGGAAAAGATCTGCGCGTCACCTTTGTTGGCCACGCTTCGTTCCTCATTCAGACGGCGGGGCTGAATATTCTGGTCGATCCGGTATGGTCGGAGCGCACAAGTCCGTTCAGCTTTGTAGGACCAAAGCGCGTCAACCCGCCCGGCATCCGCTTCGAGGACCTGCCGCCGATCGATCTCGTTCTCGTCACCCATAATCATTATGACCATCTCGATCTCGACACGCTGCATAGGCTGCATGTCGAGCACAAGCCGCTTTTCGTCACGCCGCTCGGTAACGACGCGATCATCCACACCAAGGTGCAGGCAGCGAAGATTTCGGTGGGAGACTGGGGCGATGCGATTGCCGTCAGCCCCGACGTCAAAGTCCATTTCGAGCCCTGCCACCACTGGTCCGCACGCGGGTTGAACGACAGGCGCATGGCGCTCTGGGCCGCCTTCGTCATCGAGACGCCCGGCGGCAAGATCTACCATATCGGCGATACCGGCTTTCACAGCGGGCTGAACTACCACGCTGCCGCCAAGAAGCATGGCAGCTTCCGCCTCGCCAACCTGCCCTTCGGTGCCTATGAGCCGCGCTGGTTCATGAAGGGCCAGCACCAAAATCCGGCGGAGGCTGTGGAAGGCATGAAGATCTGCAACGCCACTTATGCCTGCGGCCACCATTGGGGCACGGTGCAACTGACCGATGAAGCGATCGATGCACCGATCATCGCGCTCGAAGCGGCCATGAAGGATAAAAACGTCGCGCGTGAAAACTTCCGCCCGATGCGCCCGGGCGAAGTGTTCGACGTTCCGATGGTTTGAACGGAAGTGGGTAAATGAGGGCGTTGCCGGACAGCGCCCTGCTTATTCCGAAATGATCTTGACCCGCTGCCCCGGCTCTATCGCGGCGGTGGTGCTCAGCGCATTTAAGACGCGGAAGAGTTCCAGCTTGCGATCCGTGCCCATCATCCGTGCGGCAAGCGAGGCGACCGTTTCGCCCGGCTTGACGGTAACGACACGCACGCGAAGCGGCTTCAGTGCAGAGATTTCCGCAGGCGTCATCTTGCGGAAGCTGGAGCGCAGGAGGTTCGCCACCGTCTCCAGCTGCGCGCTGCCCTTCGGCACGGCAGTCAGGAAACGGAAAATCTGGTCGCCGACACGAATGACGGTGACATCGAAATCCCACTTGTCGGCGCTGGCGCGCGCTGTTGCAGCGGGCAGACCGTTGACCTGTATTTCCCGCACCGTGTCCGGCAACAGGCCGGCCACCCAGCCGCTCGTCAGGTAATTGGGCAGGCTGGTCTGCTTCGGATCGGCAACGCCATCGAAGCGGATTGCCATATCACCCGGGCCAGTTGCCAAAACCGCCTCGACCTTGTTGTCGATCTGGAAGCCTTCCGGCACATCGAAACGAATGCCGAGATTGCCATGCAGGAAGGTGTTGCCGCGGACATAACCCTCCTGCGGGCTGTCGCCGTAGAGCAATCCATCGATGCCGGTGAGGAACCAGTCGCGGCCCTTGTCGCCGACCTGGCCTTCCTGACCGAAGGCGCGCGCATGGCGCTTGGCCAGTTCGATACGCTGCGGCGTATTCGGGTGGCTCGAGAGGAAGTCGAGACTCTGATCGCTATCGGGATCGGCCGAGGTAAAGCGCGCATAGGCCGCCATGGAATCAAGGAAGCGTGGCGAGGCGTAAGGATCGTAGCCCGCCTCACCCAGCATCCGCACGCCGATCACGTCCGCCTGCAATTCCTGCTGGCGCGAGAATGCCGCAAGACGAAGCTTGCCGCGTGCAAGCGCCTGCTTGCCGGCGAGATCGCTGGACAGAACCTCCGCCACGACGCGGCTGGCAATCACTTCCGCTTCTTCGCGGCGTTGACGCTCGATGCCGTGATTGGCTGTGACGTGGCCCATTTCATGCGACAGCACCGCCGCCACTTCCGAGGCGTCATTGGCAAGCGCCAGAAGACCGCGCGTGACGTAAAGATAGCCGCCCGGCAGCGCGAAAGCATTGATGGCCGGCGAATTCAAAATGGTGATGCGATAGGACTGCTGAGGATTTTCCGACACTGCCGTCAACGCGCCGGTGATGCGGGCGACCAGACGCTCGGTCTTCTCGTCGTGATATTCGCCGCCATAGCTTGCGACGATGCGCGGATGCTCACGCGCACCCATCTGTGCACGCGGATCGTTCTTCTGCACCTCTTCGACTGTCTGCGGATTGTCGGAAGGCTTCAGCGAGGACTGATAGGCAGGGCTGAACAGCGACTGGCATGAGGACAGCATCAATGCCGCAGCCCCGAGGCTTATGATGCCTCGCCGCGATATCGACCGCTTTTCCATATCGTGACCGGAGCGGCCATTTACGGCCTTCACACGCGTCATCATCCTGCCAGTCCGCTCCAAACGTTCCTGATCATCCGTTATATGCAGACCAGAATATCAGCTTAAACCCCACAGGCACCAGAATGCCTGAACATCCAAAACGATCCCAAAAACGATCTATGCTGCGGAAAGACCCTGACAAAAGACGTTCTCTATATATGTCTCAAATAGTTGAGCCTGATTGGCAAGTGCAAAAAATACGCACCTTCACTGTCTATTTGCAGGATTGACATTGCGCCGCGTCCAAATTGTGGCACGTCCCCGCACTACTTCTGGAGGAAGGCTCCGACCTCGGGAATGTCTGTGGCGGAAAAGAAGGCCTCCGTCGCGCCCTGAAACAGGATCTTGCCATCCGACAGAAAAACCACCGCGTCAGCAAGACGGCGAATATCGTCCGGGTGATGGGTGACGAGGAGAACCGTGTTGCCGTTCTCCGATTGCAGCTCTTTCAACAGCCCCGCCATTCCGGCGCGCAAGCCGGGATCCAGCGCTGCAAAGGGTTCGTCCAGCAGCATGACCGCGCGCTGACGAACCAGTGCACGCGCAAGTGCTGCACGCTGGCGTTCACCACCGGACATGCTGGAGGGCAGCCGCTTTTCGAAACCCGCAAGCCCCACCCGTTCAAGAGCTGACGCAATCCTTGCCTTGTCTTCCTGTGTAAGGCGAAGCGATGGGTTGATCCCGAGGCCGATATTGGTGGCGATGTCGAGATGGGCGAAGAGGTTGTTGTCCTGGAAGATCAGCGAGATCGGCCTTTCCGCCGGATCGCGTCCACCCATGTCTTCGGCCCCGATCAGCACGCGACCACCTGTCGGCTTTTCAAAACCTGCGACGAGGTTGAGAAGCGTCGACTTGCCCGAACCGGAAGGACCGACGACCGCGGTCACCTTCGCTTCCTCGAAGGACGTGTCGAAGCAGAAGTGCTGCTGTCCAAGCTGCAGCGAGACCTGTTCCAGCGTAACCTTTGCCTGATCACTCTTCATGTCGCTGCTTTCGCTCTCTCGGATTGGCGCGACACGCCACCTGCTGCGAGGATGAGGCAAATGACGCCTAGGATGAAGGCATAGCCCGCCGCATCATTGGTCCGGTAGCTGCCCATATTGCTGTAGACGAGCCACGGCAAGGTCACGAAGCGTTCCGAGCCGAAAAGGGCCACGGCTCCGAGATCGCCAAGCGACAGTGCCATGGCAAAGGAAAAGGCCATGGCGAAGGCGCGCCACAGGACCGGAAGATCGACAAGGCGAAAACGGGAAAAGCCTGTGAGACCTAGGCTTGAGACCAGTTTTTCGGTTCTTGCCTGATGGGTCGTGAAGGCGGGTTCGAGAACGCGCATGGCAAAGGGCAAGGCCATCAGCATGTTGATGAGCGCCACGAGGAATGGCGCGAAGAGGGACACATCGCCAAAGGGGCGCAACAGCAGAAACCAGCCACTGCCCAGCACGACGGGTGGCACCAGAAGCACCATCGAAGCGCCGCCACCAAAAGTCGCCGCGATAAGCCTTGCACCCCACGACGGTGCATTGTCGTCCGCAACCACCTGGCGCGCCCGGATGAGCGCCACGGAGACCAGAACCGAGAGCGTTGCCGAGAAAAGTGCGATCGACAGGCTGGTGATGGCTGCGCGCCGAAATATCTCGGCGCTCAAAAGACGCCACAGATCCGCAGTCAATCCGGAGGCCGCGACGGCGACGAGCGGCGACCCGACCAGCAGCATCGCAAGAACAATGACAAGCCCATCCCAAAGACGCGCCAACGGGCGAGCGGCATCGAAACGACGAACCGTCTGGCCGTGCGTCTGACCCTCCGCTTCCGCACCCGGCAGAAACGAGAGCAAGATGAGAAGCAGGCCGGTCATCGCAATCTGCATGAGCGAGAGTGCTATGGCGCGTGGCGGATCGAAATCGAAGCGGAGCGCCTGATAGATCGCCACCTCAACGGTCGTCGCAGCCGGACCGCCGCCGAGCAGCAGGACAAGCGTGAAGCTCGTGGCGCAGAGCATGAAGATCAGGCCCGCTACACCCGGTACGAGCCGCCGTACCACCGGCCATTCGATGAAGCAGAACGTGGAGAGAGAATTCATGCCGAGCACGGCACTCATGCGCCAATATTCGCCGGGCATTCTTTCCAGCCCCGCCAGGAAGAAGCGCACGGCAAGCGGCAGGTTGAAGAAGACATGGGCAATGAGAATGCCGGAAAGGCCGTAGATGCTGAAAGGCTGCTCTGCGCCCGCAGAGAGAAGTGCTGCGTTGAGCAGCCCCTGCCTGCCCCAGATGGCAATCAGCCCAAGCGCGCCGACGATCACGGGCAGACCCATCGGCACCGCCATCAGCCGGATGATCCAGATACGGCCGGGAAAATCCCTCTGGCGTGCCAGCGCCAGTGCGACCGGTGGACCGAGCGCCACCGAAAGAACGGTGGAGAGCGTCGCCTGCCAGAGCGTGAAGCGGAGAATGCGCAGTGTATAAGTATCGAAGAGGGCGTTCGACGCCGCCTGTGTATCGAAGGAAAGAAGCGCTACGACCGCAAGGCCGATGAAGAGCAACACGGCGGAAAAAGCCGCCATGCCACTGATCAGGAACCGTCTTCTGTCGCTGCGCGCAATCACGGGCGGGGTCGCGTGAGATTACTTCACGCTCATCGCGGTCAGCCACTCATCGATCCAGGCCTTGCGGTTCTTCGCCACCTCTTCCGGCGACATCAGGAAGGTCTTGGTCGGCTGGACCAGCTTGTTGAAGGCATCCGGCAGCGGCTGCGACGTGGCGGTGACCGGCATCATCCAGTTGTTTTCCGGAATGGCATCCTGGAAGCCTGGCGTCAGGATGAAGGAAAGGAACGTCTTGCCAAGCTCCTTCTCCGGCGCGTTCTTCAACAAACCGGCGACTTCGATCTGAATGTAATGGCCTTCCTCGAAGCTTGCAGCCTGATAGCGCTCGCTGTGCTCGGCCACCATGTGATAGGCGGGCGATGTGGTATAGGAAAGCACCATCGGCACTTCGCCCTTGGTAAAGAGTCCGTAGGACTCCGACCAGCCCGGCGTCACCGTCAGCACGCGATCCTTGAGCTTCGCCCAGGCTTCCGGCGCCTTGTCGCCATAGACCGACTTGACCCAGAGCAGCAAGCCGAGACCCGGCGTCGATGTCCGCGGATCCTGAATGGCGATCTTCTGCGACGGGTCGCCCTCGACCAGTTCCTTCAGGCTTTTTGGCGGGTTCTTCAGCGTCTGGGTGTCGTAGACGACGGCAAAGTGGCCGTAATCATAGGGAACGAAGACATCGTCCTTGAAGCCGCCCGGCACCTTTGCTGCGGAGGCGTCGATGCCCGATGCTTCGAAGAGCCCGGTGTCCTTGGCTTCGGCAATGAGGTTGGTATCGAGACCGACCACGACATCCGCGTTGGAGCTTGTACCTTCCAGCTTCAGGCGATTGAGCAGCGCCACACCATCGGCGACGCCGACGAAACTGACGGTGCAATCGCAGGTCTTCTCGAACGCCGCCTTCACCTTGGGACCGGGACCCCATTCGGAGACGAAGCTTTCATAGGTGTAGACGGTGAGAACCTTTTTATCCTGCGCAGCGCCAAGGCTTGGCAGGAGGAAGGATACGGCGACGAGGCCGGACAGCAGAAAACGACGATACATCAGACACCTTCTCGAATGGGTTACGGGAATAGGCGTCTGGATGGAAGCCGTCTAATCCCTCCGCCGGTGTTAACCGGATCAGGTTCTTCGGGTTGGCGAACGCCTCTCAGCCTTGTCTTTTCGACAAAGCACCCCGTTAGAGCGAGAAAAGATGTAATGACACAATCGGTTATTGGCAAGACGTGACGCCGCGCGCCTATGCCTGCTCCGTCATGTAAACCAGTTCCCAGACATGGCCATCGGGATCCTGAAAGCTTGCGGCATACATGAAGCCGTGATCCTGCACCGGTTTCCACTCGCGCCCACCGGAAGACAGCGCTGTTTTCAGCATGCTGTCGATCTCCTCGCGACTGGACGCCGAAAGGCAGGTCAGCACCTCCGTGCCGCGATTGGCATCGGCGATCTCGCCATTGATGAAATCGCGGAAGCGTTCTTCCTGAAGCAGCATGACGAAGATGTTCTTTTCGACGATCATGCACAGCGTTCGCTCATCGGAATATTCCGGATTGAAGCTGAAGCCGAGCGCGGTGAAGAAGGCTTTCGATGTCTCGATATTCTTCACCGGCAGATTGACGAAGATCATGCGCATGGTGGGGCTCCTCCGTTTTGGATAGAGAACCGCATATTTGATGAGCTGTCAAAGATGGTGTGGGCTAGCCTTCCATCTCTTCGCGCAGCATCTCAAGCTCAAGCCATTCCTCCTCCATGGCGTCCAGCTTTTCGCGAAGCTCCGCCATCTCGTCCGCCAGCTTGTTGAAAGCAGCCGGGTCCTTGGCAAAGAGCTGCGGATCGGCCATGCGCTCTTCGCGCTTGGCGATCTCGCCCTGCAGCTTTTCCATTTCCTTCGGCAGGTTTTCCAGCGCGAACTTCTGCTTGAAGGAGAGCTTGCCCTTGGCCTTGGAAGGCTCGGCACTGGTCGCTGTACTTGCAGAGGCCTTCGCCTTTTCCTGCTTTTCCGAACGCTTCTTGTCTTCGGCCGCGCCCTTGCGCTGCGCCATCATGTCCGAATAGCCGCCGGCATATTCGATCCAGCGGCCGTCCGGCGCATCCGGGTTGGCAGGCGCGATCGTTGAGGTCACCGTGCGGTCGAGGAAGTCACGGTCGTGGCTGACGAGAATGACGGTGCCGGAAAAGCCAGCGACGATTTCCTGAAGCAGATCGAGGGTCTCGATATCGAGATCGTTCGTCGGCTCATCAAGGATCAGTAGGTTTGTCGGTCTTGCCAGGATCCGCGCCAGAATGAGACGCGCGCGCTCACCACCAGACAGATTGCGGATTGGCGTGCGGGCCTGTTCCGGCTGGAACAGAAAGTCCTTCATATAGCCGGTCACATGCTTCTGCTCGCCATTGACCAGCAGGCTCTCGCCGCGACCATCGGTCAGGTAATGCGCCAGCGTATCGTTGGGATTGAGGTCCTCACGCTTCTGGTCGAGTGTGGCGATTTCCAGATTGGTGCCGAGTTTCACCGTGCCGCTGTCAGGCGCCAACTCACCGGTCAGCATCTTGAGAAGCGTGGTCTTGCCCGCGCCATTCGGCCCGACGAGACCGATGCAATCGCCGCGATGCACGCGCAGCGAAAAGGGCGCGATGATGGTGCGATCGCCATAGGACTTGGTGATGGCCTCGGCCTCGATCACCAGCTTGCCGGATTCGCGCGCTTCCACGGCCGTTGCCTGCACGGAGCCCTGCGGACCCTTGTGGCCGCGATAGGCCGCACGCATGTCACGCAGTTCTCCCACGCGGCGCATGTTGCGCTTGCGGCGTGCCGTCACGCCGTAGCGCATCCAGTGCTCTTCGCGCTCGATCGCCTTGCCGAGCTTGTGCTGCTCCAGCTCTTCCTCTTCCAGCACCTTGTCGCGCCATTCCTCGAAGTAGCCAAAGCCACGGCTGAGACGACGCGACTGGCCGCGATCAAGCCAGACGGTGGCGGTCGACACCTTCTCGAGGAAGCGGCGGTCGTGCGAGATGAGGACGAGCGCGCTTCGCGTCTGCTGCAATTCGCTTTCCAGCCATTCGATGGTCGGAAGATCCAGATGGTTGGTCGGCTCGTCCAGCATCAGGATGTCGGGCTCCGGCGCCATGACACGGGCAAGTGCGGCACGACGCGCTTCGCCACCGGAAAGGCTCGACGGATTTTCCTGGCCGGTCAGACCCAAATGTTCCAGCAGATAGCTGACCCGATAGGGATCGTCGCCCGGTCCAAGGCCGGATTCGGCATAGGCCTGTACGGTGTCGTAGGCGCCGAAATCCGGCGCCTGCTCCAGATAGCGGATCGTCGCGGAGGGATGACGAAAGACCTCGCCCGACTGCGCTTCGACGAGACCGGCGGCGATCTTCATCAGCGTCGACTTGCCCGACCCGTTTCGACCGACGAGGCAGATACGATCGCCCGGCTCCACCTGCAGGTTGGCGCCATCCAGAAGTGGCGTCACGCCAAAGGTCAGCTTGATATCGTCGAGTTTCAGAATGGGGGGTGCCAAGGCATCAGGCTCCGGTCAGATCGTAGGGACGGGCAAGCACGATCGCCTTGCCGCTTTTGAGGCGAAGGCGAATTTCGCCCTCAGCCACGTTGGACATAGTGCGCGACGAGCCGAAGGCAAGCGCAAAATCGTTGAGGGGATAACGGGCGTTCTCGATATCGAGACCCGAAAGGGCTGTAAAACCGGCAACCGAAAACAGCGAGCCCCGAGGCAGATCGAGCGCCAAATCGCCGGCAAGCAGCGGAAAAGCTTCTTCCTCACCAGACGTCAGCACCACCTCGAAGCCGCGTTCCGCCAGAGCCACAGCATAGAGCAGATGAAACTGCGCATGGTCGGATCGTTCGCCCGCCAGCGCGCCGACCAGCGTGAGACGCTTCGCGCCCCGCGCCAAAGCCTCGGAAACGGCAATCTCGCCATCCGTCTCGCCCTTGGCAGCTGGAAATGGCTGTTGCGGCACATCCGGCCATTCGTCGACAAGCGCCGCATCGGCGGAATCGAAATCGCCCACCCACAGCTCAGGGGTGAGAGCGAGCGGCCTGGCATGTTTCATACCGCTATCGGCGGCAATCACGCGCGATCCGGCAACCGCCTTTTGCAGGCGATCCGTTACCGCGATATCGCCGCCCAGCAGAATGGTGAAGTGATCCGATCTCATGCCCTGCCTTATCGCGAAACCTTGTCCCAAGGAAAGGCGGAAACGCTGCAGAGGGCGGCGATATTGATTTTTCGGCCGGACGGGATTATGACAGCCCCCAGTGGTGATTTGCCGACCGGCTTGCAGCCACTTTAAAGAAGTCGCTAAAGGGTCGAGGAAACAGGCAATTTCCGAGGACCGGTTGCGATTTCGCTGCCGGTTTTTTGTTTTGGACGTGAGAGTTCGCGATGCCCATCAAGATTCCCGATACGCTGCCCGCCTTCGAAACCCTCGTGAATGAGGGCGTGCGGGTGATGACCGAGACCATGGCGATCCGTCAGGATATCCGCCCGCTCCAGATCGGGCTCCTGAACCTCATGCCGAACAAGATCAAGACCGAAATCCAGATGGCCCGCCTTGTCGGCGCCTCGCCACTGCAGGTGGAACTGTCGCTGGTGCGCATCGGCGGACACCGCGCCAAGAACACGCCGGAAGAACACCTGCTCTCCTTCTACGAGACGTGGGAAGAGGTGCGTCACCGCAAGTTCGACGGCTTCATCATCACCGGTGCTCCAGTCGAGACGCTTGCTTATGAGGACGTGACCTACTGGGAAGAGATGAAGAAGATCTTCGACTGGACGGAGACCAATGTGCATTCGACGCTGAATGTCTGCTGGGGTGCGATGGCGGCGATCTACCATTTTCATGGCGTGCCGAAGCACGAATTGAAGGAGAAGGCCTTCGGCGTTTATCGTCACCGCAACCTCTGCCCGGCCTCCATCTACCTCAACGGCTTCTCCGACGACTTCCAGGTGCCGGTGTCCCGCTGGACGGAGGTGCGCCGCGCCGATATCGAGAAGCATCCCGACCTCGAAATCCTGATGGAGTCCGAGGAGATGGGCGTGTGCCTGGTGCATGAGAAGCGCGGCAAGCGTCTCTATATGTTCAACCACGTGGAATATGACTCCACCTCGCTGGGAGACGAATATTTCCGCGACGTGAATTCCGGCGTGCCGATCAAGCTGCCGCATGACTACTTCCCGCATAACGACCCGGCGCTAACCCCGCTCAACCGTTGGCGCAGCCACGCCCATCTGTTCTTCGGCAACTGGATCAACGAGATCTACCAGACCACACCTTACGAACTGGCCGAGATCGGCACGACGACCCGTTGATCAGGAGCCTCCAAGAATTTGACATGCCGGCGTTGCGCCAGACGCCAAAATGACGCAACGTCCGGCGCAAATCGCAAGCGACAGGGAGAATTCGGGATGAGCGAAGCAGGCGCACGGGAGAATTTCGGCATTACGGCCACTGGCGAAAAGGTCGAGCGGGTGACGATTTCCGCCGACGGCCTGACCGCCAAGGTGATGACCTGGGGTGCGGTCATCCAGGATCTGCGCCTTGACGGTCATCAGCCGCCGCTGGTGCTCGGCTTCGACGCCTTTGACGACTACCCAAAATACTCCTCCTACTTTGGTGCGACGCCTGGCCGAAATGCCAACCGCATCGGTGGCGGCACATTCTCGATCGACGGCAAGGACTATCAGCTGGAGCTCAACGAAAAGGGCGTCAGCCATCTTCATGGCGGCAGCGACGGCACGGGCAAGCGCAACTGGCTGATCATGGAGCACGGGCCAAGCCATGTCATTCTGCAGATCATCGATCCGAATGGTCGCGCCGGCTATCCCGGCAACTGCACGATGACGGCAACCTACACCATCCGCGAAGGCGGCGTTCTTTCGGTTCTCTATGAAACGACGACCGATCTGCCGACCATCGCCAACGTCTGCCAGCATTCCTATTTCAATCTCGACGGCGCCGAAACCGCGCTCGACCACGAGATCGAAATAGCCGCCGATCACTATCTGCCGACCGATGAGCGCCAGATCCCGACCGGCGAAATTCGCCCTGTCTCTGGAACGGTGTTCGATCTGCGCCAGCCGACGCCGATGAGCCTGAAGGACGACAAGGGCGAACAGGTGCTTTACGACCACAATTTCTGCCTGTCCGCAGAGCGTGTCGCCAAGCGCAAGGTGGCGCATGTTCGCGCTCCGGCCTCCGGCATTTCGCTGGAAGTCCACACCACGGAACCCGGCGTGCAGTTCTATTCCGGCTTCAAGCTGAACACCGCCGTTCCGGGCCACGATGGCCGCCACTACGGCCCCTTTGCCGGCTTCTGCCTGGAAACCCAGATCTGGCCGGACGCCGTCAATCACGAGGGCTTCCCCAAGGCGATCCTTCGCCCCGGCGAAACGCTGCGGCAGGAAACGGATTACATCTTCACGAAGGGCTGAAGCAGGTCAGTCCAGCACGCAGCCCACATAAGCGCCGGAGCCTCTGGCCCGGCGCTCGATCAACCCCGCAAGACGCTGCATGCCGCGACCGGGCTTGCTGGCATTGCGATCGATCGGGTTTGGCAAGGACACGGCCAGAAGTGCAGCCTGGCGAGAGGTGAGCTTGGAGGCTGGCACCTTGAAATGGTATTGCGCTGCAGCCTCGATGCCGTAAATGCCCGGGCCCCATTCTGCGATATTGAGATAGATCTCCATCATCCGCTTTTTCGACCAGACGAAGTCGGAAACGAGCGCAAGCGGAAGCTCCATACCCTTGCGGATCAGGGATCGCCCGTTCCACAGAAATAGGTTCTTGGCCGTCTGCATCGGAATGGTGCTGGCGCCACGTGTCGCCTCGCCTTCCAGCGCGTCGTTGACGACATCCTGCATCTGGTTCCAGTCCACGCCATGGTGAAAACAGAACTGGCCGTCTTCCGACATCATTACCGACTGGATGAGGCGGGGAGAAATATCTTCAAGCGGCACCCATTGCCGATCGTAGCCCTGGAAGGTCACCAGATCGGCAAGCATCAGCGTCGAGACGGGACGAATGAAGGGAAGCGCATAGAGAGGGATCAGCAGATAGGGCAGGATCAACAGCGCCAGCACGAACATGCCGACGCGTTTGGCGAGGTTCTTGATATCCAACTTCGGCCTGCTCTCCTCGTCGGGAAGCGCCTCGTACTCCCTTTCGCTTTCCGGCGTACTGCTCACATCCCGTCCCCGCTGGTTCAGATCAAGCCTTTCATATTCCGCTCGCACCATCAAGGCTACTCACGATGGTGAAGTTCCGCACCCCTTCAACAAAACATTTGCCAGCCCTTTTCCCCCATGCGAAACAGCCGCGAGATGGAAGGAAGCAGCGCAATGACATTCGAAAACAGGCTGCGCGATAACGCGGCGAGCACGGAAAAACTGCTGGCAGAGCTTCTGACAGGCGCAGTCGGTGACGACGAAATCGCACGGCCCGCAAACCTGCTGGACGCCATGCGCCACGGCGTGCTGAACGGCGGCAAGCGCCTGCGGCCCTTCCTCGTCATTGAGACGGCACAGCTGCTCGGCGGCAATGAGGCTGCGGCCCAGCGTGTGGGCGCCGCACTGGAATGCCTCCACTGCTATTCGCTGGTGCATGATGATCTTCCCGCCATGGATGACGACGACCTGCGTCGCGGCCAGCCGACAGTGCACAAAAAGTTCGACGAGGCGACCGCGATCCTTGCGGGCGATAGCCTGCTCACCCTTGCCTTCGACATCATCGCAAGCCCGGAAACGCCGCTGACAGGCGATCAAAAGACAGCCCTCGTGCTCGCACTGGCACGCGCCGCAGGCATTGGCGGCATGGCAGGCGGTCAGGCGCTCGATCTGGCGGCAGAAAAACAGGCACCGGACGAACAGGGCATCGTGACTTTGCAGGCGATGAAGACCGGTGCGCTGCTGCGCTTTGCCTGTGAGGCCGGTGCGATCATTGCCGGAAACGATGCCTCTCACCGCCAGACGCTGCGCCGCTTCGGCGAAAAGATCGGCCTCGCCTTCCAGCTTGCTGACGATCTCCTCGATCTCACCTCCGACGCCGCCACGATGGGCAAGGCCACCGGTAAGGACGCCGCGCGCGGCAAAGGCACGCTGGTGGCACTGCGTGGCGAAGACTGGGCACGCGAAAAACTTCAGGAGCAGGTACACGATGCCGCAAACCTGCTCGCGCCCTATGGCGACAAGGCGGAGATCCTGGTGGAAGCGGCACGCTTTATAGCTGAGCGAAAGAGCTGAGAGCGTAAGCGTCTCTCACACTTGCCCACTATCTCCACAGCCACAACAAAAAGGGCCGCCAAAGCAGCCCTTTTCTAAATCCGACAGGCGTGATTGCGTCTTAGCCGTTCTGCGTCAGCGGCGAGATCAACACTTCCACGCGGCGGTTCTGGGCGCGGCCATCCGGCGTGGCGTTGGATGCCACCGGCTGCGACGGGCCGAAGCCCATGGTGGACATGCGGCGCTGATCGACACCCTGGCTTGCGAGATAATTGGCAACCGAGGCGGCGCGGCGCTGCGACAGGAGCTGGTTGTGGTTCAGGCTGCCGGTGGAGTCGGTGAAGCCGTTGACGTCGATATAGGTCTTGTTGAACTTGTTCAGAACGATCGCGACCGAATTCAGCGTCGGGTAGAATGGCGGGATCACCTGATCCTGGTCCGTTGCGAAGGTGATGTTGGACGGCATGTTGAGCACGATGCTGTCGCCGCGGCGTGTGACGGAGACGCCGGTACCCTGCAACTGCTGGCGAAGCTCGGCTTCCTGATTGTCCATATAGCCGCCGATTGCGCCGCCGGCGAGCGCGCCGATACCGGCACCGATCAGCGCGTTGCGGCCCTTGTTGCCGCCGCCGATCGCCAGACCGCCAACCGCACCGGCCAGCGCGCCAAGCCCCGCGCCGCCCGCCATGTTGGAGACCTTCTGCTCACCCGTGTAGGGGTCGGTCGTGGTGCAGGCGGAAAGGTAAGTTGCGGCAAGCGCAAGAACAGCAAACTTCTTGATCATTGGAAATCATTGCTCCGTGAGTTTCGGGAGGTAAGACACAGCGATTCGGGCATTTTCACGGTCGAGACTCACTCCGCCGCGTCCTTTTGGCCAAAACGTTTTTCGATATAGTCGATGACCAGCGCCTCGAAGTCCGAGGCGATGTTCGGACCGCGCAAGGTCAACGCCTTTTCACCATCGATAAAGACGGGTGCGGAAGGGCTCTCGCCGGTTCCCGGCAGCGAAATGCCGATATCGGCATGCTTGCTTTCGCCCGGACCATTGACGATGCAGCCCATGACGGCAACGTTCAGCGCTTCGACGCCTGGATATTTCTCACGCCAGACCGGCATGTTCTTGCGAATATCGTTCTGGATGTTCTGCGCCAGTTCCTGGAAGACGGTCGACGTCGTGCGCCCGCATCCCGGACAGGCCGCGACCACGGGAATGAACTGACGAAAGCCCATGACCTGCAACAGTTCCTGCGCCACCTGCACTTCGCGGGTGCGATCGCCATTCGGCTCCGGTGTGAGCGACACGCGGATCGTATCGCCAATGCCCTGCTGCAGCACATAACCCATGGCAGCCGACGAGGCGACGATGCCCTTGGAACCCATGCCGGCTTCGGTGAGGCCGAGATGCAGCGCGTGGTCGGAGCGCTCCGACAGCATGGAATAGACCGCAATCAGATCCTGAACCTGGCTGACCTTGGCGGAGAGAATGATCCGGTTGCGCGGCAGGCCGATCTCTTCGGCAAGCTCGGCGGAAATCAGCGCCGACTGGACGATGGCTTCGCGCGTGACCTGCCGGGCGGACAGCGGAAAGCCGGCATCCTTGTTCTTGTCCATAAGGCTCGTCAGCAGTTCCTGATCGAGCGAACCCCAGTTGACGCCGATGCGCACCGGCTTGTCATAGCGGATCGCCATCTCGATGATGTCGCCGAACTGCTTGTCCTTCTTGTCCTTGAAGCCGACATTGCCGGGATTGATGCGGTATTTCGCCAGAGCCTCGGCACAGGCCGGATGATCGGCGAGCAGCTTGTGGCCGATATAGTGAAAGTCACCGACGAGCGGCACGTCCATGCCAAGCCGCAACAGGCGGTCGCGGATTTTCGGAACGGCGGCAGCGCTCTCATCCCGGTCCACGGTGATGCGGACGATCTCCGAGCCCGCGCGATGAAGGGCTGCAACCTGCTGGACCGTCGCATCGATATCGGCCGTGTCCGTATTGGTCATGGATTGCACCACGACCGGCGCACCGCCACCGACGATCACGCCACCGACATCGACGGCAACGGAGGCGCGGCGGGGCTTCGGATCGTAATCGGCGTGTGCGTTCATCATGGTCTCTGCAACTGCGGTGAGGGTCTTCATTCAGGTGGATCAAGGCGGGCGCCTTGTCAACATCGAAGCAGTCAACTGTTAAAGCGTGTCGCTTCGCTCTCACACTGTACGGTCTTCTTGTTCGCATGGCGTTATCGCAAAACCGCTTCACACTTTTGCGCGCCGTGCTTTATTTTACCGCAATCATGGCAAAATTCGAGCCCGTCTTACGCCCGACCCAAAACGAGAGCGCTTCCTTAGAGATTGGAAGCGCTCCAGACGCACGGAACGATTGGCGTGGCTCAGTGACCGCTAGCCCCGTCGGCATGACGAGCGAGCCTGGAGAGCAGCAGCACGACCACGTGCAGAAGCGGAATGAACAGGAACACGGTCGCAAGCCCGGTATGTTCGGCAATGAAGCCAATGGCCGAGGGCGCGACCAGAATGCCGGAATAGCCCATGGTGGTGACGACAGACAGACCGATGCCAGGCGCCAGCCCCGGCATGTTGCCGGCAGCGGAAAAAGCGATCGGCACCATGTTGGAGATGCCGATACCGGCAATGGCAAAGCCGATAATGGCAATGAAAGCGTCTCCGGCAGCACCCGCAATCAGAAGACCGATGATGGATAGGGCCGAGCAGACTTGCAACGTGCGCACGGCACCGAGTCGCTCGCGCACCAGGTCGCCCGCAAAGCGCATGACCGCCATGGTCAGCGAGAAGGCGGCGAAAGCAAAGCCCGACACGGCAACCGATGCGCCAAGCTCGTTGCGCAGATAGAGCGCACCCCAATCGAGGACCGCACCCTCCGGCACCATGGAAAACAGCGCCATGAGGCCGATGATCCAGGGCAGCGGTGTAAGCGGCAAGCCACCCTTCGGCCGTTCTTCTTCAGGGTGCGGACGATCCATCATGACGCGCGGCCAGGCAATTGCAAGAAGGGCTGCAGCGATGATGGTGAGCGCAACGGCATGACCATAAATGCCGATCTTGGTGATGAGCAGACCGCCAAGACCCGCACCGATCAGGCCGCCAAGGCTCCAGAAGGCGTGGCATGACGACATGATGGCGCGCCGCATACCGCGTTCCACCGCAACGGCATTGGCATTCATTGCCACATCCATGGCGCCCGTCAGACCGCCGAAGAGAAAGACGGTGATGACGCCCGCCCAGACGGTATTGGAGAGCGTGATGAGAAGTAGTGTCGGCACAAAGATGGCGGCGCAGAAGAGCGTCACCGAGCGCGACCCGATACGGGCGATCTGCGAACCGGCAACCGGCATGCAGGACAGCGAGCCGAGACCGAAGACGAGAATGACGAGCCCGAGCTCAGCTTCGCTCAGCGAAAGGCGCTTGGCAAATTCGGGAATCATCGGCGCCCAGGAGCCCATCATGAAGCCGTTCATCAGGAACAGCAAAGAGACGCCAAAGCGGTTTTTCGTCATATAGGGGGTGCGGGCGGTGGAGACGGACATGGGGGAGCCGGTCATGCGGGCTGGTCCTTCGGTGAATGCGGATGGGATGACGCACGGGCGTCACGCCCGGCAAGATGAATGTCGAGATTTTGTCTCCTGAGATCGCGAACGAAAGCCTCATCCGCATCGCTCTCCAGGACAAGGGTGAGATCGGGGGTGAGCGCCGCCACATGGAAGGCTGCGCCCATACCAAGCTTCTCGGTGGTGAGCGCCGCCAAGGTTCTGGCACTCGCCTTGCAGGCCAGCCGCTTGAAGGTCGCGTCCTGATAGATGTCGGCGGAGAGCCCGCCATCAGCCGTCATGCCGCAGACACCGAGGATGCAGAGGTCGGGCCGCATATCCTCCAGCTGAGAGATCGCCATTGTATCGATGGCGGCACCGACGGCGGGATCAATCCGCCCGCCGACCACGATCAGTTCCAGATCGGCGCGGCCGGACAGTTCTGCCGCAATCACTGGCGTATTGGTGATGACGGTCAGCCCCGCGCCCTTCGGCAAGTGACGGGCGATGGCAAGATTGGTGGAGCCGGCGTCGAGAAAGATCGTCATTTTCGGTGCGATGCACGCCGCCGCCGCTTGGCCGAGCGCATCCTTGCGGTCCTGCATATCCGTGACACGGTGGCTGAGCGGCACCGTCTTGCCACCGTATATCAGCGCCCCGCCATAGACGCGCTCGCAAAGTCCACGCCCTGCCATATCGCGAAGATCGCGCCGGATCGTGTCTTCCGAAACATCGAAAGCCTGGGCGAGATCCTGCGCAAGAACGCGGCCCTTGCTCTGCAGCTCGGCGAAGATGAGCGTCTGACGCTCGCTGACGAAGTGGTCGATTTTGGACATTCGGCACCAACATGTGGAATCGTGCACAAACACGCATACATGCAGGAAGGCTTATCCACAAGCGGAAATGCCCGCACGGTGGCGGGCATTGTCGTCACTCTTGATGTCGCTTCGTTACTCGGCGTAGACGACCAGCAGATCCTTGGCGTCGATCTGGTCACTTGGCCGTACCAGGACTTCGGCGATTTTGCCGTCTCGCTCGGCATGCAGGGCCGTTTCCATCTTCATCGCTTCGATGGAAACCAGAACGTCGCCCGCCTTCACCTCCTGGCCGGCATTGGCAAAGACGCGGGAGATAACGCCCGGCATCGGCGCGCCGACATGGGCGGCATTCCCCGGCTCTGCCTTGCGGCGCGCAGCCGAGCCACTGGCACCATGGGCACGGTTCGGCACCTTGATGCGGCGCGGCTGGCCGTTGATCTCGAAGAAGATGGTAACCATGCCCTTGTCGTCGACGCCCGAAGACGCCTGGTTGACGATGACGAGGGTCTTGCCGCGTTCGATATCGGCAAACAGCTCCTCGCCGTCTTCCATGCCGTAGAAGTAAGCATGGGTCGGCAGCACCGAGACAGGACCGTAGGTTTCCGAAGCAAGCGCGAAATCGGTAAAGACCTTCGGATACATCAGATAGGAGGCAAACTCGAAATCATCGACCGGACGCTCCAGCTTGGTTTCGATCGCCTTGCGCTCCGCATCGAGGTCGGCATCTTCCAGAAGCGAGCCGGGACGAACCGTATACGGCTTCTCGCCCTTCAAGGCCTTCTTCTGCAGCGCTTCAGGCCAGCCGCCCGGCGATTGGCCGAGATCGCCCTTGAGCATGGAGACGACCGAGTCCGGGAAGGAAACTTCCCTTTCCGGGTTTTCGACATCGGCCACCGTCAGATCCTGGCTGACCATCATCAGTGCCATGTCGCCGACCACCTTGGAGGATGGCGTGACCTTGACGATATCGCCGAACATCTTGTTGGCATCGGCATAGGCCTGCGCCACCTCATGCCAACGGCTTTCCAGGCCGAGCGACCGCGCCTGTTCCTTGAGGTTGGTGAACTGGCCGCCTGGCATTTCGTGCAGATAGACTTCGGATGCCGGTCCCTTGAGATCGCTTTCGAAGGCCACATACTGGTTGCGCACCGCTTCCCAATAGAAGGAGATGCGGCGGATCCACTCCGCATCGAGACCCGTGTCGCGTTCCGAACCGGACAATGCCTCGACGATGGAACCGAGGCAGGGCTGCGAGGTGGTGCCGGAGAAGGCATCCATCGCCGCATCCACGGCATCCACGCCCGCGTCGACTGCGGCGAGCACGGTGGCGGCAGCAATGCCCGACGTATCATGCGTATGGAAATGGATCGGAAGGCCGGTTGCTTCGCGCAGGGCCTTGAACAGAACCTTCGCGGCGGCAGGCTTCAGAAGACCCGCCATATCCTTGACGGCGATGATATGCGCGCCGGCCTTTTCAAGCTCAGCGGCAAGATTGGTGTAATATTTGAGATCGTATTTCGGCCGCGCCGAATTCAGCAGGTCGCCCGTGTAGCAGATGGTAGCCTCGCAGAGCTTGTTCTCTTCGGCAATCGCATCCATCGAGACGCGCATGTTTTCGACCCAGTTCAGGCAATCGAAGACGCGGAAGAGATCGACCCCACCCTTTGCCGCCTGACGGACGAAATATTTGACGACGTTGTCGGGATAGTTCTTGTAGCCGACGCCATTGGCGCCGCGCAGAAGCATCTGCAGAAGCAGGTTTGGCGCGCCTTCGCGGATCAGCGCCAGACGCTCCCATGGGTCTTCGGTCAGGAAGCGCATGGAGACGTCGAAGGTCGCACCGCCCCAGCACTCCAGCGACAGAAGCTGCGGAAGTGCTTTGGCATAGACGCTCGCCACGCGGGCAATGTCATGGGTGCGAACGCGCGTTGCCAGAAGCGACTGGTGACCATCGCGCATGGTGGTGTCGGTGACGAGGACGCGCTTTTCGTTGCGCATCCAGTCGGCAAAGCCTTTCGGCCCCAAACTGTCCAGCAACTGCTTCGTACCGTCCGGCGTCGGCGCTTCGATGTAGGGCACGACAGGCTTGACGGCCTTGTCGGACGGCGTGGCGCGACCCTTGGTTTCCGGGTGACCGTTGACGGTGACGTCGGCCAGATAGGTCAGAAGCTTGGTGGCGCGGTCCTGACGCTTCACCTGGGCGAAAAGCTCAGGCGTCGAGTCGATGAAGCGAGTCGTGTAGGTGTTGGTGCGGAAGCTCTCGTGACCGATGATTGCTTCCAGGAAGGTGAGATTGGTCGCCACGCCGCGGATACGGAATTCGCGCAGCGCGCGGTCCATACGGCTGATCGCCTCATCCGGTTTTGGCGCCCATGCGGTGACCTTGACGAGCAGCGGATCGTAATAGCGGGTGATGACGGCGCCGCTATAGGACGTGCCGCCATCCAGGCGAATGCCGAAGCCTGAGGCCGAACGATAGGCCGTGATGCGACCGTAATCGGGAATGAAATTGTGCTCGGGATCTTCCGTGGTGATGCGGCACTGAAGCGCGTGGCCGTTGAGACGGATATCCTTCTGCTCAGGCACGCCGGATTCGGGCGTGCCTATGGCAGCACCCTCGAGAATGTGGATCTGCGCCTTGACGATATCGATGCCGGTGACGACTTCGGTCACCGTGTGCTCCACCTGGATGCGCGGATTGACCTCGATGAAGTAGAACTTGCCGGTATCGGCATCCATCAGATACTCGACCGTGCCGGCGCCGATGTAATTCGTCGCCGCTGCGATCTTCAGCGAGTAATTGGCAAGCTCCTGGCGCTGCGATTCCGACAGATAGGGCGCTGGCGCGCGCTCGACCACCTTCTGGTTACGCCGCTGGATGGAGCAGTCACGCTCGAAGAGATGGACGACATTGCCATGCGTATCGCCAAGGATCTGGCTTTCCACGTGGCGGGCGCGTTCCACCAGCTTTTCCAGATAGACTTCGTCCTTGCCGAAGGCCGCCTTGGCTTCGCGCTTGGCTTCTGTGACTTCGCGCGCCAGATCTTCCTTTTTGCGAATGGCGCGCATGCCGCGACCGCCGCCGCCCCAGGAGGCTTTCAGCATCACCGGGTAGCCGATCTCCTCGGCCATACGTTCCACCTGCGCAAGATCATCCGGCAGAGGCTCGGTCGCCGGAACAACCGGCACGCCAACCGAAATCGCCAGATTGCGGGCGGCCACCTTGTTGCCGAGCTGACGCATGGTTGCCGGGCGCGGGCCGATGAAGGTGATGCCGGCGGCATCGCAGGCGTCGACGAATTCGGGGCTTTCCGAAAGAAGGCCGTAGCCTGGATGGATGGCGTCAGCGCCCGAGAGCTTGGCGACGCGGATCACTTCCTCGATCGACAGATAGCTCTCGATCGGACCCATATCCTTGGCAAGATGCGGGCCACGTCCGACCTGATAGCTTTCATCCGCCTTGAAGCGGTGCAGGGACAACTTGTCCTCTTCGGCCCAGATGGCGACCGTTTTTATACCGAGCTCGTTGGCGGCGCGAAATACGCGGATTGCGATCTCCGAACGATTGGCAACGAGAATTTTCGATATCTTCAAAACGGCCTCCCAAGAACCTTATGAGCACTCCAACATGCTGCACCGCGGAATTAAGCAGCAAAACCGCATGTTGGAAAGGACGATTTTCATCATCCCGGTTCTGGTCCGCGCGTCTGAATGCGTCAACCAATCAAGCCGCAGCGAAACGCAAGCGCCACGACGTGCTGGCGGTTTCGCGCACCGAGCTTGCGCTGGATACCGCTGAGGTACCAATCCACCGTATGACTGGTGATCGAAAGCGCCTTGCCGATCTCCGGCGACGTGTTGCCGAGCGCCAGTAGCGTCAGTACATCGCGCTCCCGGCGCGTCAGCTGCGCCACCGAAAGATCCGGAGAGGACAGCAGATCTTCCGAGTGTCCGGTCAAATCCGCAACACGCCAGAACGTGACACGCATGACCGCATCGAAGATCGCCAATTCACGTTCCGTCAGATGGCAGCCAAGGCCGCTGATGACAACGCCACCCAGCATGCCGTTGCGTCCGTGAATTGGAAAAGCATAGCCTTCCCGCAATCCATGCCGAGCCGCATCCTGAAAAAGTTTCGCCGCACGTTTGCGATGCGTCGCCTGCGGAAGAAGGCACACTGCATCCCGCCACCTCACCGGCTTTTGCAACAGACAGAGCGATCGCTCGATGGGATCGACCTCCCTATACTTCTTCGCGTCGTAAATCGCGGGCCACCCCTCGGGCTGCTGCTGCGCCAGCACCACATCCTTGACCGCGGCCCGCCGGACGGCGCGTCGGAAAATACGATAATAGTCAAACCCATACTGGCTTATAACCTGCTGGAAAGAAGAGAGAAATTCATCCAGACCCATTGGCTCTGCATGGGTATCCAGGAACGTAAATAGGGTCTGCATCTCAAAATAGATCCTGGCAATAAAAAAGACCACGAACCTTGCAGGGGGTATGTCTTTCGCACCCCTTAGCAGCCAGGTTCGAACGCGGCAAATTTGTAATCAAGCAACGTGTCATGCACTAAAACTTTTCCGCGAAATAGACCGATTTGACAATCCAAAATATTCAGATCGTGCAGAACGCGATTTTTTTCGAGTCTCGCTTCAAAAGCCCCGGCGTTAAGCGCCCATTCATGTAGAAAGAGCGATAAAACAACTGCTTGCATAGCCCGCAATCGCCCTTGTCGTTGAAGGTAAGGGTTTCGCCCCAAAGGGCAGGACTGACATGAAGACGGGATTTGGAAATTGACACTGTTTCAAGTTTACACGCGCGCCCTGCGCTACCTTGCAACCAACAAATGGCGGGTCACGATCGTCGTTGTTGCAAACGTTATTCTTGCGGCAATCACCATCGCTGAGCCTGTTTTGTTCGGCAAGATCATCGATGCGCTGTCGACAGGGTCCGTTCCAACCAACATCCTCATTCTTTGGGGTGCGTTCGGCCTCTTCAATACAGTGGCTTACGTTGCCGTGGCGCGTGAGGCGGACCGGCTTGCCCATGGGCGCCGCGCCTCGCTTCTGACCGAAGCCTTCGGCCGTATCATTTCCATGCCGCTGTCGTGGCATCATCAGCGCGGCACCTCCAACGCGCTGCATACGCTGTTGCGCGCCAGCGAGACGCTATTCGGCCTCTGGCTCGAATTCATGCGCACGCATCTGGCAACCTTCGTTGCCGTAGCGCTCTTGATCCCGACTGCCTTCTCGATGGACGTTCGCCTGAGCTTCGTGCTGGTGGGCCTTGGTATTTTCTACTGGTTTATCGGCAAGTGGGTGATGAACCGCACGAAGGAAGGCCAGGCCTCCGTCGAGGAGCACTATCACACCGTTTTTGCCCATGTGAGCGACTCGATCAGCAACGTCTCGGTGCTGCACAGCTACAACCGCATCGAAGCGGAAACCAAGGCTCTGAAGTCCTTCACCGAGCGCCTGCTGAGCGCCCAGTACCCGGTTCTCGACTGGTGGGCTTTCGCCAGCGCGCTGAACCGCACGGCCTCGACGCTGTCGATGATGATCATCCTCGTCATCGGTACGATCCTGGTGAAGAATGGCGAGCTTCGCGTTGGTGACGTCATTGCCTTTATCGGCTTCGCCAACCTGCTGATCGGCCGCCTCGACCAGATGCGTGCCTTCGTCAGCCAGATTTTCGAGGCCCGCGCCAAGCTCGAGGACTTCTTCAAGCTGGAAGATTCCGTCCAGGAGCGTGAAGAACCGAATTCGGCTCGCGAACTCGGTCACGTCGAAGGCACGGTCGAATTCCGCAACGTCAATTTCGGCTTTGCCAACACCAAGCAGGGCGTGCACGACGTCTCCTTCGTCGCCAATGCCGGCGAGACGGTCGCCATCGTCGGTCCGACGGGTGCAGGCAAGACCACGCTCATCAACCTGTTGCAGCGTGTTTATGACCCAAGCTCCGGCCAGATCCTTGTGGACGGCATCGACATCTCGACGGTGACGCGCCAGTCGCTCAGAAGCTCGATTGCAACCGTGTTCCAGGATGCCGGCCTTCTGAACCGCTCGATCCGTGACAACATCCGTCTGGGTCGCGATTCGGCGACCGACGATGAAATCGTCCAGGCCGCAACTGCGGCGGCCGCGACCGACTTCATCGACAGCAGGCTAAATGGCTACATGACGCAGGTGGGTGAGCGCGGCAACCGTCTCTCCGGTGGTGAGCGTCAGCGTATCGCCATTGCCCGTGCGGTTTTGAAGAATGCGCCAATCCTGGTTCTGGATGAAGCGACGAGTGCGCTCGACGTGGAAACCGAAGCGCGCGTCAAGGACGCCGTCGATGCGCTGCGCAAGGATCGCACCACCTTCATCATCGCGCACCGTCTGTCGACTGTCCGCGACGCCGATCTGGTGCTGTTCATGGACAATGGCCGGATCATCGAGAAGGGTACCTTCGATGAACTCAGCCTGCGCGGTGGCCGCTTCACCTCGCTGCTCAGAGCAAGTGGCCTTGTCAATGACGACGAAAAGACCGGTGTGCCATCTATCAACATGCCGCAGCGACAGATGAACCACGCATAAGACAAAAAAGACGTGATGATTTCAGATTGACCTCCGCAGCCCTGCGCTGCGGAGGTTTTTCTTTGTGCGGTTTGCTGAAACGGCAGAAAGCAAAAAGCCCCGGCGCAAACCGGGGCTTCAATAGGTGCATTCTGGATGCGGGCAGTATCAGGACCGACCAAACGCCTTACAGTTTGTTCTAGAATTGCTGTTGGTCTGACGAAAATGGTGATTTCGAGAACCGGAGCGCAGCGTACTTAAAGTACGTGAGCACCGGAAGCACAGAAATTGCCATTTGCAGGCGGCCAACGGCGATTATTGGATAGACTGTTAGTAGTTGTCGTCCTCGTCTTCATCCTTGCGGGTAGACTTGAGCGAGGAGAGCTTGGCGAAAACGGCGTTGGCGTCGATTTCTTTTTCTTCTTCGCGATCATAGTTGAAGCCGAGCTTTTCAGTGGTGCTTGCAGGCTGCAAGGTCGCATCCAGTTCTTCCTGGGTGGGAAGCGGGCGACCGCGCGATGCACGTTCGACTTCGAGGTCGAGATCGATCTGGCTACAGAGGCCAAGCGTGACCGGGTCCATCGGTGTCAGGTTTGCGGCGTTCCAGTGGGTGCGATCACGGATCTGCTCGATGGTCGACTTCGTGGTGCCGACGAGACGCGAAATCTGCGCGTCCTTCAGCTCCGGGTGGTTGCGCACCAGCCAGAGAATGGCATTCGGACGGTCCTGACGCTTGGACACCGGCGTGTAACGCGGGCCACGGCGCTTGGATTCTGGAACACGAACCTTCGGCTCGGAAAGCTTCAGCTTGTGGTTCGGGTTGCCTTCGGCGCGTTGGATTTCGTCGCGGGAAAGCTGACCTGTTGCGATCGGATCGAGACCTTTGATGCCCTGCGCTGCTTCACCATCGGCGATTGCCTTGACCTCAAGCGGATGAAGCTTGCAGAACGTGGCAATCTGATCGAACGACAGCGCCGTGTTGTCAACGAGCCAGACGGCCGTCGCTTTCGGCATGAGCAGTGTTTGAGCCATAGATACAATCCTTCTGAGCGTCCGCGCCGGTGTCGCGGGCGTGGAATGAAACCACTGATTTCCGGGAATATGACCGCTCTATAACCGGATTGCATCAGAATTGCAATTGTTCGAGAAACAAATGACCTTTGTCTAATTGCCGGATGTCACCAACCTGTTATGAATTGGACACATGACTGGAGGACAGGAGTCTCCAGACTTAAAAAGACAATCTGCATGAGGAGGAGTTCATGTCTGCGAAGATCTACCCGGTTCTCAAATCGGCCAAAACCGGCACTCTGATCGACAATGACCGCTATCTGAAATGGTATCAGGACAGCGTGGAAGACCCGGAGAAATTCTGGGGCAAGCACGGCAAGCGGATCGACTGGTTCAAGCCATATACCAAGGTCAAGAACACCTCCTTCAAGGGCAAGGTGCCGATCAAATGGTTCGAGGACGGCCTCACCAACGTCTCCTACAACTGTATCGACCGCCATCTGAAGACGCATGGCGAACGCACCGCGATCATCTGGGAAGGTGACAATCCCTATATCGACAAGAAGATCACCTACAACCAGCTCTATGACGCCGTCTGCCGCCTCGCCAATGTGCTGAAAAAGCACGGCGTCAAGAAGGGCGACCGCGTCACCATCTATATGCCCATGATCCCGGAAGCGGCCTATGCGATGCTTGCCTGCGCCCGCATCGGTGCCATCCATTCCGTCGTCTTTGGCGGTTTCTCTCCCGAAGCGCTGGCCGGCCGCATCGTCGACTGCCAGTCCACCTTCGTCATCACCTGCGATGAAGGCGTTCGTGGCGGCAAGCCCATTCCGCTGAAGGAAAACACCGACAAGGCGATCCATATCGCCGCGCGCCAGCACGTCATCGTCAACAAGGTCCTGGTCGTGCGCCGCACGGGCGGCAAGACCAACTGGGCGCCCGGTCGCGACCTCTGGTACCACCAGGAAACCGCAAACGTAAAACCCCATTGCGAGCCGGTGAAGATGAAAGCGGAGGACCCGCTCTTCATTCTCTATACATCGGGCTCCACCGGCAAGCCGAAGGGTGTGCTGCACACGACTGGCGGCTATCTCGTCTATGTGTCGATGACGCACGAATATGTCTTCGACTACAAGGATGGCGACATCTACTGGTGTACGGCCGATGTCGGCTGGGTGACCGGCCACTCCTATATCGTCTACGGACCGCTTGCCAACTGTGCCACGACGTTGATGTTCGAAGGTGTACCAAACTTCCCCGACCAGGGACGCTTCTGGGAAGTTATCGACAAGCACAAGGTCAATATCTTCTACACCGCACCCACCGCGCTTCGGTCGTTGATGGGCGCTGGCGACGAGTTCGTCAAACGCTCGCAGCGCTCTAGCATCCGCCTCCTCGGCACGGTCGGCGAGCCGATCAACCCGGAAGCCTGGGAGTGGTATTATCATGTCGTCGGCGAGGACAAGAGCCCGATCGTCGATACATGGTGGCAGACGGAAACCGGCGGCATCCTGATTTCGCCGCTGCCGGGTGCCACCGATCTGAAGCCCGGTTCGGCCACCCGCCCCTTCTTCGGCGTCAAGCCGGAACTGGTCGATGCTGAGGGCAAGGTGCTGGAAGGTCCGGCCGACGGCAATCTTTGCATCACCGACAGCTGGCCGGGCCAGGCGCGTACCGTCTATGGAGACCATCAGCGCTTCATCGAGACCTACTTCTCCACCTATAAGGGGAAGTACTTCACCGGTGATGGCTGCCGCCGTGACGAGGATGGCTATTACTGGATCACCGGCCGCGTCGATGACGTGCTGAACGTCTCTGGCCACCGTCTTGGAACCGCAGAGGTGGAATCGGCGCTCGTCTCGCATAGCGCGGTTTCGGAGGCAGCCGTGGTCGGCTATCCGCACCATATCAAGGGACAGGGCATCTATTGCTATGTGACGTTGATGGCGGGCAAGACCGGCGACGAAGCGCTGCGCGCCGAACTCGTCAAGCATGTGCGCGATGAGATCGGCCCGGTGGCAACGCCGGACAAGATCCAGTTCGCACCCGGCCTGCCGAAAACCCGCTCCGGCAAGATCATGCGCCGCATCCTGCGCAAGATCGCCGAAGACGATTTCGGCGCGCTCGGCGACACCTCGACGCTCGCCGATCCCGCCGTCGTCGACGACCTGATCGAACACCGCCAGAACAAGCCTGCAGCGGCTTGAGGCCTTTACGGGCGCCTGACATGTCCTGAGAAACAAAAACGCCCGGCGACGATCTGTCACCGGGCGTTTCGGTATTTAAACCTTAGCGCAAATTACTGAGCGCGAACTTCCTTGAGCTTGGCCTGAATGCCGTCAACGATATCTGCACCAATTTCAGCCTTGTGCTTTTCGTAGACGACCGCGGACTTTTCGCGGATACGCGCCTGCTCTTCCGCAGACAGAACGTTCACCTTGAGACCGGCTTCCTTGATCTTGTCGAGCGACTTCTGGTTCAGCGCACGAATGACCTTGCGCTCTTCGTCGCGGCCGACAATCGCGCATTCACGAAGGGCGGTCTGCTCTTCGGGCGTGTAGCTGTCGAAGATCGGCTTGGAGAAGAGGAATAGGAACGGCGTGTAAGCGTGGTTCGTCTCGGTGACGAATTTCTGCACTTCGTAGAACTTCGAGGTGTCGATCGTCACATAGGGGTTTTCCTGTGCGTCGATCGCATTGGTCTCAAGTGCGGAGAACACTTCGCCAAACGCCATCGGCGTGGCATTGGCGCCAAGGTTCTGGAAGGTGTCGAGGAAGATGTTGTTCTGCATCACGCGCACCTTCAAGCCGGAGAAGTCTTCCCACTTGTCGACCGCGCGCTTGGAGTTGGAGAGATTGCGGAAGCCGTTTTCCCAATAGGCCAGATTGACGAGGCCCTGCTCTTCCAGCTTCTTATTCATCATGTCGCCGAACTCGCCGTCCAGAACGGCATCGACTTCCTTCGTGTTGGAGAAAAGGAAAGGCAGGTCGAACACGCCAAGCGCCGGAATCAGGCCGACGAGTGGTGAGGACGATGTGACGACCGCTTCCTGAACGCCAGAACGCAGAGCCTGGGTGGCCTGCAAGTCACCACCGAGAGCGCCGCCCCAGAATGCGGTCATCTTCAGCTTGCCGCCGGTCTTCTCGTCGAGGCAGGCCTGCATGGCCTTGATGCCGTTGCCGACCGGGTGATCCTGGTTGATGCCGTTCGACACGCGGATCATCCGGCTGTTGTATTCGGCAAAAGCGGGTGCGGCGGCACCGGCGGTGAAGGCGATGGCTGTCGTGAGTAGAAGTAGCTTTCTCATGTTTTCCTCCCTTGGAAACAAACCGAGTCGTTCGGTCAACGCAGATATTGCAGCGGCACCATGACGATCTGCGGAAAGATCACCAGAAGGGCCAGAACGATGGTTTCGGCGACCAGGAACGGCCAGACGCCGACCGTCACCTTGCCGAGCGGAATGCGCCCGACACCCGAAACCACATTGAGGACAACACCGACCGGCGGCGTGATGAGGCCGATGGCATTGTTGATGATGAAGAGCACGCCGAAATAGACCGGATCGATGCCCGCCTGCTTGACGATCGGCATCAGGACAGGCGTCAGGATCAGGATGGTGGGTGTCAGGTCGAGCGCAGTGCCGACGATGAAGACCAGCACCATGATCACGGCCATCAAGAGCATTGGACGGTCGATCAGCGGTTCGATGAAGCCGGCAACCTCCGCTGGGATATTGGCAGCGGTGATCAGCCAGGCAGAAACCAGTGCTGCGGCAACCAGGAACATGATGATCGATGTGCTCTTGGCAGCGCGAAGCAGCACATGCCACAGATCGGCAGGCTTCAATTCGCGGTAGATGACCATGCCGACGAAGAGTGCGTAGGCCGCAGCAATGACGGCGGCTTCCGTCGGCGTCATGATACCGGCCTTGATGCCGCCGAGAATGATGACCGGCATGCCGAGCGCCCAGCCCGCACGGCCCGTTGCGACCAGGCGTTCCTTTGCCGTCGTCTTCGGCAGCGGCTGGACGTTGTCCTTGCGCACGACAATCAGCCAGGCGATGATCAAGGATGCGCCCATCAGGATGCCGGGCACGATACCAGCGAGGAAGAGCTGGGTGATCGACACGTTTGCCGCAACGCCAAAGACGATGAAGGCCATCGACGGCGGAATGACGGGGGCGATGATGCCGCCGGCAGCGATCAGACCGCCGGAACGCGGAATGTCGTAACCGGCCTTCGCCATCATCGGGATGAGGATCGCCGCGAGTGCGGCGGTATCCGCCGCCGCCGAACCGGAGATCGACGCCATGATGATGGCGGCAACGATGGCAACGATGCCGAGACCGCCGCGAATATGGCCGACCAGCGCAATCGCAAAGTCGATGATGCGGCGCGACAGACCGCCGGAATTCATCAATTCACCGGCCAGGATGAAGAAGGGAATGGCGAGCAGCGTGAAGGTATCGGCGCCGGAGATCATGTTCTGGGCGATGATCGCCGTATTGAACATGCCCATGTACCACATCAGCACGACGCCGCAGAACATCAGCGAGAAGGCAACGGGAACGCCGATTGCCATGGCGCCGAGGAGCGAGCCGACAAAAACCAGAAGTGTCATGTGTCAGCGCTCCGAAAGCTGTTCGATGGTGAGATTTTCACCGGCAAAGGCGGCAATCTCGTCTTCGCGGACCTTGCCGGTCAGAAAGCGGTACAGGCGCTCGAGCGCGATGATGAACATGATTCCGCCGGTGAACATGCCAACACCATAGACCCAGATCATCGACAGGCCGGTGACCGGCGCATGCATGCTGGCATTGATGGCGGACTGCTTCCACGTTCCCCAGAAGAAGATCGCCGAGCATAGAAGAATGATGATGTTGGACAGGATCATGCAGAAAATGCGCCAGCGCCGCGACAGGAACATCACCAGCGTTTCGATGCCCATATGGCTGTTTTCACGGAAGGTGACGACCGCACCGATGAAGGTGATCCAGACGAAGAAATAGCGCGCCAGTTCTTCCGAGACGTTGATGCCGGAATTCATGGTGTAGCGCATGACCACATTGACGAAGACCATGATTGCCATGCCTGCAAGAAGCGCGACGAGAATGGTCTCGAGGATGCGGTAAAAAAGATTGATGACTTTCTGCATCTTTCCCCTCCCGAGAATGATCCGAAGCGGCGCGAACACAAAGAGGCGCGCGCGCAACGTTTTAAGCCTGTGGATATGCGTGTCGCGTCAGCGAGATCGCTCGCCCGCGACGGACGTTATAGAAGCCCGCGCTTTGCGAGATTGCGCATCAATGCCGTCGTGCCGAAGGTCCATTCCGGACAATCGGATGTGCTGGCCACCCAGTTGATCAGCTTGCCCAATCGCGGGCTTGATATCTCGACGCGGTCACCCTTGGCATGGGTGAAGCCGAGACCTGGACCATGACGATCCTTGACCGGAGCAAACATCGTGCCCAGGAAGAAGACGGCACCATCCGGATACTGGTGATCGCGGTTCAAAAGCTGCGACACGAGATTTTCCGGCGTGCGGCTGATTGCCTGCATCGGGCTGACGCCCGTCATTGTAAACCCGTCTTCGCCTTCAACGAGCAGCGAAATCTGTGCCTGCTTCACGTCGTCCAGTGTAAACTTGCCGTCGAAAATACGGATGAACGGGCCGATGGAGCAGGACGCGTTGTTATCCTTTGCCTTGCTCAGCAGCAGGGCGGAGCGCCCTTCGAAATCGCGCAGGTTGACGTCATTGCCAAGGGCGGCGCCGACGATGCGGCCATCGGAGGTGACGGCAAGCACCACTTCCGGTTCAGGATTGTTCCACTGCGACTTGGGATGAACGCCAATCAGCGAGCCGCAGCCGACGGACGACATGGGTTGCGCCTTGGAGAAAATCTCCGCATCCGGGCCGATCCCGACCTCCAGATATTGCGACCAGAGGCCCATTTCCTGCAGCAGGCGCTTGACCTCCGCAGCCTTTTCGGAGCCGGCCTCGACACCCTTGAGGCTATCGCCAAGCACTGGAGCCAGACGGCCGCGGATGTCCTGCGCACGCTGCGGATCGCCCTTGGCCTGTTCTTCGATGACGCGCTCCAGCATGCTGTCGGCGAAGGTGACGCCGGCCGCCTTGACGGCCTGAATATCGTTTGGCGAAAGCAATTGTCCGGCGGAACCATCAAGAAAGGCTTCAAAGGCACCGAGCGCTGCAAACTGCAGCGTGTCGGAAAGACGCTCGACGAGATCGTGCTTTTCGAGCAGTTCCGAGACGGTCGGCGCAAGCCTGGAGAGATCGTAGAGAACGCCATCCTTCAACAGGACCGGACATGGGCCGTCTTCGCTCTTGGACCAGACGCGACCGATCAGGATCGCATCCCGATGATCTTCCGGCAAAATTGCAGCAGCATCGACAGTCCTGATTTCGACCAAGCTTGATCCCTCCCACTTTCAGCCCATCCGACCACTGCCTCCACAGCAATTATATTGTCTGGATGTCTGACAACCTGAATACGTCAATCTTCTTAGTATGAGAAAAGGCCTTAGTCCAGCCTGCCAGACGCCGAATTTTCGATGAAATTCACAGCCCGTGGCGGGCAGGACCAATCGCGCCGGCGCGAAAGGCCTATTCGTAGATTTCCATCTCGAGATTCAAGCGTTTTGCAGCACCCACCAGATGGGCGCGCATGGCGGCGCGTGCGGCTGCCGCATCGGACGCAGCAATGGCCTCATAGATTGGCACATGCTCTTGGATGGTGGTTTCCAGGATTTCGCCGAAGACTGCGCGTGAAAAGGCGACCTTTATCGCCGAGCTGATCCGCTCGGCGATAAAGCCGAGAAACATCGAGAAATAATCGTTCTGCGTCGCCTCTGCCAAGGTGCGATGGAAATCGAGATCGGCAGGAATACCGTCCTTGTCCCAATCCGGCGCATTGCGCATATTGTTGAGGGCGGCCTCCAGCCGGCTCAACTGCTCCGGCGTGCGGTTGACGGCGGCAAGACCGGCGGCCTCGATTTCCAACGGCAGACGCAACTGGAAGAGATCGCGGAATTTGTCGGGATCGGTCAGCTTGGAGCGCTCGATACGGATCGATACGCGATGACGCGGATCGCTGACGAAGGCCCCGACGCCCTGACGTGTTTCGACCGCGCCCTCATTGCGAAGCTGGGCGATGGCCTCTCGCACGACCGAACGGCTGACGCCGAACGTCTTGGACAGCGCATGCTCGGTCGGCAACTTGTCGCCGGCTTTCAGCTTTCCATCATTGATCTCACGCGCGATCTCCGCGGCGATCCGGCCAGGAAGATGATCGGTGCGGTGAATCTGGCTGAACTCCAGCGTCATGATGGCTCCTGGTGGACATGAACGCCGAAGGACGGCGCACTTTCATTCTTCTAGCTAGCCGCTTGTAGGGCAAGCTGGCAACCGGGATTCATGCGAAGCTCCGGATCGAAGGCGGCTTTCAGCCGCTCGATCATCTCCCGCTGGACGGGGCCGAGACGGCTTTCAAAATCCCCGCGCTTCAAGCGGCCGATCCCGTGCTCGGCACTGATGCTGCCAGCGTAACGGTCCAGCACCGCATTGACGATGACCTTGGCCTTGTAAATGTAGTGATCCCGCTCCTCACGCGTGCTGCCGTTGGGCGGAAGGACGTTAAGATGCACATTGCCGTCTCCCACATGACCGTAGGACACCGCCAGGCATTCCGGCAGTTCCTTGGCCAGTGCCGCCTCCGCTTCTGCAACGAATTCGGCAAGACGCGACAGCGGCACGGAAATATCGGTGCGCATATGGGCGCCGCGCAGCGCCTGGCCTTCATTCATACCTTCGCGGAACATCCAGAGTGACTGCGCCTGAGCGCGCGAAGAGGCGATGACGCCATCGAGCACCAGCCCGTCTTCCATCACACCTTCGAGAAAGCGGCTCATCAGATCGCTGGTATCGACCAGACCAGAGCCTGAAATCTCCATCAGCACATAGGCGGCATAATCGCCGGCGATCGGCATTTTCAGATCCGGAATGGCTTCCATGGCAAGCGTGAACGCGACCGGCGGCATGAACTCGAAAGCCGACATCAGATCGCAGCACTCACGACGCGCGCGGCGATAAAGCTTGATCGCATCATCGAGCGAGTTCAATCCGAGAAGCGCGGTTTCGACATGCTCGGGGTTGGGATAGAGCTTGACCGAGACGGCGGTGATGATGCCAAGCGTTCCTTCCGCGCCGATGAAAA
Organism: Agrobacterium sp. CNPSo 3708; assembly: GCF_028674915.1. Classification (NCBI taxonomy): domain Bacteria; kingdom Pseudomonadati; phylum Pseudomonadota; class Alphaproteobacteria; order Hyphomicrobiales; family Rhizobiaceae; genus Agrobacterium; species Agrobacterium sp. CNPSo 3708. Next base: position 201,482 of record NZ_JAQZSF010000007.1, read on the forward strand.
GCTGCTTGAGATCGATGCCGCGATTGTCCTTGCGAAGCGTCGACAGCCCGTTCCAGATGGTACCATCCGCAAGAACGACTTCGAGACCGAGCACCAACTCGCGCGTCATCCCATAGCGCAGCACATTGATGCCGCCGGCATTGGTCGAAACGTTGCCGCCGATGCGGCAGGATCCTTGCGCGCCGAGAGACAGCGGAAAGAACATGCCCTTTTCCTGCACCGCATCCTTGAATTCCGACAGGATGCAGCCAGCCTCCACCACGGCGGAAAAATCATCCGTATCGATGGCGCGGATCGCATTCATGCGCTCAAGGCTGAGAACGATCTGGTGATCCGGCGCATCGGGCACGCCACCAAGAACGAGACCGGTATTGCCGCCCTGGGGGACAATGGCGAGGCCAAGCTCTGCGCAGAGCCGCACGGTCGCGGCAACGTCTTCCACATTGCGTGGGCGAATGACGGCAACGGCACTGCTTGAGACATCGCCATGCCAGTCGCGGCAGTAGCGGACCATTTCTGCCGCGTCCGTCAGAACCAGCCCCTCGCCAAGACCGGCCTTCAAAGAAGCCTGCAGCTCCTCGCGTGATTGCGCATGAACCTTGAGCATATGCCCCCTCGCCTCCACCCAGGCGGTGACGCTTCTTTGGCGTCTCCGCTCTTAAATTTTTCGGTTTTTCAAAATACTGTTTTCAAGCCAGTCATATAAGGTTATCAGACAACCTTACAAGTCAAATTTTGTAATGCGGTGGAGGAGAAACCAGATGCATGTAGCGATTATCGGCGCAGCCGGAATGGTAGGACGCAAGCTGACCGAAAGGCTCGTTCGCGAAGGAAACCTGAACGGTAGGGACATCGAGACATTCACCTTAATCGATGTGTTTCAGCCCGAATCGCCGGCCGGCTTCAAAGGTAAGGTCGATGCACGCGCCGCCGATCTTTCCGCCCCAGGCGAGGCCGAAAAGCTGGTCTCCACAAGACCGGACGTGATCTTCCATCTCGCGGCCATCGTCTCTGGCGAAGCAGAGCTCGATTTCGACAAGGGCTATCGCATCAATCTGGATGGCACGCGCTATCTCTTCGATGCGATCCGCATCGCCAATGGTGAGGATGGCTACAAGCCGCGGGTGGTCTTCACCTCGTCCATCGCCGTTTTCGGCGCCCCGCTGCCTTACCCGATCCCCGATGATTTCCACACCACGCCGCTGACCAGCTACGGCACGCAGAAGGCAATCTCGGAGCTGCTTCTGTCCGACTATACGAGACGCGGTTTCTTCGAAGGCATCGGCATTCGCCTGCCGACGATCTGCATCCGCCCCGGAAAGCCGAATGCCGCCGCCTCCGGTTTCTTCTCCAACATTTTGCGTGAACCTCTGGTCGGCCAGGAAGCCGTGTTGCCGGTGCCGGAGACCATCCGCCACTGGCATGCTTCGCCCCGTTCGGCTGTCGGCTTCCTGCTGCACGGCGCAACGATCGATACCGACAAGGTTGGTCCACGCCGCAACCTCTCCATGCCGGGACTGAGCGCCACGGTGGGCGAGCAGATCGAGGCACTGCGCAAGATCGCGGGCGAAAAGGCCGTCAGCCTCATCCGTCGCGAGCCGAATGAGATGATCATGCGCATGTGCGAAGGCTGGGCACCCGGCTTCGAGGCTACCCGCGCCCGCGAATTGGGCTTTACAGCCGAGACGAATTTTGAAGAGATCATCAAGGTCCATATCGAAGACGAGCTGGGAGGTTCGCTGAAATGACGGAGTCGGGCAAACAAGCGCGCATCATCGCCTTTATCGGCACCGGCCTGATGGGCGGGCCCATGGCCCGCAACCTGTTGAAAGCCGGCTTTACGGTGCGCGTCTGGAACCGCAGTGTGGAGAAAGCGCGGGCGCTGGTGGAGCATGGGGCGGTCCTCGCCGCTTCCCCTGCTGACGGGGCGAAAGGGGCCGATGTCGTCATCACCATGCTCAGCGATGGTAATGCCGTCGGCAATGTGCTGTTCGACATGGGTGTTGCCGAGGCGCTGGAAAAAGGCGCCATCGTCATCGACAGCAGTTCCATTGCCCCGCCAATCGCCCGCGACCATTCGCAAAAGCTGAAAGCGCTTGGTATTGCCCATGTGGACGCACCGGTCTCCGGCGGCGTGCCTGGCGCAACTGCCGGGACGCTGGCAATCATGGCCGGTGGCGATGAGGCAACGGTGACAAGTCTCGGCGATGTCTTTTCCGCCATGGGTCGCCTGACCTATGTGGGACCATCCGGTGCAGGCCAGCTGTGCAAGCTCGCCAACCAGCAGATCGTCGCCATCACCATCGGCGCGGTGGCGGAAGCGATGATGCTGGTCGAAGCCGGTGGCGCATCACGCGAAGGTTTCCGCAACGCCATCCGTGGCGGCTTTGCCGAAAGCCGCATTCTCGAGCTGCATGGCGAGCGCATGGTGAACCGCAACTTCGTGCCCGGCGGTCCCTCCAAATTCCAGTTGAAGGATCTGAACGGCGTTCTTGCCACCGCCAAGGATCTTGATCTGGCGCTGCCGCTGACGGAAGAAGTGACCCGCGCTTTCGATGCCTTTGTCGGCGATGGCGGCGCCGATATCGACCACAGCGGCTTATTGCTGCATCTGGAAAGACTGAACAAACGCGAGCACCAAGACTGACTTAAAAAATCATACAATTAGACGCCCGAATGTCTTTCGCGATGGCATGACATGACATAGGGTCACCGCCGACCTCGTCGCGCGCTCTGCCGCGGCGGACAACGCGAAGGAGCGGGGCTTCGCCCCACGCTGCCCGAGCACTGAAAATTAAAGCGATTACAGGGAGTGCACCAATGACAATTCACCAAAACCTTATCGGCGGCGAATGGATCGGATCCGAAACGTCGAAGAACATCAATCCTTCTGACACCAACGAAGTCGTCGGCCTATACGCACAGGCTTCCGCTGAAGACGCCAAGCAGGCGATTGCCGCTGCCAAGGCCGCTTTCCCGGCCTGGTCGCGCTCCGGCATTCTCGAGCGTCACGCCATCCTGAAGAAGACCGCCGATGAAATCCTCGCCCGCAAGGAAGAGCTCGGCGCGCTCCTCGCCCGCGAAGAAGGCAAGGTTCTGGCCGAAGGCATCGGCGAGACCATCCGCGCCGCCCAGATTTTCGATTTCTTTGCCGGCGAAGCACTGCGCCTGGCAGGCGAAGTCATTCCATCCGCCCGCCCGAACATCGGCGTTGAAGTGACCCGCGAACCGCTTGGCGTCATCGGCATCATCACGCCCTGGAACTTCCCGATTGCCATTCCGGCCTGGAAGATTGCACCAGCGCTTTGCTACGGCAACACCATCGTCTTCAAGCCGGCCGACCTCGTTCCCGGTTGCGCCTGGGCGATCGTCGATATCCTGCACCGCGCAGGCCTGCCGAAGGGCGTTCTGAACCTCGTCATGGGTCGCGGTTCCGTCGTCGGTCAGGCAATGCTCGACAGCCCGGATCTCGCTGGCATCACGTTTACAGGCTCCACCGGCACCGGCCAACGAGTTGCCGCTTCGTCGCTGCCATTCAACCGCAAGTTCCAGCTGGAAATGGGCGGCAAGAACCCCTTCGTCGTTCTTGATGATGCAGACCTTGGCGTTGCTGTCGAAGCGGCTGCAAATTCCGGCTTCTACTCCACCGGACAGCGCTGCACCGCGTCGTCACGGATCATCGTCACCGAAGGCATCCACGACAAGTTCGTGGCAGCGCTTTCCGAGCGTCTGGCCAAGATCAATGTCGGCAATGCGATGTCGAAAGACACCCATGTCGGACCGGTCGTCGATGAAAAGCAGTTGAAGCAGGATTGCGACTATATCGAAATCGGAAAGAAGGAGGGCGCCAAGCTCGCCTTCGGTGGCGAAGTGCTGAAGCGCGAAACCCCCGGCTTCTTCCTGCAGCCGACGCTGTTCACCGAAGCCACCAATGACATGCGCATCTCGCGCGAGGAAATCTTCGGACCGGTCGCCTCCGTCATCCGCGTCAAGGATTACGACGAGGCTCTGGCCGTTGCCAATGACACGCCCTTCGGCCTGTCCTCCGGCATCGCCACCACCAGCCTGAAGCACGCCACGCACTTCAAGCGCAACGCCGAAGCCGGCATGGTCATGGTCAACCTGCCGACCGCAGGCGTCGACTTCCACGTGCCGTTTGGTGGCCGCAAGGCATCCTCCTTCGGCCCGCGCGAGCAGGGCAAGTACGCCAACGAATTCTTCACCACGGTGAAGACGGCCTACACGCTGGCCTAATCAACAGGCAGAGACGAAAATCCCCGGCTTCGACCGGGGATTTTTTTGGCTTCACGTCGCTGCATTTGGCCCTATGGTAGGCACCATCTGGAATGACGTGAGACGATGATGACCGATATTGCGATGATCGAAGCCGCCCGCCAGCGTATGAACGGCGAGGCAATCCGCACCCCCTTGATGTCTTCTCCCTTTCTTGACGAGATTGCTGGCCGCAAGGTCCTGATCAAGCCGGAATGCCTGCAGCGGACCGGCTCTTTCAAGTTTCGTGGCGGCTGGTCGGCGGTCTCGGCACTGGAACCAGAGGTGCGAAAGCGTGGCGTCATCGCCTTTTCCTCCGGCAACCACGCCCAGGGCGTCGCACTGGCGGCAAGCCTGCACGGCGTGCCCGCCGTCATCATCATGCCGCGCGATGCACCGAAGATCAAAATCGAAAACACCAAAGCCTACGGCGCCGAGGTCGTGCTCTACGATCGCGCCAATGAAGACCGTGACGCGATCGGCGCGACGCTGTCCGAAGAACGCGGCCTGACCTTGATTCGCCCCTATGACGAACCGCTGGTGATTGCCGGCCAGGGAACGGTGGGCCTGGAGATTGCCGAACAGGCGCAGGAGGCTGGCATCGAGAAAGCAGAGGTGCTGGTTTGCTGTGGTGGCGGCGGGCTGACATCGGGTGTCGCGCTTGCCTTGGAAGCCAAGGCTTCGGGCCTGAAGGTTCGTACCGCAGAACCGGAGCATTTCGACGATGTGGCGCGCTCGCTCGCCTCAGGGAAGATCGAGAGAAACGCAGCCCTCAGTGGCTCCATCTGCGACGCGATCATCACGCCGCAGCCCGGCAACATCACCTTTCCGATCCTCAAGCGCCTTTGCGGTGCTGGCATAGCCGTGACCGAAGAAGAAGCGCTGCGAGCCATGGTGCTTGCCTTCCAGCGCCTGAAGATCGTGGTGGAACCGGGCGGTGCCGTGGCACTGGCAGCCGCCCTTTTCCATGGTGATGAGCTTGAAACCGATTCCGTGATCGCCGTGGCATCCGGCGGCAATGTCGATAGCGCCATCATGGCGGACGCGCTGTCGAAATACGCCTGATCTTCAAGCGTTCAACAAGACGAGGAACATGATCATGGAAATCACCCGCGCTGGCACGAAACCATCGGGCAAAGGCCCTGCCGACTATTTCACCGGAACGGTCCGCATCGATCCACTGTTCAATCCGCATCATGCAGAGCGCGTGCAAGGCGCGCAGGTGACGTTCGAACCCGGCGCCCGCACCTCCTTGCATACCCATCCGCTCGGTCAGACATTGATCGTCACCTCCGGATCGGGCCTGGTGCAGCGGGAAGGTGGCCCGATCGAAAAGATCGCTCCTGGCGATGTCGTCTGGTTCTCACCTGGTGAGAAGCACTGGCACGGCGCATCGCCACAAACCGCCATGACCCATATCGCCATCCAGGAAGTGAAGGACGGCAAGGCCGTGGACTGGATGGAGCATGTCACGGATGCCCAATATACCGGCGACTAAAGCGTCGGCCGAACGGACCCACGGCACTCTACCGTGGCGGTTTGAGACGCGCTATTCGGCCAGTCTTGAAACCACCTCATCCGCAATTGCCAGCGATGCCGTCAGCCCCGGACTCTCGATACCGAAAAGATTGACGAGGCCGGAAACGCCATGCCGCTCCGGTCCGTCGATGCGGAAATCCATCGCAGGCTCTGAAGGTCCGGAAATCTTGGGCCTGATACCGGAATAGGCAGGCTGGAGCGCGTCATCCGGCAGACCTGGCCAGTATCGGCGGATCGCCTCGTCAAAGCCCGCTGACCGTTTCGGATCGACGGCGTAATCGATACGGTCGATCCATTCGATATCCGGACCGAAGCGCGCCTGTCCGGCAATATCGAGCGTCAGATGCACGCCAAGCCCATGGGCATGGGGTGCCGGATAGATGAGTCGTGAAAATGGCGCTCTGCCTTTCAGCGAGAAATAGGAGCCCTTGGCATAAAAGGCTTCAGGAACATGTGCCGCCGGCAGTCCATCGATGGCGCCAGCAATCTGCGGCGCAACCAGCCCTCCCGCGTTGATGAGCGTCCGGCAGGTCAATTCCACCGGCTCGCTCCCGCCGACGAAGACCCGGAAGCCATCCTCCTCCACGACCGCGCGCAGGAACGGCGCCCTGTAGGCCAAGCTGCCGCCCACATCTTCCATATCGCCAAGCAGCGCCAGCATGTAGCCATGGCTATCGATAATGCCGGTCATGGGTGACGACAGTGCCGCCTTGCAGGAGAGTGCCGGTTCGAGACGCCGGGCCTCGGACGCGCTGATCAGATCCAGCGCCTCGCAGCCATTGTCGAGACCTCGCCGCTGCAGGTCCTCGATCAGAGGAATTTCGCTCTCTGTGGTCGCCACGATCAGCTTGCCGCACCGGCGATGCGCAACGCCATGACTTTCGCAATAGTCATAGAGCCGCTGTCGCCCCTCCACGCAAAGCCGCGCCTTCAGGCTGCCTTGCGGATAATAGAGCCCGGCATGAATAACCTCGCTATTACGAGAGGAGGTCGCACTGCCGAATTCGGCTTCCTTTTCCAATACGATAACGGACCGGCCCTGAAGCGCGAGCGCCCTCCCGACCGCAAGGCCAATGACACCCGCCCCTATGATGATCGCATCGATATCCGCCACGCGTCTTTCCCACCTTCTACCCACTGAACCGAAACACCGCTCGGACGTTAAGGAATCGTGAATGCGGTAGATCGGACCTTGTTGGGAGGCAAGTCACGACCAGTATTTTCCCCGCAAGCCCAATCTTATGGAAATTTATCTCTACTGGAACACGAGAGAATAGCGATATTCTCAGTGTCACTATCCCGCAGATCGGCGGTACCGATTTTTGGACGAACAGGAGGGTGCGATGTCTTATTCCAAAGCAGGAAAAGCAAGAGATTTCACGCCGTCAACCGCGCCGCATCGCGGCTGGCAGGCATCGATCCATACAGCGCTCGTCGGCATCTGCTTTGCCTTCGTCGCAGCGGTTATCTTCGGCCTCGTGCCTTAACGAGACTTAGCCGATCGGCCCCTCGGAAATGGGGGCCGCTCGATTTGATGGCGTCGGCGCTGTGCGCCCTTTAAGATTGCCATCACGATCGAAGACCAGGATATCGAGCGCGATATCGTCCCGGCCAAGCGCCGCCGCAGCCGTAACCCAGGCTTGCTGCGCCACAATATTCCCAAGATCGATCCCGGCCGCCTCGGCCAGCTGAAAGGCATGCGCCACCATATTGGCGTGGCGGATGGCGGTCAGAAGTTCGCTCGTCGCGCCCGCGTCTTCAGCAAGTTTTGCCAACGCTTCCAGATCCGCCAGCCCACGCTTGGAATGGACGTCCAGCATGCCCTGCGCCAGCTTGGTCATCTTGGCGACTCCGCCCGCCACCGTCACTCTGGGGACAGGATGGCTCTTCAGATATTTGAGCATGCCGCCAATGAAGTCGCCCATGTCGATCAGCGCGGTCTCGGGCAGCCCGTAAAAGGCCTGCCCCGCCTTTTCCGACGCATTGCCCGTTGCGCCTAGCAGATGGGGAAGCCCTTCTGCCCGTGCCACATCGATCCCGCGCCAGATCGAGTGGATCCAGGCCGAACAGGAAAAGGGAATGACGATACCGGTCGTGCCGAGGATGGAGAGGCCGCCAACAATGCCGAGACGGCCATTCAAAGTCTTTTCCGCCAGCGTCTCCCCGTCACGCACGGAGATTTCGACTTCGAAATCGGCGTCAGTCCCTGCCACCTCATGGATCGCAGCAAGCATCATCTGGCGCGGGACGGGATTGATCGCGGGCTCTCCCACCGAAAGCGGCAGACCGGGGCGGGTGACAATCCCCACGCCCTTGCCCGCCTTGAAGCTGATGCCGCTTCCCGTCTCCGTCCTGCGCAGCGTGCTCTCGATCAGCGCGCCATGAGTCACATCCGGATCGTCGCCGGCATCCTTGACGACGCCCGCGCGGGCGAACCCGTCGCCCTTTTCCTCCGTTGCGAGAACGAAGGCCGGTCGAGACCCGTTGGGGAGTTCGACATCGACAAGATCAGGGAAGGACCCGGTCAAAAGCGCCTGACAGGCGGCCTTCGTCGCTGCAGCAGCGCAGGTGCCGGTGGTCCAGCCACGCCGAAGGTTTTTGCCATCCGTTTCCATGAATGTCCTATAGACCTTGCAGCGTGAGCCGTCATCGGTAAACAACAGACCAACTGCACGATCAAAAGCGCGCCCCGGAGTTTAGAATTCTGCCATGACCGCAAAAGCCATCATCATCGGCGCGCCCCGCTCCGGCTCCGGCAAGACCAGCGTCACCATCGGGCTGCTGCGCGCCTTTGCCCGCCGCGGCATCAAGGTGCGCGGCATCAAGACCGGACCGGATTACATCGATCCCGGCTTTCATGCGGTCGCAACCGGTACGCCCGGCCTCAACCTGGACAGCTGGGCGATGCAGCCGGATCTGCTGCGTCATCTTCTGACCCAACAGGCCGACGGTGCAGACCTCTTGCTGATCGAAAGCGCCATGGGCCTCTTCGATGGTATTGCCGTCTCCAACAACCGCACCGGCTCGGCCGCTGATCTGGCGCGGCTCTTTCACATCTCCGTCCTCCTGGTCCTCGATGTCTCGGGCCAGTCGCAAACGGCGGCAGCCATGGCGCATGGTTTTGCCCATTATGATCCGGCGGTGAAGATGGCAGCCGTCGTTTTGAACCGTGCGGGCAGCGAACGCCACCGCACGCTCTGCACCGAGGCGATCGAAAAGATCGGCCTTCCCGTGGCGGGCTGCGTCATGCGCGATCCATCGCTGACCCTGCCCGAACGGCATCTCGGTCTGGTGCAGGCGAGCGAACACCCGGAGATCGACGCCCATATCGAAAGACTGGCCGATACGATGGAGCGTGCCATCGATCTCGATGAGCTCCTGGCCCTGGCAACGCCCATCGATTTGGCCGAAGGGTCGGTCGAAGCGGGAATTGCCCCGCCCGGACAGCGCATCGCACTGGCCGAAGACGCCGCCTTCACCTTCCTCTATCCGCATCTGAAGCGGCAATGGCGGGAGGCTGGCGCCGAGATCCTGCCCTTCTCCCCGCTTGCCGATGAAGCCCCGGACGCGTCCTGCGATATCTGCTGGTTGCCCGGCGGTTATCCTGAGCTTTTCGCCGGACAGTTGGCCGTCGCATCGCGCTTCAAGGCGTCGCTTGCCCATTTTTCGCAGACGAAGCCGGTGCATGGGGAATGCGGAGGCTATATGGTGCTGGGGGAAGCGCTGGAAGACGCGAACGGCGTGACGCACGCCATGACCGGGCTACTCTCGCACGTCACCAGCTTTGCCAAGCGAAAGATGAACCTTGGCTACCGTCAGGCCAGGATTGCCGAGACCGGCCCGCTCGGCCAGGCTGGCGATGTTTTGCGCGGACACGAGTTCCATTATGCCAGCGTCATCGACGCCGGCACCGATCAGCCCTTCGCTGAAATTGCCGATGGTCTCGGCAAGCCGCTCGGGCTATCCGGCGGAAGGCGCGGCCTTGTCAGCGGAACATTTTTCCACGCGATCGCAAAGGCTTAGCAGGTTCTTTTTCCGGAGGCTGGTGTTCCGTCTGTCGCGGGAGTGGAGGAACGGCTTTGCATTTCCTATATTGCTGAAACACAGCATCCCCACCTGGAACCACATCTGGAATAAGGACGGATCTTCATGACCGAAAAGTCTCCCGAAAACAACTTTCCCGCAGGCTATCAGCCGCCAGAGGTCTGGCAGTGGGAAAAGGGCAATGGCGGCGCGTTTGCCAATATCAACCGACCGATTGCCGGGCCAACCCATGAGAAAGAACTGCCGGTTGGAAAGCATCCGCTGCAGCTCTACTCGCTGGCGACACCGAACGGTCAGAAGGTCGGCATTCTGCTGGAAGAGCTTCTGGCCGCCGGCCATTCCGGCGCGGAATATGATGCCTGGCTGATCAAGATCGGCGATGGCGACCAGTTCGGTTCCGGCTTCGTTGCTGCCAATCCGAATTCGAAGATCCCGGTCATGGTCGATCATTCCACACCGGAACCGACGCGCGTTTTCGAAAGCGGTTCGATTCTGCTTTATCTCGCGGAAAAATTCGGCGCCTTCCTGCCGAAGGGGCACAAGGCCCGCACCGAAGCGCTGAACTGGCTGTTCTGGCAGATGGGTTCTGCCCCCTTCTTCGGCGGCGGCTTCGGCCACTTCTACGCCTATGCGCCCATCCACATCAAATACGCCATCGACCGTTTTGCCATGGAGGCGAAGCGCCAGATGGACGTGCTCGATCGTCACTTGGCCGAAAACCGCTACATGGCAGGCGATGAATATTCGATCGCCGATATCGCCATCTGGCCCTGGTATGGCAACCTGGCGCGCGGACAATCCTATCCGAAGGCGGAAGTGTTCCTGGAAGCAGCAAGCTACAAGAATGTGAAGCGCTGGGCCGATGAAATTGCCGAGCGTCCTGCCGTCAAACGCGGCCGCATGGTCAACAAGGCTTCCGGTGATCCCTCAGAACAGCTACATGAACGTCACGACGCGTCCGATTTCGACACCAAGACGCAGGACAAGATCGGCAAGAGCTGAAGGATAGACGAAATGGCGAACCTGCCCGACATGACCAAACACCGTGGTTTTCCATCCGGCATGCCGGGCACAGGCGTCCAGTTTACCATACGCCGCGCCAATCCGCGCGGCGTCACCCCCATCAAGCAACTGCCGCGCAAGGCACGTCCCGGCACGCCGGAACATCGTATCGATGCGGCCTTCCTGCATGCCCTCTGGCACCATTTCGGCGCAGAGCCTTTCGAGCGGGGCAATCTCGATGCCGCCCGCCTCAGCCTGCTCTTCGGGCGTGAAGTTCTCCCCGCCGAGAAGAATTTTGATCCGCTTTCCTATGAGGCGATGCTCGTGATCGACGAGCGCGTGGCGCGCCAGAGCTTCCCCGAATCCTTCGAGGATTACTTCGACGTCTGAGGTCGAAATAAGCGCCTGCGACAAAGTGGAGACCTTGAAGAAAGTTTCTGTGCGCGGCGTAAAGAAGATGGTATAGAGCCACCGGTTTCATCATTTTCGGCGGCTCTGACATGGTCAGGCACTTCTCTCATTTTCTTGCCGCTTCGGCACTCATCCTCCTTCCCGTAGCGATGGGTCTTGGCGGAGCTGCCCATGGCGGCACCGACTACCCAACCGTCGAAAAGCTCGGCGAAGCGCTGTTTCACGACGCCAATCTGTCGATGAACCGGACGATGTCCTGTTCCACATGTCACACCTCTGCCAACGGCTTCACCGACATCCGCGATACGGAAAAGGCAGGCCATGCGGTTTCGCTTGGCGATGATGGCAAGTCGCTGGGAGATCGCAACGCGCCGACGGCAACTTACGCCAAATTCTCCCCGCCCTTCGGCAAGGACGCCGACGGAAACTATATTGGCGGCCAGTTCTGGGATGGACGCGCCGCCACGCTGGAAGATCAGGCCGGCGGTCCGCCGCTGAACCCAATCGAAATGGGGATGGCCGACAAGTCGAGCGTGGTGAAGCGGCTGAAGGAAAATCCTGACTACGTCACTGCCTTTGCAAGCCATTTCGGGCCGAACGTATTCGAGAACGACGAGCAAGCCTTCGCCGCCATGGGCAAGGCGCTGGCCGCTTACGAGCGATCCGATGCGCTTTCCACCTTCGATTCGAAATATGACCGCTTCCTGCGCGGCGAGGAAAAGCTGACGGATCAGGAAGAACTCGGCCGCGTGCTGATGTCGTCCACGCAGTTCACCAACTGCAACACCTGCCACACGATCAAGGGTGAGCACGGCCTCTCGGACGGCGTCTTCACCAACCACAAATACTTCAACATCGGCGTCCCGGCCAACAGACTAGCCCGCGCAGCCAATGGGTCGAAGCCGGATGCTGTCGATCTCGGCCTGGCGCAAAATCCAGCCGTCGGCGACGATCCGGCACAGCGCGGCAAGTTCAAGGTGCCGTCGCTCCGCAATATCGCGGTGACAGGCCCTTACATGCACAACGGCGTCTTCAAGGACCTGCGCACCGTCGTGCTGTTCTATGTGAAGTACAAGAGCAAGAAGCCGAGCCGGCAGATCAACCCGGAAACCGGCGAGAAATGGGATGCGCCGGAGGTTCCGGACAACATCGCCATGGAAGAACTGACGTCCGCCCCGGCACTCGACGACAAGCGCGTCGATGCCATCGTGGCTTTCCTCAAGACGCTGACCGACAAGCGCTACGAACCGCTGCTTGCCAAGGGCGAGAACATCGGACGCCCGGAAGATCCGACCGTCCACGCGATCTCCGCGAAGCCCGGAGACGCAGCAAAAAATTAAGCCGCCTCAATCACTTCGAGGACTTAGGCCCGGCATCGATCAATCATTGTCACCCACATGCGCTCCGTAACGTGGCTCTGGCAATGAGAAGGCCGCGAACGCTGCCAGAACCGCTGGTAGGGCAAAGAGCATGAAGAGCCACGTCGCGGCAGATGCTGCCCCCTCGACGCCGCCGGGGCTCACAAACCCGGTGCTGTTGACGATCACGCCGGAAAGAGCCGCACCAAAAGCGCTGCCGAGAGACTGGACGGTGGTGATACCGGCGGATGCCTTGTCTTTCTCATCAGGCTCGGCGAGATGCAGAATATGGGTCACGAGATGCGCCCAACCGAGCCCAACGCCGAAGCCCATGCCGAAGATCAGAAAAGCGGCTGCGCTGACCAGAAGCACGTCCCCACTGGGATTGAGCCGTGCCAGCGTTACGGCCAGCATGCCGATGCAAACAGCTTCCAGAATGGCGCCGACAAGAATGGAGCGGCGCATCGCCCTGCCGGTGAAATCGCTGCATATGAAGGCGGCTACCGTCCAGCCGAGCGCCACAAGGGCGACGATATAGCCCGAGATCAACGGCGGCACATTGTGCAGGTTCTGGAGGAAATAGGGGATGTAAATGTCGCAGGTCAGGGCCGCCAGAAGCATGAACATCGCAGCATAAACACGCGCGATCGGCATCGATAGAAGAGTGCCGCCGCGCGGCAGAATGCGCAACGTCGCCCGTCGTTCGACAAGCAGAAGTGCTGCAATGGCGGTGAGGGCGCAAACCACAAGCCAGGTGCGGGCGCCAATCTCTTCGGCGGTGCTCGCAAAGCTGACCAGCAAAAGCGAAGCGGACAGCAGGATCATCTGCTTTAGCGGCGCCTTGGTCTCGGTCCGGTCATCCACGCCCACCGGCAGCAGCCACGGCGCCAGAAGTCCCATGATGAGTGCGAAGGGGACGATGATCGCGAAAGCATGTCGCCATGCGCTGCCCTCGGCGAAGAAGCCACCGAGCGTCGGTCCGATGAAGGTCGAGATACCCCAGATCGCAGCATAAAGCGTCGTCGCCTTGTTCCACAGAGATTCTGGGTAGACATAGCGGATGAACGCATAGCCCAGCGTTGCCAACGTGCCGGCCCCGAAGCCCTGCACGGCTCGCCCGGCAAGGACGATCTCCATGGTTGGCGCCACAGCGCAGATCGCCGAACCAAGGAGAAAGAGGACTGCACCGACACTATAGGTCCGATTGAGGCTAAGGCCACGTGGACGGATGGCGATAAATACCGACCCCAGCACAGAGGCCGTGACGTAGAGCGTCGTCACCCAGGCGAAGAGGGGCAGGCCACCAATATCACGCACGACAGACGGCATGATCGTGGCCGTCACATAGGTCTCGATCGCATAGAGCGCGATGCCACCTGAGAGCATCAGGCTTGCTCCCAGATGCCGGGCGGAAAACAGGGTCCAAAGACTGGTTGACGAAGGGGCGCCGGGAGAAGACATGATCGAATTTCCGATAAAAGGCCGTTGCAAAGTCGGCGGCATGGAATTATCCAAGTTATATCTTGGAAATTATACCCGCAGATAAATTAAGCAAGTGGCAGGACAGACAAAATGCGCCCTTCTCCCCGTGACAGGCTCCTCTTTCTGTTGAAGACCGAAGGCCCGAAGGCCACGTCAGAGCTCAGCGAAGTTCTTGGCCTGACGGGCGAAGCGGCGCGCCAGCAGCTTGCCAAACTCGCCGATGAAGGGTTGGTGGAAAGCATCGCGCAACCCGCAATCGGGCGGGGGCGGCCGCGTCAAAGCTGGCGCCTGACCAGCGCCGGCCATCGCGAATTTCCAGATGGTCATGCTGACGTCGCGGTATCCCTCATAGAAGCGATCGGCAGCGAGCTTGGTGAGGATGCGCTGGAAACGATCATTGCAGCCCGGGAGCGCAAGACAGCGGCGATGTACAGCGCGGCACTTCTCGACGCCCCTACGCTGGACGAGCGTGTCGCGCGGCTCTCAGCCTTGCGGGTGGCCGAGGGCTATATGGCAAGCTGGTGGCAGGAAGAGGATGGACACTTCATCCTCGTCGAAAACCATTGTCCGATATGCGCCGCCGCAACCGCCTGCCGTGGCTTTTGCCGTTCGGAGATCGATATTTTCAGAGCCGTGCTGGGCGCACCGGTGGAAAGGACCGAGCACCTGCTACAGGGTGCGAGACGATGCGCATACCGGATCGGTTAGCGCAAGGTCCGCCCGTGCTTGCAACACCTTTTTGAATAGACGCATCGGTCCGAAAATCGATGTCGATTTTCGGGCCGATGCTGTCGTGGCGCCCAAGCAAAGCTCGGGCGCGACAGAACAATAAAGACGTATCTACAGAGCCTTGAATTCCGCCAGAACCGCATCGCCCATTTCCGACGTGCTGACCTGGCGCGCGCCGGCGGCCATGATGTCGGCGGTGCGGATGCCCTTTTCCAGCACATTGGCGATCGCCGTTTCCAGCTTGGTGGCGTCATCAACCATGTTGAAGGAGTAGCGCAGGCACATGGCGAAGGAGGCGATCATTGCGATCGGGTTGGCAATGCCCTGGCCGGCGATATCGGGAGCGGAACCGTGAACTGGCTCGTACATGGCCTTGCGCTTGCCGGTCTTGGCATCCGGCGCACCGAGAGACGCGGATGGCAGCATGCCGAGCGAGCCCGTCAACATGGCGGCGACGTCGGAGAGCATGTCGCCGAAGAGATTGTCGGTGACGATGACGTCGAACTGCTTGGGCTTGCGCACCAGCTGCATGCCACCGGCATCGGCCAGCATATGCTCCAGTTGCACATCCTTGTACTTCGCCGCATGGGTTTCGGTGACGACCTGGTTCCACAGAACGCCGGACTTCATGACGTTGCGCTTTTCCATGGAGCAGACGCGGTTGCCGCGGGTGCGCGCCAGTTCAAAGGCGACGCTGGCGATACGCTCGATTTCGAAGGTATCGTAGATCTGCGTGTCGATCCCGCGCTTCTGGCCATTACCGAGATCGATGATCTGCTTCGGCTCGCCGAAATAGACGCCGCCCGTCAGTTCGCGAACGATGAGAATATCGAGACCTTCGACGAGCTCTGGCTTCAGCGACGAGGCAGAGGCCAGCGCCGGGTAGCAAATCGCTGGGCGGAGGTTCGCGAAAAGCTCGAGATCCTTGCGCAGGCGCAGCAGACCCGCTTCCGGACGAACTTCATAAGGCACGCCATCCCATTTCGGTCCGCCGACTGCACCGAACAGAATGGCGTCAGCTGCCAGCGCCTTTTCCATATCCGCATCGGAAATCGCCACGCCATGCGCGTCGTAAGCGCAACCGCCAACAAGGCCTTCCTCAACCGTGAAGCCGGCATTCTTCTCGCTGTTCATGTAATCGATCAGCTTACGGACCTCGGTCATCGCCTCCGGGCCGATACCGTCGCCAGGCAACAGGAAGAGCGAGCGCACAGTCATGAAATCCTCCTTGGGCGCTTGGAAAGAAGCGCACGTCAAAACATGGGTTGCAACGCCGAAAGGCTGCAAGATGCGGGCTTCTTAACGCTCGACCCGCAGCATTTCAAGCAAAGCAAAAGCCTATTCGGTACGGGTGACGCAGCAAACCGGCTGTCACATCATCTCAGTTTCATCTCATGCTCCAAAATACATGACACGACGATGTATCAGGCATCGACTGCGTGGTTGGAGGTTGGAGGTTGGAGGGGGTCTTCGACACAAGGCTCTTGGAGGTCAAAGCTCTCCTCCTCGTCATCCTCGGGCCTGACCCGAGGATCCATAACCCATTGGCGCTATTGAAAGACGTGGATCCTCGGCTCTAGGCCGAGGATGACGACGGAGAGGTGTCCGCGCTTAGTCAGAAGGATTGATCAGGCCCAGGGCCGGGCAGAGGCGTTGGTCTTTTCGAAGCTATCGATTGCGCCTGCATGTTCCAGCGTCAGGCCGATATCATCCAGACCGTTCAGCAGGCAGTGACGCTTGAAGGCATCGATCTCGAAGGTGATCCGCCCGCCATCGGGGCCGCTGATTTCCTGGTTTTCCAGGTCGATCGTCAACACGGCGTTGGAGCCGCGCGAAGCATCGTCGAGGAGCTTTTCGAGGTTTTCAGGGCTGACAACGATGGGCAGAATGCCGTTCTTGAAACAGTTGCTGTAGAAGATGTCGGCGAAGCTGGTGGAAATGACGCAGCGAATGCCGAAATCGAGAAGCGCCCAGGGTGCGTGCTCGCGCGAGGAGCCGCAACCGAAGTTGTCGCCAGCCACCAGGATTTGCGCATTCTGATAGGCAGGCTTGTTCAGCACGAAATCGGGGTTTGGCGAGCCGTCTTCCAGGTAGCGCGATTCGGCAAACAGGCCCTTGCCAAGCCCGGTGCGCTTGATGGTCTTCAGGTAGTCCTTGGGAATGATCATGTCCGTGTCGACATTGACGACCGGCATGGGGGCGGCAACACCCGTCAGCTTGGTGAACTTATCCATCTCTCACTCCGAAATTCTGGCCGGCACTCAGCCGTTCAACCAAGGCCATTAAAGCAAAAAGGCGCGCTTTTGAAGATCAAAGCACGCCATTGCGGTACGCCGCCAATAATTGGATTACAATGCCAAAGCGTCAGTCGAACCGATCAGAGATCGATGATCGTGCCGCGACCGTCATTCCACACGCGCATGTTCTGCTGGCGGCGATCCTGCGTCTTCACGCGGATGGGCTCAGGCTTGAGGCGGGAGGAGAACATCTTGGCGATGCTGAGAACCGCAAGCGTTCCGACGAATGCGATCGTCAGAGATGCGGTGAAGAGCGCGGCGAGAGCCAGAACTGCGATGCTGGAGGCTGCGATGAAGAATGTACGAATGCCCTGCATGGTCCAAACCTTTCTGTCCAGACGAATGTGGGCCTTCTTCTTGACGCTTGCAAGAGGTTTCACACCGTCATCGACCTTGCAGATGTAACAAAAGATTGACACAAGTGGGGCATGGCCGAATTTTTTGTCGATAATACTGCACGCCCGCGCCGTTCGCTGCTGTCTGTGCCTGCAATCAACCTGCGCGCCCTCCAAAAGCTAAGCTCTCTTGACTGCGATGGCGCGATCTTCGACCTGGAAGATTCGGTTGCTCCCGACATGAAGGATGAGGCGCGCAGCAATCTCCTGTCCTTCTTCCGCGAGACGCCGCTTGCAAACCGCGAAGCGATCATCCGCATCAATCCGCTTTCCACGCAGACCGGGCTCAAGGATGTGGAGGCTGCGCTGACCTGCGGCCCCCAAGCCTTACTCTTGCCAAAGGTCGAGCAGCCCTCCGACATTCATGAACTTGCCGACCTTCTGGACGAAGCCGACGCTCCGGAAGAGATGCAGATCTGGGCGATGATCGAGACACCGCGCGGCGTCCTGAATGCCGCAGCGATTGCCGAAGCCGCGCACACCAAAGCCGCAAGGCTTAGCGCCCTCGTGGTGGGACTGAACGATCTGCGCAAGGATACCCGCGTTCCGGCAAGACCGGGGCGCACCTATCTCGTCCCATGGCTGATGCAGGTGGTGCTTGCGGCCCGTGCCTACGGTCTCGATGTGATCGACAGCGTTTCCAACGATTTTCGCGATCTGGCTGCCTTCGCCATGGAATGCGAGCAGGGCCGCGACATGGGCTTTGATGGCAAGATGCTGATCCACCCGACGCAGATCGAGGCGGCAAACATCGCCTTCACTCCGGATGAAGCGGCACTTGTAGAGGCGCGCGAGACGATCGCGGCTTTCGCAAAGCCCGAATCTATGGGATTGAACGTCATCAACATCAACGGACGGATGATCGAACGGCTGCATGTCGCCGGCGCAGAACGCCTCGTCGCCATCGCCGAGATCATCGCCGCAAGAAAGGCAGGAAACACATGAAGGTCTATCGTTTCATCACGGGCCCGGACGACGCCAAATTCTGTCACCGCGTCACTGATGCGCTCAACAAGGGCTGGGAACTTGCAGGCTCTCCAAGCTACGCCTTCAACGCCGCAGCCGGCATCATGCATTGCGGCCAGGCGGTGACGAAGACCGTCGAGGGCAAGAACTATCATCCTGATATGAAGCTGGGTGAGCAGTAAGAGCGGTTGTGACGGTCGACGCCTCCTCTACCGTCATCCTCGGGCTTGACCCGAGGATCCATCTTTACCAATAGCGTCAATGGCTTATGGATCCTCGCCTCAAGGGCGAGGACGACAAAAAGCGGGCGTTGCGGCTTTGTCGCACACGCGCACGCAAGTTAAGTCACTCACCCGCGATCTGCCGCCGCGTCGTCCGCGCTTTCCTCGATCCGCTCCATGTCGTCGTCCGACAGGCCGAAGTGATGGCCGATTTCGTGGATGAGGACGTGGGTGATGATGTCGCCAAGCGTCTCTTCGTTCTCGGCCCAGTAATCCAGGATCGGGCGGCGATAGAGCGTGATGCGGTTGACCATCTCGCCGGTTTCCATGGTGAAACGCTCCGAAATGCCGCGGCCCTCGAAAAGGCCGAGCAGGTCGAACGGCGTTTCGAGCGCCATGTCCTCGAACACATCGTCGGTCGGAAACTCCGAGATCTCGATGATCAGATCTTTCGTCAGCGCACGAAATTCTTCCGGCAGGTGGCCATATGCCTCAATGGCAAGCGATTCAAACGCTGATATTGTCGGCGCGTGGCGATCCCGCCAATCGTCGGTACTGTCTATGCGGGCCATTTCTGCTCCTTGCTGTGGGGCTGATATAAACCCTTGCGACATAAAATTCGAGACCTGTTTGCAACAACCGCGCAAAAGGCCTGATTTTCTAGGCGCAGCCGTCGTTTTTAGGCCGTTTTGAACCTTGACATAAAGGCCTCGCTCGCGTAATTCGCAGCCAAATTGATGGCGTATTGCGCCTTCCGTTTACTCCGCTTTGAAAAAAGCGGTCCACCGGCAGAGTTTCCAAGGGCATTTGCCTCGACGAATTTCCGCTACTCCGACTGATAAAAAGACGGCCAGTGCCAAAAGCGCAGAGCCGGAACGAACATGAAAGGATAAAAAATGTTCGCAGTCATCAAGACCGGCGGTAAGCAGTACCGCGTAAGCGCCAACGACGTGCTGACCATCGAAAAGCTGGAAGCAGACGCAGGCGCAACTGTAGAATTCACTGAAGTTCTCGTTGTCGGCGTTGGCGCTGATGCAAAGTTCGGCGCACCTTTCGTTGCAGGCGCAACGGTCAAGGCTGAAGTTGTCGAGCACAACCGCGGCAAGAAGGTCATCGCCTTCAAGAAGCGTCGTCGTCAGAACTCCAAGCGTACGCGCGGCCATCGTCAGCATCACACTGTCGTCCGTATCACGGACATCGTTGCTGCCTAATCGGCGCGACACGGGAAACTAGGTTTAAAGGAGCAATCCAATGGCACACAAAAAAGCTGGCGGTTCTTCGCGTAACGGTCGCGATTCCAACTCCAAGCGCCTTGGCGTGAAGAAGTTCGGTGGCGAAGCCGTCATTCCAGGCAACATTATCGTTCGTCAGCGTGGCACGCAGTGGCATCCCGACGCCAATGTCGGCATGGGCAAAGATCATACGCTTTTTGCACTCACGGCAGGCAACGTTAACTTCCGCACGAAGGCCAATGGTCGCGTATTCGTGTCCGTAGCGCCGAAAGCGGAAGCCGCAGAATAAGCCGGTAAGCGTCATATGCAGCCGGTGTCCCAATGACCCGGCTGAGACGTAACAGGTTCAGTCACAAAAAAGGGGAGTTGGGGCACCACCCAACTCCCCTTTTTTCTTTAACTCCACGGAGGACTGAACCATGCAAGCTGAATTGTTGAGGGTCGACCAATCACGGTCACCCGAAGAACGGATAAGACCTGAACGGTCAAGGAGCGATTGCCCCGTCTTGTTGTCGCAAAGACTTGTCTTGCGCAAACCCCACGAAGAAGACATCGACGCCCTTGCCCATCTTGCCAACAACGCCAACATCGCGACCATGGTGTCGCGCATGCCGCACCCTTACACGGCGAAAGACGCCGCGGATTTTGTGCGCCGTGCAGCAAATGGCGAGATTGGCAAGTGCGTCTATGCGATTACGCGCATGGACAATGGCGAGTTCATGGGGTGCTGCGGACTGGAGCCGCAGGAAGACGAAAAGACCCTTGAAATGGGCTACTGGCTTGGCGAACCCTATTGGAACAGGGGTTACACCACCGAAGCGGCCCATGCGCTGATCGACATGGCCTTCCGTACCCGCGAGATCGACCAGATCGATGCGCGGTGCCGGGTCACAAATATCGGCTCTCGCCGTGTCATACAAAAGTGCGGGTTTCAGCTTCAGGGTTCCGGCATGGTCGGATCGCTGGCGTTGGGCGCCATGGTCCCGGTCGAATGGTACAGGCTGGATCGCAAGACATGGGTATCATTGAGAAGCTGGGGAGACATGCGATGAGTACGGCTCAGCTGATGCGCCCTCGCAGCGTCGAAACGACCCCGCCGCCCGGCCCTTGCCCGACGATCGAAACCGAACGGCTGGTGCTCCGGCCCCAGCGGCTCACCGATGCGGGCTCGATTGCGGACACGCTTGCCGATTTCCAAGTGACCCGCATGTTGGCCCGTGTTCCAGCGCCCTACTACAAGCAGGATGCACTGGAATGGCTGATCCTGCGGACGTCAGGCACCCTGCCCGACTGGGATTTCGCCATCACCACCGGTGATGACACCCTGATCGGCGTGGTGTCGGTAGAGCGCCGTCACGGTCAATGGCACCTCGGCTACTGGCTGAACCGCTTCTACTGGGGCAAGGGCTACATGACGGAGGCCGTTGGCGCCGTCGTCGAGCGCTTCTTCCGGCGCATGCCGAACGAGGTTTTGCACTCGGGCGTCTTCGCCGATAACCCGGCCTCGCTCAACGTGCAGGAGAAGCTCGGCTTCCGCATTACCGGCTGCAGTGAGGTCTATGCGGTCGCGCGTGCCACCATGGTCGCGCATATTGACACCGAGCTGACGGCGGAAGGCTTCGTCCGACCGTAACGTACAACGCGATGGACAAGGCCGGTTTTGTCGCAAACCGGCCTTGTTCCATAGGCGCTTGCCCATGATAATCTTTGACCTTCAGGGCAAGCGGCTATATTCCAGGCGACAGAACCTTTTTGACGCGGATGGCAAGGCCATGACCGCATGCAAGCTGACAGAACGGCAGTCCGATGAAATTTCTCGATGAAGCAAAAGTCTATATCAAGTCCGGCGATGGCGGCGCAGGCGCCGTCTCCTTCCGGCGCGAAAAGTTCATCGAGTTCGGCGGCCCGGATGGCGGCGATGGCGGACGCGGTGGTGACGTGTGGGTCGAGGTCGTCAATGGCCTCAACACCCTGATCGACTTCCGTTTCCAGCAGCATTTCAAGGCCTCGATCGGCCAGCACGGCATGGGCAAGACCCGCACTGGCGCCAAGGGATCGGATGTGGTGCTGAAGGTACCTGTCGGAACCCAGATCTTCGAAGAAGACAACGAGACGCTGATCATCGACCTGACCAAGGAAGGCCAGCGCTTTCGCCTTGCCGCAGGCGGCAATGGCGGCTTCGGTAACGCCTATTTCAAATCCTCCACCAATCAGGCGCCGACGCATGCCAATCCGGGCCTCGCAGGTGAAGAAAAGACCATCTGGCTTCGCCTGAAGCTGATTGCCGATGCTGGTCTCGTCGGTCTGCCCAATGCCGGCAAGTCCACCTTCCTGGCAACGGTAACGCGCGCGCGTCCGAAGATCGCCAACTATCCCTTCACCACGCTCCACCCCAATCTCGGCGTTGCCACGATTGACGGTCGCGAATTCATTCTGGCCGATATTCCGGGCTTGATCGAAGGCGCGCATGAAGGTGTGGGTATCGGCGACCGCTTCCTCGGCCATGTGGAGCGCACCCGCGTGCTGCTTCATCTGGTGTCCGCGCAGGAAGAAAAGGTTGGCCAGGCTTACAAGACCGTCAAGGCGGAACTGAACGCCTACGGCGGCGGCCTGACCGACAAGCGCGAGATCGTCGCCCTGTCGCAGATCGACGTGCTGGACGAGAAGGAACTGAAGAAGAAGGCCAAGGAACTGGAAAAGGCCTGTGGCCGTCCTCCGCTTCTTCTTTCGGCTGCCGCCCATATCGGCATGACGGAAGCCTTGCGCGCACTGCGCGATGTGATCGTCGATGCCAGCGAAGGCGGCGAGACCGCCCTTCCCGACCGCTCCATGCCGATCGAAGAGCTAGAGGACGGAGACGACCGTCTATGACATCTGCCAGAAAACCGCTTGGCAGCCATCATCGCATCGTCATCAAGATCGGCTCCGCGCTTCTGGTGGACCGCAAGACGGGGCTGAAGAAGGACTGGCTTGACGCGATCTGCGATGATATCGCGGCGCTGAAGAAGAACGGCGCCGATGTGCAGGTCGTTTCTTCCGGCGCGATCGCGCTTGGCCGAACGGTTCTCAATCTTCCAACCGGCACGCTGAAGCTGGAGGAAAGCCAGGCAGCAGCAGCCGTCGGGCAGATCGCACTGGCACGCGCATGGTCGGAAAGTCTTTCCAAGCATGACATCGTCGCGGGACAGATCCTGCTGACGCTTTCCGACACGGAAGAACGCCGCCGCTATCTCAATGCGCGCGCGACGATCAACCAGTTGCTGAAGATCGGTGCGACACCGATCATCAATGAAAACGATACGGTGGCGACGACCGAAATCCGCTACGGCGACAATGATCGGCTGGCCGCTCGCGTCGCGACCATGACCGGTGCGGATCTGCTCGTTCTGCTCTCTGACATTGACGGCCTCTACACAGCCCCTCCGCATCTCGACCCGGACGCCAGGTTTCTTGAAACCATCGCGGACATCACGCCCGAAATTGAGGCCATGGCCGGAGGTGCCGCGTCGGAACTGTCGCGTGGCGGCATGCGCACCAAGATCGACGCGGGCAAGATCGCCACTGCTGCCGGTTGCGCCATGATCATCGCATCGGGCAAGACGCTGCATCCGCTGAAAGCCATCGAGAATGGCGCGCGCTCCTCGTGGTTTGCGCCTTCCGGCACGCCCGTGACAGCCCGCAAGACCTGGATCGCAGGCCAGCTTCAGCCGGCGGGCGAAATGCATGTGGATGAGGGTGCCGAAAAGGCGCTTCATCAGGGCAAGAGCCTGCTGCCTGCCGGTGTCAAACTGGTGAAGGGCAATTTCGGCCGCGGCGATGCCGTTGCCATTATCGGCGCGCAAGGTCGCGAGATCGCGCGCGGACTTGCCGGCTACGATGCCGACGAGGCACGCCGCATCAATGGTCACAAGTCCAACGAGATCGAAACGATCCTCGGTTATGTCGGGCGCTCCGCCATGATCCACCGCGACGATCTGGTGATGACCGGCGCTGCCGTGAAAATCAAAAAAGCAAAGAAGGATGAAGTCGATGCCTGACCAGGCCGTGAAGCAAAGCCAGTCTGTCGATGCGCTGATGATGAATATCGGCGCTCAGGCGAAAGCTGCTTCACGACCGTTGTCCATCGCTTCGACCGCAAAGAAGAACCGCGCGCTTCTCGCCATGGCATCGGCCATCGATGCATCTGTGGACCGCATTCTCGATGCCAATAGACAGGATGTCGCGGCAGCGGAACAGGCGGGCGTGGCCGGCTCCTTCATCGATCGCCTGAAACTCGACCCGTCGCGCATCGCCGGCATTTCCGAAGGTATCCGGGCGATTGCCAATCTTGCCGATCCCGTCGGTGAGGTGATCGCGGCCTGGGATCGTCCCAACGGCCTGAAGATCGAGCGTGTTCGCACACCTCTCGGCGTCATTGGCGTCATCTATGAGAGCCGCCCCAATGTGACGGCAGATGCCGGTGCGCTGTGCCTCAAGGCCGGTAACGCCGTGATCCTGCGCGGCGGATCGGATTCGCAATATTCATCGCGCGCTATCCATGCCTGCCTGGTGGAAGGGCTAAAGATAGCTGGCCTTCCAGAGCATGCGATCCAACTCGTGCCGGTGACCGATCGCGCCGCCGTCGGCCTGCTACTTGGCGGCCTTGGTGGCACCGTCGATGTCATCGTGCCGCGTGGCGGAAAAAGCCTGGTCGGGCGTGTGCAGACAGAAGCCCGTGTGCCCGTCTTTGCGCACCTGGAAGGCATCTGCCACGTCTATGTCGACAAATCCGCCGACCTCGACATGGCAAAGAAGATCGTTCTGAACGCCAAGATGCGCCGCACCGGTATTTGCGGCTCTGCCGAAACCCTGCTGGTCGATCGCGCCGTGGCAGCAACCCACCTTGAGCCCCTGGTAAAAATCCTGCTGGAGGCAGGCTGCGAAGTACGCGGTTCGGATGAGGTGCAAAACGCCGTTGCAGGCGTGACGCTGGCGAATGAGGAGGACTGGCGCACGGAATATCTCGACGCCATCATCTCGGTGACCCTGGTGGATGGTATCGACGGTGCGATACAGCATATCGGCACCTATTCCTCAAACCATACAGAAGCGGTAATCGCCGAAGACGCGGAGGTCGTTGCCCGCTTCTTCAACGAGATCGACAGCGCCATTCTGCTACACAATGCCTCCACACAATTTGCCGATGGTGGCGAGTTCGGCATGGGAGCGGAAATCGGCATTGCCACCGGCAAGATGCATGCGCGTGGGCCCGTCGGCGTCGAACAGCTGACGTCCTTCAAATACCGCGTGCATGGCACCGGCCAGACGCGGATTTGATTTTTGGCGGCTGATCGGGCACTTGACCAACGTTACCTGACCATGCCGCACACCGAGCGCGGCATGGTGATCGGTCTGTTCGGCGGGTCCTTCAATCCGCCCCATGACGGCCATGCGCTGGTGGCGGAAATTGCCATGCGGCGCCTCGGGCTCGATCAACTCTGGTGGATGGTGACGCCTGGCAATCCGTTAAAGAACCGAACAGAACTGGCCCCGCTTGCCGACCGTATCGCCGCCTGCGAAAATCTCGTCACCGACCCGCGCATCAAGATCACCGCCTTCGAGCAGACACTCGGTGTCAGCTATACGGCCAATACGCTGGCAAAGGTAAAGGCGCGCAACCCACATGCCCATTTCATCTGGGTCATGGGGGCGGATAATCTCAGAACCTTTCATCACTGGCAAAAATGGCGGCTGATCGCCGAGACCTTTCCGATTGCCGTCATTGATCGCCCGGGTGCAACGCTTGCCTATCTTTCCTCCACCATGGCGCAGGCCTTCAGCCATGCCCGCATTGATGAGGATGATGCCGGTGTCTTGTGGAAGAAGCAGGCACCGGCCTGGGTCTTCATCCATGGACCGCGCTCGACGTTGAGCTCGACGGCTTTGCGCAACGGCAACAGCCCGCACCATAAATGAAGTGTGAGCGCTGGCTTGCCTCCCCACATCTTGAAAAGTGAATCCAATGGTGCCACTTTTATTATGCGTCGTCGAGAATCGCGGCGCGCAGTATCTGTTTTGTCATTTCGGAAAGGAAAACCTCTGACAACAGTACACGCTAAGGGAAGAGCTTACAGCGCTATCCCAAAGGGCCAGGAGAGTGGCGTCGATGCCGCCCGTCGTGCCCTGGAAACCGTCCTTGCGAGTGTCGAGGACTCCAAAGCAGAAGATATCGTTTCCCTGAACATTGCCGGAAAATCGGCGCTGGCAGACTACATGGTGGTCGTGTCCGGGCGGTCGAACAGGCATGTGACGGCGATCTGCGAACATCTCATCACCGATATGAAGGATGAGGGTTTCGGCGGCGCGCGTGTCGAAGGCCTTGAGGCCGGCGACTGGGTGCTGATCGACGCAGGCGATGTCATCATCCACGTGTTCCGTCCTGAAGTGCGGGCGTTCTACAACATCGAAAAGATGTGGGCGACCCCGGACATCGAGGAAGAAACACTGCATTGATCGCGGGTTAGAGCATGCCGTGCAGAAGTGTGCAGCGGTTTTGCGATAACGCCATGCGATAAAGCAAGGGAATAAAGCGTAAGCGCGAATCTGAGAAATCGCGACACGCTTTAGGCCGAAGGCTTTTTCGGTCGCATGGAAATCCTCAGCCAATCCTGCTAAAAGCGCAACCCGACAGGGTTGCGAACAGGCTGATATGTGAATGCGGATTTCAATTTTTGCAGTGGGACGGCTGAAATCCGGCCCTGAGAAAGAGCTTGCGTCTCGCTATCTGGATCGCTTCGCCAAGGCAGGTCCGGCGATTGGGCTGGAATTCGCCAAGATGATCGAGGTACAGGAAAGCCGTGCCTCCAACCCTGAGACGCGCAAACGCGAAGAAGCGGCGATGCTGGAAAAGCATCTCGCCGACGGTGCTGCACTGATCCTTCTGGACGAGCGCGGCAAGGCGCTGGACAGTCCCGCTTTCGCCGAGCTTTTCGCCACCATGCGCGACAACGGCAAGCGCGATGTGGTGATTGCGATCGGCGGCGCGGACGGTCTCGACCCTTCGCTGAGCGAGAAGGCAACCGCCACACTCTGCCTTGGCAAGCTGACCTGGCCGCACCAGATCGTCCGCTTCCTGATTTCCGAACAGCTTTACCGCGCCGTTACCATCCTGTCCGGTCACCCTTACCACCGGGTCTGAACCCGACACGGTTTTGTCGCAAATGCAGGTCTATCTCGCACCCTCATCAAGACCTATTGGCGCAAAGCGGCGAAGCAGCGTATGGTCGCCAATCTTATCGAGCAGGTAAAAGACAACATCATGGGTCCAGCACGCGACACAT
The DNA here is from genome assembly GCF_028674915.1 of Agrobacterium sp. CNPSo 3708. Taxonomy (NCBI): domain Bacteria; kingdom Pseudomonadati; phylum Pseudomonadota; class Alphaproteobacteria; order Hyphomicrobiales; family Rhizobiaceae; genus Agrobacterium; species Agrobacterium sp. CNPSo 3708. The sequence goes on from NZ_JAQZSF010000007.1 coordinate 228,749, forward strand.
TCCGGCTTGTGTCCCCAGCGGGTCGGCTTGCACTGAAGGCAAGTGTCGCGCTTTTCATCGGACTGACGTGTTTGACCATGTCGCGCGCCTCTGCTCAGGATGCCGCACCGACCGCGACCACTGCCACTGCCACTCCACCGGCAGAATCACCGAGCGAATTGCGGGAACTGGAAACACGCCGTGACCAGAACCGCCAGGATCTGCAGGAACTGGTGGACAGCATTGGATTGTCGGAAGACAAGGCGAGGCAGCTTGAAGAGAGCATTGCAGCGCTCAATCAGGACACGGCCCGGATCAAGGAAGAACTGATCGCCTCGGCACAGCGCCGCAAGGATCTGGAAGCCAAGATCAGCGATGGCGAGGACCGTCTGGCGAAACTGAGCGTGCGCGAGGACGATGTGAAAGCCTCGCTTCGCGAGCGCCGCGGTGTCCTGGCGGAGGTGCTGGCCGCGCTGCAGCGCATGGGCCGCAATCCGCCACCTGCCCTTCTGGTCTCTCCCGAAGATGCACTCGCCTCCGTTAGAAGCGCGATCCTGCTCGGCGCCGTCGTTCCCGGCATTCGCGCCGAGACCGACAAGCTTGTCTCCGCTCTCAAAGAATTGACTGACCTGCGCCAGGCGATTGCTGGAGAGCGTGAACAGTTGACCGGCATGATGACGGCAAGCCTGGAAGAGGAAAAGCGGCTAGATCTGCTGCGTGCCGAAAACGACAAGAAGAGCAGCCAGACGACCGCCGATCTTGAGGCAGAACGCAAGCGATCAGAAGAACTTGCAAGCAAGGCGACCAGCCTGGAGGGCCTTGTCTCATCGCTTGAAAACGAGATTTCCTCGGTGCGCGATGCCAAGGAAAAGGCACGTCTGGAAGAGGAGCGAATCGCCCGTCTTCCGCCTGCCGAGCGGGACAAATTGGAGGCGCAAACCGAGGCCGGGGTGCCCGATAAAAACCGCATTGCGCCAGCATATCCGTTTTCGAGCTTGAAGGGTAAGCTGGCAATGCCGGTTTCCGGAGAAGTGCTGAGACGCTTCGGCGATGCCGACGGAACAGGGCATTTCTCCAAGGGAATCGTCGTGGCGACCGGCCCGGAAGCACTGGTAACAGCGCCAGCCGATGGCTTTGTGGTTTTTGCTGGAGAATTTCGCAGCTACGGCCGCATGATCATCCTCAACGCTGGCGACGGTTATCATTTGGTACTGACGGGCATGGACAATGTGAGAACGCGGCAGGGCATGTTCGTTTTCTCCGGTGAGCCGATTGCCTCCATGGGCGTAAAAAGAGTGGCGAGTGCGGCGGCTTTGGCGCTGGAAACTGACAAGCCAACGCTTTACATTGAATTTAGAAAAGACGGAGTGCCGGTTGATTCTCAACCCTGGTGGTCCGCAAAAAATACCGGAAGGGCGCGTAATGATTCGTAAGGCTTCGCTTCTTCTCATCGGTGGGCTCATGGGCGCCACAGCGATGAGCGTTATCTATTCTGCCAGCCTGCCGGCGCAGGCAGCAGGCCCTTCCACCTACAAGGAGCTCTCGATTTTCGGCGATGTCTTCGAGCGGGTGCGCGCGCAATATGTAACGCCGCCGGATGACAAGAAGCTGGTTGAAAACGCCATCAACGGCATGCTGAGCTCGCTCGATCCGCATTCGAGCTTCATGAATGCCGAAGATGCCAACGACATGCGCACCCAGACCAAGGGTGAGTTCGGCGGCCTCGGCATCGAAGTGACCATGGAAAACGAGCTGGTCAAGGTCATCTCGCCGATGGACGATACGCCCGCTGCCAAGGCTGGCATTCTTGCCGGCGACTTCATTTCCGAAATCGACGGACAGCCTGTTCGCGGCCTGAAGCTGGAGGACGCGGTCGAGAAGATGCGCGGCGCCGTCAAGACGCCGATCAAGCTCACCATCATCCGCCAGGGCGCCGACAAGCCGCTCGACATCACCGTCATGCGTGACATCATCGCAGTCCGCGCCGTCAAGTCGCGCGTCGAAGGTGGAGATGTCGGTTATCTGCGCGTCATCTCCTTTACCGAGAAGACCTATGACGATCTCGAAAAGGCGATCAAGAAGATCAAGCAGGACGTTCCGGCCGACAAGCTCAAGGGCTACGTGCTCGATCTGCGCTTGAACCCGGGCGGTCTGCTCGACCAGGCGATCAACGTGTCCGACGCCTTCCTTGAGCGTGGCGAAGTGGTCTCCACCCGTGGCCGCAATCCGGATGAAACCCGGAGATTCAACGCCACGGCTGGCGACCTGACCGACGGCAAGCCAGTGATCGTCCTGATCAACGGTGGCTCCGCCTCTGCGTCCGAGATTGTCGCAGGTGCCTTGCAGGATCTGCGTCGTGCGACGGTTGTCGGCACGCGTTCCTTCGGCAAGGGTTCGGTTCAGACAATCATTCCGCTTGGCGAAACCGGCGCTCTGCGCCTGACGACGGCGCTCTATTACACGCCGTCCGGCAAATCCATCCAGGGCACCGGCATTACGCCGGATATCAAGGTGGAGCAGCCTCTGCCGCCGGAGCTTCAGGGTCGTATTCGCGCCGAGGGCGAATCCAGCCTGCGCGGTCACATCCAGGGCCAGAGCGAAACGGAAGAAGGTTCGGGCTCTGCAGCTTACGTTCCGCCGGAAGCCAAGGACGACATCCAGCTGAACTATGCGCTGGACCTGCTGCATGGCACCAAGACCGACGCGTCCTTCCCGCCAAACCCGGAAAAGGCAGTCGTCAACAAGCAGTAAGACATCAAAGGCACCGGTCCAAGGCCGGTGCCTTTCCCTGTCCGGTCAGACGTCAATCACGCATCAGCCACGGAAACACCATTGTCATCAGACCTGCGTAAACCGCTCATGGGTCGGAAGCGTAAACAGAGCGTCGGGTTCGTCCGGCGCTTTTCTGTGTTGACGCTGCTTGCGGTTCTCGCAGGCGGCGGTGTGGCCGGGCTATCCCTCTATACGGCGCTTTCTGCCGGCAATCTGGCTAAAAGCTCCACCGCACCGGATGTGGCGCTGGGACCGGCAGGAGCGCCGCCGGATCAGGCAGCATCGACAAACGGGGATAGTGCCGTCGACCTGCAAAGCGGACGTTCCGGCGCCAATGTCCAGCGCAACACCATGTCGGACGGCAATGTCGTCTCCGTCTTCTCGCCGAAAGACCGCACTGACAACGCGCCCGTGCTGATGACCGGCCAGACGGTTGGCCAGGACCCGCGTGTGGCGATGCGACCGAATGACGAACTGCTGGAGGAGAGCCCGTTCGGCAGGCTTCCCATCATCAGCGCCGACGGCCTGAAGCCGATGGATCAGTATGCAAGGCCCTGGTCCGGGGCACGCGGCACCCGCATCGCCATCGTGGTCGGCGGGCTGGGGCTTAGCCAGACGGGCACGCAGAAGGCGATCAAAGAGCTTCCGCCGGAAGTGACACTTGGATTTGCCGCAACTGGCAACAGCCTGCAGCGCTGGATGCAGGAAGGCCGTCGTGAGGGCCATGAGGTCCTGCTGCAGATCCCCTTCGAGCCCTTCGGCTATCCCGGCACCGATCCAGGCCCCGACACTCTGCTGGTTTCCGATCCAGCCAAGATCAATCTGGAACGGCTTCACCGCTCGATGGCGAAGATCACCAACTATACCGGCGTGATGAACTATCTCGGCGCGCGCTTCATGGCGGACAACAAGGCGCTTGAGCCGGTGCTGCGCGATGTCGGCCAGCGTGGCCTGCTGTTTCTGGATGACGGATCGTCCGCGCAATCGCGCACCGGCATCATCGCCAAGGCCGTGTCCACGCCCATCGGCTTTGCCGATCTGCAACTGGACGATCAGGTGAATGACGCCGCCATCCTGCGCAAGCTGGACGATCTGGAGCGGATTGCGCGGCGCAACGGTTCCGCCATCGGTGTTGCCTCTGCCTTCGATGAGAGCGTTGCCGCCATCTCCAAATGGTCGGTCGAAGCGGCAGCGCGTGGCATCGAGATCGTCGGCGTTTCCGCGCTTGTCTCGCAAGACGGCAAACAGTAAGTCTGCTCCACCAACAATCAACATCCAGGTTCAAGAATGTCGATCAAAGCAGACGATCTGCCCTACCGCCCCTGCGCCGGTATCATGGTTCTGAACGATAAGGGCCTCGTCTGGGCCGGGCGCCGTATCTCTCAAGGCAATTCGGAGTTCGATGGCTCACCACAGCTCTGGCAGATGCCGCAGGGCGGTATAGATGAGGGCGAGGCGCCGCTCGCTGCCGCCATCCGCGAACTCTATGAAGAAACCGGCATGAAGACGGTCACCCTGCTGGCCGAAGCACGTGACTGGATCCATTACGATTTGCCGCCACAGCTGATCGGCATCGGACTACGCGGCAAATATCGCGGCCAGGCACAGAAATGGTTTGCCTTCCGCTTCGATGGCGATGAGAGCGAAATCCAGATCAACCCGCCGCCGGGCAGCAACGAGGCGGAGTTCGACGCCTGGGACTGGAAGCCGATGGAAAGCCTGCCCGAGCTGATCGTACCCTTCAAACGATCGGTCTACGAACAGGTGGTCGAGCAATTCCGCCATCTGGCCCCATAAGAGCAATGAAACCGTAAGAACAAAAAAAGGCGGCATCTCTGCCGCCTTTTTCAATTCATTGCCAAAAGGATCACTCGGATTCCGCAGAATCGGCCGAGTCGGCATTGAGCTGACCGTACTTGGCTTCGCCGATCTTGTTGAGAAGATCGAGCTGCGTTTCGAGGAAGTCGATGTGGCCTTCTTCGTCGATGAGGAGCTGTTCGAACAGCTTCATCGAGACATAGTCGCCAGCATCGTGACAGATGTCGCGTGACTTCTTGTAGGCCGTGCGAGCGTCGTATTCGCCGGCGAGATCGGCTTCCAGCACTTCCTTGACGTTCTGGCCGATGCGCAAAGGTGCAACGGTCTGGAGGTTCGGATGGCCTTCGAGGAAAATGATGCGATCGATGATCTTGTCAGCGTGCTGCATCTCTTCGATCGATTCGGCGCGCTCTTTCTTGGCGAGCTTTGTGTAGCCCCAGTCGTTCAACAGCCGGTAGTGAAGCCAGTACTGGTTCACTGCACCGAGTTCGAGGAACAGTGCCTCGTTAAGCTGCTCGATGACTCTTTTGTCGCCTTTCAATGTCCGCTCTCCTGTGGTCTTCATGTAATTGTTTTAGGCGGGACATAAAATCAAAAACTTCGGCCTCAGTCGAGTGCCGACGTGCATGATATTCTTCCGTCGTTTTGATGATCAGGTCGACGACAGTCGGGAAACAGCCACAGCAACGGCCACGCTTCTGCATGGCATGATAGACTTTCGCTGGGACGATGAGCTGCCAACAGTCTTCATCAAGAAGCTCGTTGATGACATCGCGAATGTCGTTGTCGGTGATGTAATTGCAGCTACAAACCAGCATGATCCATTGCCTGCGTGACGCAACACGTTGTTTTTTCTGTTAAACCAAAACAGGACATTCGATGTCAAGAAAAACAACCACGCGCTTTTGACATGTGATATGTTTAGACAGCTTCTAAACTGGACGAAAAGCTTCGTATTTTCATTGCTTTAGCGGAATCTTTAACAGAGCATCGCGAATGAGCGTCTGTGGACCGAGCGCGTCACCACGCCGTCGATCACGGATTCGTGATGGTAAAAGCGATGCGATCAGGCGAAATATTGCCCGCCATTGGCCGTCAGCGTCGAGCCGGTGATGAAGCCTGCCTCATCCGACGCCAGAAACAGTGCGCATCGGGCGATCTCTTCCGGCTCACCCAATCGACCGACTGGAATATGCGGCAGGATGCGCTCGTTCAAAACGGTTTCGGGGATGGCACGGACCATCTCCGTGCCGATATAGCCAGGGCATATGGCGTTGACGGTGATGTTGCGTGAGGCACCCTCCTGCGCCAGCGCCTTAGTCAAGCCGATATCGCCGGCCTTGGACGCAGAATAATTCGCCTGACCCGCCTGGCCTTTCTGGCCGTTGATCGACGAGATGGTGATGATGCGACCGAAGCCCCGCTCACGCATGCCGGGCCAGACCGGATGCGTCATATTGAAGACGCCGTTGAGATTGGTATCGACCACCTCACGCCACTGCTGCGGCGTCATCTTGTGGAACATGGCATCGCGGGTAATGCCGGCATTGTTGACGAGGATGTCGATCGGTCCGAGCGTTCGCTCCACCTCGGCGACACCGGCCACGCAGGCATCGTAATCCCGCACATCCCATTGATAGGCGGGTATTCCAGTCGTCCGCCGAAAAGCCTCGGCGCGGTCCTCTGTGAAGACGTAGTTGACCGCGACCTTATAACCGGCTGCATGAAACGCTTTTGCGATCGCAGCGCCGATGCCGCTTGTCCCACCTGTTACCAATGCCACCCGGCTCATCTTCAAGGCCCTCACTTTCAAAGCTTAGCCCTTTAGAGGGGCCAACGTGGCATTTCAATGATTTGGGCCGATCACAGCCCTTCGAGGCACATGGCAATGCCCATGCCGCCGCCGATGCAAAGCGTCACGAGACCCTTGCGGGCCTGTCGCCGTCTCATCTCGAAAACGAGCGTGTTCAAGACGCGTGCACCGGATGCGCCGATCGGGTGGCCGATCGCAATCGCACCGCCATTGACGTTGACGATCTCTGGGTCGAGACCGAGATCGCGAACCACGGCGCAGGATTGCGCGGCAAAGGCCTCATTGGCCTCGACCAGATCGAGATCGCCGACCGACCAGCCGGCCTTTGCCAGCGCCTTGCGCGAGGCGGGGATCGGGCCGGTTCCCATAATCTGCGGATCGACACCGGCCGTTGCCCAGGAGGCGATGCGCGCCAGAGGCTGGATATTGCGCTTTGCGGCCTCTTCTTCCGTCATCAGCAACACGGCGGCGGCACCGTCGTTAAGGCCGGAGGCGTTGCCAGCCGTGACGCTGCCATCCTTGTCGAAGGCGGGGCGAAGCTTCGTCAGCGCCTCCAACGAGGCGCCCGCCCGGATATATTCGTCGGCGGCGATCGTTACATCGCCCTTGCGGCCCTTGATGACGAAGGGCGCGATCTCATCGTCAAAGCGCCCGGCCGCCTGTGCCGCCTCGGCGCGGTTTTGCGAACGCACCGCATATTCGTCCTGCTCTTCACGGGACAACTGCCACTGGCGGGCGATATTCTCCGCGGTGATGCCCATGTGATAGCCATGAAAGGCATCGATCAGGCCATCCTTCAACATGGTATCGACCATCTTGAAATCACCCATCTTCACGCCGCCGCGCAAATGCGCCGCGTGGGGAGCCATCGACATGGATTCCTGACCGCCCGCGACGACAATGGACGCGTCACCAAGGGCGATCTGTTGGGCACCGAGTGCAACGGCGCGCAGGCCGGAACCACAAAGCTGGTTGATGCCGAAGGCGGTTGCTTCCTGCGGAATGCCGGCCTTCATTGCGGCCTGACGCGCCGGGTTCTGCCCCTCGCCAGCGGTCAGCACTTGCCCCAGGATCGCCTCATCGACGTCGGCGGCGGCAACGCCTGCCCGTTCCAGAACAGCAGTGATGACGGATGCGCCAAGTTCATGCGCCGGCGTATTGGCAAAGCTGCCGTTGAACGAACCGACCGGCGTGCGTGCGGCACTCGCAATCACAATGGAGGATGAAGGCATGGATGTTTCTCCCGAATTTTGGCGCGAGACTGTCAAAGCTTGGGGCGCAAGTCAATTTAGCCAAAAGGATTTGAAAGAACCCCGCACAGCAGCACCCGCATGCTGCAAGAATGCTGCGCAAGAAAGTGACTGCTGCATCGCACAAACCATTTGTCAGACGCCTTTGTTTCAGCATACTCTTTTGAATGGGAAGAGCAAAAACACCAAGAAAACAAAAAAGACCGGCATCGCGAGGAGGCGAGGATGGGAAGACATGGCGGCGAGACCATTATCAAGAAATACGCCAACAGGCGGCTTTATAACACCGGGACCAGCACCTATGTGACGCTGGAAGACCTGGCGAAGATGGTCAAGCGCGGCGAAGAATTCAAGGTTCAGGACGCCAAGACATCGGAAGACATCACCCATGCCGTTCTGACGCAGATCATCGTCGAGCAGGAAGCCAAGACCGGCAACACGCTTCTGCCAACCGCCTTTCTTCGACAGTTGATCTCCTATTACGGCGATCAGATGCAGATGGTCGTGCCGACCTTTCTCGAGCACTCGATGAAGACCTTCTCCGAACAGCAGAGCCATATGCAGGAACATATGAGCAAGGCCTTCGGCGACCCGTCGCTGACGAAGAACTTCTCGGCTCCCTTCCAGCTGATGGAAGAGCAGATCAAGCGCAACACCGAACTTTTCAAGCAGACGATGCAGATGTTCACGCCCTTTTCCGCCCCGGCATCGACGCCGAAGGAGCAGCGCAAGCCCGACGCCTCGGAGATCGACGAGCTGAAGGCGCAGCTGCGCAACCTTCAGACCAAGCTTGATCAGCTATAGGGTCTTCGGAACTCGGAGCAGCAGGATCAATCCGGCTCCCAAAAAGAGGATCAGTGTCGCCATACCGATATGGGCGGAGCCGGTCGCATAGGTTGCGATGGAGAACATCAGCGTTGCCATGAAGCTGGTGGCGCGACCGGAGAGAGCATAGATGCCGAAATAGCGGCCCGCTTCGGCAATCGTGACGTTGCGCGCCAGATAGGAGCGTGACGAGGCCTGCACCGGGCCGAAGGCAAGACCGATCAGCACGCCGTAGACGATATAGGCCTTTTCCGCTCCGCTGCTGAAGAGACCGTGGGTTCCCTCGGTCGAGAATTGCAGCAACCCGAAGAGCGTCGATGTTTTTTCCGTCGAGATGATTCCGAGGGTCGCGAGAAGCAAAAGCACGAGACTGATGATGATCATCGTGCGCGAGCCGAGCCGCTGATCGAGCCGGCCGGCAGCAAAGCAGCCGCCAATGGCAACGATGTTGAGAATGATGCCGTAGATGCCGATCTCCATTGTCGCCCAGCCGAACATGCCGGCGGCGAACGCACCACCCAGGATGAGCAGCCCGTTGACGCCATCCTGATAGAGCATGCGCGCGATCAGGAAACGCGTGATGAGCGGGCGGTGGCGCAACTCCCTCAGCGTCGATTTCAACTCCGACAGGCCCGAGCGCACGGCCCGCCCAAGCGGCAGCCCCTTTTTCACATCCGGCGTGAAGAAGAACATCGGCAGGATAAAGATGAAGTACCAGATCGCGGCGATCGGTCCGGTGATGCGGGCATCCTCTCCCGTTGCCGGGTCCAGACCGAAAAGCGGCGGCAGGCCGATGATGGTAAGGCCCGTCTGTGGGCTGGCCGCCATGAACAGCACGATGAAGATCAGCACGATCATCCCGCCAAGATAACCAAGCCCCCAGGCGGTGTTGGAAATCCGCCCGACATTTTCAGGTGTCGTCAGACGCGGCATCATGGAATCGTTGAAGACGATGGAGAACTCGGCCGCAATCGAGGCGAAGATCATGAAGAGGGCCGGCCATAGCACCGGTGATCCGGGCGCGGCAAACCACAACATCGCAAGACATGCGATCTTGATGACGGCAAAAAACGCGATCCAGGGTTTTCGCGATCCGGACTGATCGGCAATCGATCCAAGGATCGGCGAGAAGATCGCGATGACAACGGACGAGATGGTCGCGACATTGCTCCAGAGCGTTTGCGCCGAAACGGGATCGTCCGTCAGTCGGGCGACGAAGTAAGGTCCGAAGATGAAGGTGGTGACGACGGTGAAGAAGGGTTGCGCTGCCCAATCGAACAGCATCCAACCCCAGATCCCCTTGGCGTCTGTTTTTGGCGCATCGGCCTTGGGCTCGACCGATTCTGTCACGCGGAAAGAAGAACTCAATGGATTGCCTTTCCGCACGCAGGCGACCCGGCTTTTGCAGCCGGGTCATTTCGCTGTTGGACCTTATACGCTTCTGGTCTGGACTATATCCGAAAGCAGACCGGCGGCAACGGTGAGGCGCGCCAGATTTGTCTCGCCACTATCGCTGAGTGCAGCAAGCTCGGAGACGATGCGATTGACCCGCACGCGATCGGCTGCGTACCAGGCCTGCACCGGGTTCTTCTCTTTCGCGTAATCCGTCAGGGCCGAAACCACGATGCGGCGGCGGGATGAGGCGATCTGGTCCTGGCTGCGCAGCAGCGCGAGGCTCTCATAATGATCAGCCGGGCTGACCCGCTGGCTCGCATCCAGAAGCCTTGCGACGCGGAAGGTGGTGGAGACGGCCGCATAGCTTTCCGCCGCGCGCGCCAGCGTCGTGCCCGCCTGATCGGCAATCAGCATGATTTCCGGCACGTAGACGAGCAGGCGCAACGTCTCCAGTTCCTTGACCAGCGCGTGAGAAACGCCGTCGATCTCAGGAAGACCGATCTCTTCCTGATACTTCGCCGCTGCCGGAGAAAGCGTCTTGATGGCGCTTTTCAAGCGCTCGATCTCATCCTGCATGGCGCCGGTGATGGTACCGGCGGTCTGGAGATAGAGCCGCGTCGCATCGCCGAAGATCTGCATGACCCTGGCATAGAGATCGTTCTGCACCTCGCCGGAAATCTGCCCGTCGAGCGCGTCGATCTCGCTCCAAAGCCGCTTCAGGCCGAAACCATCCTCGACGATCATCGCTGCCTTGACGACGGCTGGAGCAAGGAGACCGCTCGCGTCGACCAGTTTCTGCACGAAGCCCGGACCGCCGCGATTGACGACCTGATTGGCCAGCGCAGTGGCGACGATTTCGCGGTGCAGGCGATGGCTTGCAATATCCCCCGCATAGGTCTTCTGCATCTTGCTCGGGAAGTAATCCATCAGCAGATGCTGCAGGTAGGGTTCATCCGGCAGGGTGCTGGCCACCAGCGTGTCGAACAGCGTCAGCTTCGCATAGGACAGCAGAACGCCGATTTCAGGCCGGGTCAACGCCTTGCCCGCGGCATAGCGTTCGTTGAACTCCGCATCATTCGGCAGGGTCTCCACCTTGCGGTTCAACTGGCCGGAGGATTCCAGTGCTGCCATCAGGCGGCCCAGCTCTTCGCGGTTGCCGGTCCCCTTGCGCTCGACAAGCGAAATGGCCAAAGACTGGAGGTAGTTGTTGCGCAGCACCAGTTGCGCCACTTCCGACGTCATGGAGGCCAGCAACTGATTGCGCTTCGGCAATGTCAGACGGCCGTCATTCACAGCGGATGCCAGCGCAATCTTGATATTGACCTCGACGTCCGAGGAATTGACGCCAGCGGAATTGTCGATGGCATCCGAGTTGCAGCGCCCACCGGACAGCGCATAGGCAATACGGCCCTTCTGGGTGATGCCGAGATTGGCCCCCTCGCCGATCACCTTGGCGCGCACTTCCGTGGCGTTGATGCGAATCGGATCGTTGGCGCGGTCCCCCACCTCGGCATTGGTTTCCACCGCAGCCTTCACATAGGTGCCGATACCGCCGAACCACAGGAGATCGGCGGGCGCCTTGAGGATTGCCGTCATGATCTCGAAGGGCGTTGCCACCGTCTTCTCGATGCCAATTGCGGCAGCGGCTTCCGCCGTCAGGGTCACGGATTTCTCCGCACGCGAAATGATCATCGCGCCCTTGGAGAGGGTCGAGCGGTCGTAATCCTGCCAGCTGGAACGCGGCAGTTCGAAGAGACGCTTTCTCTCCGCGAAAGATACGGCGGTGTCCGGCGTCGGATCGATGAAGATATCGCGGTGATCGAAGGCCGCGATCAGTTCGATCTTTTCCGACAGCAGCATGCCATTGCCGAAGACGTCGCCGGACATATCGCCCACACCGACGACCTTGAAGGGCGTCGTCTGGATATCGGTATCCATTTCCCGGAAGTGGCGCTTGACCGTTTCCCAGGCACCTCGGGCGGTGATGCCCATCTTCTTGTGGTCATAACCGGCAGAGCCACCAGAGGCAAAAGCATCGTCGAGCCAGAAGCCCGCCTCACGGGCTAGTCCGTTGGCGGTATCGGAGAAGGTTGCCGTTCCCTTATCGGCCGCGACGACGAAATAGGGGTCGTCGCCATCAAGACGCATGGTGTCCGCAGGCGCAATAATATCATCGCCAACGATATTGTCGGTGATGGAGAGCAACGTGCGGATATAGGTCTTGTAAGCCTCCTTGCCGGCATTGAAGATCTCGTCGCGGTTGCCACCGGCGGGCAGCATCTTCGGATAGAAGCCACCCTTGGCACCGACCGGTACGATGACGGCGTTCTTCACCTGCTGGGCTTTGACGAGGCCGAGCACTTCGGTGCGATAGTCCTGGCCGCGATCCGACCAGCGAAGCCCGCCGCGCGCCACCTTTCCGAAGCGCAGATGGACGCCTTCCACTTCCGTTCCGTAGACGAATATTTCGCGGAAGGGACGCGGATCGGGAAGGCCATCGAGAAGCTTCGGATCGAACTTGAAGGCCAGCATCGCCTTCGGCGAACCGTCCTCGTTGCGCTGGAAATAGTTGGTGCGCAGCGTGGAATCGATGGCGTTGACGTAACGGCGAAGTGTGCGGTCCTCATCGAGATTGGGCACGCCGGAAAGATCGGCCTCGATCGCCTTGTGCAGATCGGAAAGCTTGCGCAGGCGCGGTTTTTCGCCAAGCTGCGGATCGAAGCCATGGGCGAACAGATCGAAAATTCGGCGTGCAATGACCGGATATTTGAACAGTGTTTCGGAAATATGCTCCTGCGAGTAGACGATGCCCGTCTGGCGCAGATAGCGCGCATAGGCGCGAAGCACGGAAACCTCACGCACCGTCAGTCCGGCGGCAACGATCAGGCGGTTGAAATTATCATTGTCGACGGTGCCATTGAAAGCGGCGAGAAACGCCTCTTCAAGCCTTGGCCCAATGATGGCAAGATCGAGCGTGACGCCTGGCTGGACCCGAAGCTCCATGTCGTGAAGGACGATGAGATCGCTGTTTTCACCGGAGACGACACCGATGTCGAACGTCCGTTCGCTGATGACGCTGAAGCCGAGATTTTCCAGAAGCGGCACGCGGCGCGACAGCGGCAGATGGCCGTCGCGGTGGAAGATTTTCAGTGAGAGAATATTCTCCGCCTGCTCAGCTGTCCGGTAGAATTCGATGCGGACCGGCTCGCCCTTGGCGGTCGCGACGATATCGGGCATATCGCCGATCGCCTCTTCCGGCGTGAAGGCTTCCTGATAAGCCTGATCGACATCGAGAAGCGGCGCGCCAGGCTCTGAAAGCGCGGTGAAATGATCGATCCAGCGCGCAGCGATATCGCTGACGGCATCTTCCAGTCTGTCCTGCGCGATGCGCGGCGTCTTGCCGTTGCTGCGCCCGACGATGAAGTGGACGCGGGCAAGAGCGCCTTCCGGGAAAGCGGGGTAATAAGCCGAGATGTGGCCATCGTAGACGCGTGCGAGATAATCGCCGATCTTCTCGCGCACATAGGAATTATACTCCTCGCGCGGCACATAGATGATGACGGAGACGAAGCGGTCGAAGCGATCGATACGGGCAAGCACCCTCACCCGCGGGCGGTCGGCAAGCTCCATGATCTGCTCGGTGTAGCGCACCAGAAGATCGGTTTCGATCTGGAAGAGATCGTCGCGCGGGTAGCCTTCGAGCGTATTGTGCAGAATGCGTCCCGAGTGGCTGTTGGGGTCAAAGCCGAAATGCTCTTCGACCTCCAAGGCCTTGGCGCGCAGAAGCGGGATTTCATGGACCGAGCGGGTATAGGCCGTGGCGGTGAAGAGACCGACGATGCGCAGCTCGCCGACAACATTGCCATCGGCATCGAAGCGCTTGATCCCGATATAATCCATATATGCGCGGCGATGGACAAGCGACTTGACGTTTGCCTTGGTGACGATGAGAAAGTCCGGACCATCCAGAAACGCCAGAATCTCCGGCGTCGTCATCACCGCATCCTTGCCGAGCCGCAACACGCGCACATCCGGATCGCTCAAGATGCCCAGACCGACGCCATCGCCGCGCTCGATCTTGGCGGAACTTCCCTTGCCGGAATAGCTGTAGTCGCGCATGCCGAGGAAGGTGAAATTGTCTTTGCGCAGCCATTCGAGAAACTCGGCGGCCTCGTTGCGATCGGCCTTGCGGCGCGACGATCCGCGCTCTTTCAACTCGTTCAGCGCCTCATCGAGCTTGGCAAGCATCGGCTTCCAGTCGCTATAGGCGGACTGCACCTGGGCGAGAACGAAGCGAAGCCGCTCCTTCAGCGCCTCGGCTGCTTGCGGCGCGACAGGCGCGATGTGCAGCTGGATAAGGCTGATATTGTCTTCCGGTGCGTCTGTTTCCGGATCGGCCAGCCTGTAGCCGCCGGTCGCGTTGGCATCCGCCACCATGATGGGGTGAACAGCAAGGTAGAGGCTGCGATAGCTGCTGGTCACCTCACCCATGACGGAGTCATAGAGGAAGGGCATGTTGCGCCCCACAATCGTCAGGATGGAGACCGGCACGTTACGCGGCGCGACCCCATCAACCTGGGCGATGCCGATATAGGGGCGATCAGCTTTCCAATGGGAAAGTTCGCTCAAAGCATGGCTTGCAGCCAGCGCCAACATCTCAGGCGAATAGTGCTCGACGTCGTCTGTGCTGGCACGACTAAAAAGTGTATTGGGATCGAGGAATGGCTTGCCGGTGGCCTCTGCCAGTTTTTTGGCTTTTTCGAGCTGTTTGTCGCGTTTTGGGTTGTTCCGGTAGCCCATTTTGCCTTCTTTCTTCCAAAAATATCCGCGTTTCGGCGATAAAAGGGAGAAAAATCGTGATTTTTCCCAAATTCGAATCGGATATTGGCGCGGAATTATGAATAGTTTAAGTGGCAATCGACAAATTGGCGGGGCGCAAAGAATTTAATCGATTCGGGATGGATCAGCGCTGGTGATCAGGAGTTTACCGGGGTGATTCTGTTAAGGCCTCAGTGAAGCAGGTTGTGACTCCGTCGCCACGGTGCAAGCAAATTATTGATTTCCACCTATTTTTGTGGTAGACAGGAAAAACTGATCCACAGCGCGGCACTATCGTGCCCTAAAACACCTCGAAAGCAAGTCATCAATTGCACGCGGTTTCCGTGACATATCCTACTTTTGTGTTGTCGATCCCCGGATTGCAAGATGGTTTCTTTTTGCGTGCTCGACTGGACCAGTGCGGAGTCACCTGACGGCTTGCCCCCGTCTCATCCGGGCCTGACCGACCCGACCCCGGAAACCCCCGGGTGTATGTAACAGGGAGTTTAAAAAACGAATGACGACCCAGCAGAAGAAATCTCCAGCGCGCCACGGTTTTAAAACCGGAGAAGCGATCGTTTATCCCGCTCACGGTGTCGGTACCATTTCGGCAATCGAAGAACAGGAAGTCGCGGGCATGAAGCTCGAACTTTTCGTCATCGATTTCGAGAAAGACAAGATGCGCCTCAAGGTGCCTGTCGCCAAGGCTGTCAGCATCGGCATGCGCAAGCTGTCCGAAGGGGATTTCGTCGAGCGTGCGCTGAAGGTTGTTCAGGGCAAGGCGCGCGTCAAGCGGACCATGTGGTCGCGTCGCGCGCAGGAATATGACGCAAAGATCAATTCCGGCGACCTGATCGCCATCGCAGAAGTGGTTCGCGATCTCTATCGCGCCGAGAACCAGCCTGAGCAGTCCTACTCCGAGCGTCAGCTTTACGAAGCAGCTCTCGATCGCATGGCTCGCGAAATCGCAGCCGTGAACAAGATGTCCGAAACCGAAGCTGTTCGCCTCGTTGAAGTCAATCTCAACAAAGGCCCCAAGCGCGGCAAGGCCGTCGAAGAAGACGATGCACCGGAAGAAGAAGCCGCATAAGGCTTTTCACCTACAGAATGTCAAAAAACCCGCCCGCCTCGTGGCGGGTTTTTTGTTTCTTTCGCAAAGATGGCCATTCTGTGTTGAGAACCTCTCGGCACAATACTCTTTACACAAGTCCTTATAGAACCTGAATAATCTGTCCTGGATGAAGATGGGGAAGAAGACGGCGCATGTCTCTCGGGTGCAGTGCAACGCAGCCGGCGGTCGGCTCGTAGCCCGGGCGGATCATGTGCATGAAGATGGCCGAGCCGCGATTGCGTTGCCTGGATCTGACATTCCAGTCGAGCACCAGACAGACATTATAGAGCCCGTCTTCCCGGCAGATCTCTTCGTGGCTTGGCTTGAATGGTGCTCTGACCAGCCGATTGTAGTTCGGGTCACTTGGCGCATCGCACCACAACATCGACTTCACTGCGCGACGCAACGTCAAACTCGTCTGGACGGCGCGGAAGCGTTCGCCCCGGATGAAGCCGTAGAGCAGCGGCATCTGAGCGATCGGCGTTTTGCCGTCACCTTCTCGCTTGAAAACAGAGCGTCCATTGCGACCAATCGCAGCCTGAAACGTTAAATGACCAAGCTGAACGATCGCTCGACTTGGGTTCAATGGTGACGGGCGGACGAGAAGCTTGGGTGGTAACGTTCGGAATTCAATCTTTCTGGTCATCACTCTTTTTCACGAGATTTTGCTTTGAAGATGCTTCACCCGAACGTCATAGCACGCCGTTATTGCTGCACAAGGGTTGACGCGAAGCGCGCAAACCGCTGAATTGGTTTGAAAATTAAAAGAGAAAGGCGAAGGTACTCTATGACGGCCCGTACATTGCTTCTTGTTGATGACGACGACGATCTGCGCGACACCCTTGCCGAACAACTTTCTCCCTATGAAGAGTTCTCGCTTCTGACGGGTGCGAACGCCAATGCTGCCATCCAGACGGTCAAATCCACTCAGGTCGATCTCTTGATTATGGATGTGGGTCTGCCGGACATGGACGGGCGCGAAGCGGTAAAGCTGATGCGCAAGAACGGCTTCAAGTCTCCCATCATCATGCTGACCGGTCACGACACGGATTCCGACACGATCCTTGGTCTTGAGGCCGGTGCGAATGACTATGTGACGAAGCCCTTCCGCTTTGCCGTGCTGCTTGCCCGCGTCCGCGCGCAGCTGCGCCAATATGAGCAGAGCGAAGACGCGGTCTTTACCGTCGGTCCCTACCAGTTCAAGCCGAGCCAGAAGCTGTTGACGACAGAAGATGGAAAGAAGATCCGTCTGACGGAAAAGGAAGCGGCCATCATCCGTTACCTTTACCGCGCTGGCAGCGCTGTCGTGACGCGTGACGTGCTGCTGGAGGAGGTCTGGGGCTACAATTCCGGCGTCACCACCCATACGCTGGAAACCCACGTCTATCGCCTTCGCCAGAAGATCGAGCGCGACCCCTCCAATGCCGAAATTCTCGTGACCGAAAACGGCGGCTACAAGATCGTCCCATAAGGGCGCTGTTTGCTCCGTCCTCTTGGACGCGCAGCGCTTAAAGGGCGATTTTCTTGATCCGCTCTTGTCTTGGAGTCCGCATTGGTCGAAAACGGGTTGAACCGCGCTACCTCAAATCTGAGCGGCGCGGCATCCGACTTGCATTTCCCAGGTGGATCAGCCCATGGCGTTGAACGACGATATCAAGCTTTTCGCGCAGGTGCCGCTGTTCCAGGGCTTCAGCGAAGACCAGCTGCGCCTGATCGCCTTCGGCGCCGAGCGGCGGCGCATTGCCGCGGGGCACATGCTGTTTCGCCAGTACTCTCCCGCCGAGTGCGCCTTCGTCATCTGCAATGGACGCTTCGATCTCTGGACCGAAGAGCGTGACGGCAAAAGAGAGGTTAAGGCCACCGTCGGTAGCGGCTGTCTTCTTTCCGAACTGGCGCTTTTCACGCTCTGCGAACGCAAGTTCACCGCGGTCGCGCGCGAGGATTCAGAGGTGATCCGTATCACACGCATCCTCTTCCATCGCATGATCGAGGAATTCCCGGATGTTGCCGCGGTGGTGTCCGAGCGCATCCGTGGCAACATCGCCGCACTTGCCACAAGTGCGGCTGCGATGCAGAACCGGTTTCTGTAACCGCTTTACTATTAAAGCGTGTCGCGATCCTTCAGATTCGCTCCCTACGCTTTAAGTCCTTGTTTTGTCGCATGTCGTTATCGCAAAACCGCTGCACACTTTTGCGCGGCATGCTTAGAACTTAAAGTGGGCCGTCACCGGAACGTGGTCGGAGGGTCTGTTCCAGCCGCGCGCTTCCTTCAGGATTTCGATCCGATCGAGCGAGGGACCAAGATCCTGCGATGACCAGATATGGTCCAGACGGCGGCCGCGATTGGCAGCTTCCCAATCCTTGGCGCGGTAGCTCCACCAAGTGTAGATCTTTTCCGTTTCCGGCACGTTGAGCCGCATCAGGTCGAGCCAATTCCCGCGCTTCATCACCTCCAGCAGACCTTCTGTCTCGACAGGCGTATGGCTGACGATCTTCAGCAGTTGCTTGTGCGACCAGACGTCGTTTTCGAGCGGCGCTATGTTGAGGTCACCAACGAGGATTGACGATGCTCCTGGTGTGGCGTCGGCGCTCAGCACCTTCATCTCCTCGACGAAATCGAGCTTGTGGCCGAACTTCGGATTGATCGACCGGTCCGGCTCGTCGCCACCTGCCGGAACATAGAAGTTATGAAGGCGGATGCGGCGGCTGCCGACCTGCACCAGAGCGGAGATATGGCGGGCGTCCCCGACCTTGCAATAATCCTGACGGTGATCTTCCGTCAGCGGCAGCCTCGAGGCGATGGCAACGCCGTGATAGCCCTTCTGTCCATGAATGATGATGTGCTCATAGCCGAGCGCCCGCAGGGGCTTCAGAGGAAACTCGCCATTCGGGCACTTGGTCTCCTGCAGGCACAGAACGTCTGGCTTGTAACGCACCAGAAACTGCTCGACGATCGGCATGCGCAGCCGCACCGAGTTGATGTTCCAGGTGGTTATCGAGAAAGTCATGCCTCACGCTCCGTCTTATGCAGCTAACGCGCCGTCCGTCCTATTGGACGCACAAACGACGCTTTACCCTGAACTATGCATCGGGCCGATGCTGTAGAGGCAGGCTTATAACAAGAGGGCAGAAAACTGGAAACGCTTTCTGCTGTCTCAAGGTCAACCGCGTTTGCGGACCTCTTCGTAGTTGATGTTGAAGACCTTGTCGTCGAGGTTCACGCCCGTCTGGACGTTGAAGATCATCACGGTCGTGTCCTTGTTCTGCGCATCTGTCGTCGTCCACTGACGCAGATCGAAGGTTTTCGGATCGAACATCAGTGTGATTGTCGAATCGCCGAAGATGCTCTTGTCACCGAGAACGATGGTGATCAGATCGGACTCTTCCTTGACGCTGCGAACCTTCTGATTGCTGAGGTCGATCTTGTCGGCAAGAAGCAGGCTGAGCGGTGTCTTGGACAGCGGATAGATGTCCCAGGTCTTCAGCTTCATGTTGCCGATGACCACGTTGCGGCCGTCCGCAATCACGCGCATGGGCGACGGGTCTTCGTAGTTGAAGCGAAGCTTGCCGGGACGCGAAATATAGAACTTGCCGCCTGTCTGTTCACCGCGCGGACCGAACTGAACGAACTCGCCCATCATCGTCTTGACCGACGAGAAGTGGTTGGCGATCTTCTGCGCCGTCACGCCGTCTCCTGCGCCCTGCGCTAAAGCTGCAATGGGCGAGAGCGCTACAGAGGCTGCCGCTGCCGAAAACAGCGTCATCACGCCTCGCCGCGTCATGCTGCTCTCAAGGCCGGGATGCTGAGCGGAAACGACCGAGCGGGTATTCTTCATTCTGTTCTCCTTCATCGCATCCCATGTGCCGAAAAAACACGGCGGCTTCATGACATGGAGCGACGGCTATAACGCTGAAAGCACACGCCTGGTTGCGGCTATCGAACCTGCACGCAAGCAACTGGTATCAAAGACCAACTGGCGGTCGAGCGTTAGACGATTGTGGCTTAATCATTCTCCGTCGGCACGAGAATTTCGCGCTTTCCGGCATGGTTTGCAGGGCCGATAATGCCTTCCTGTTCCATCCGTTCGATCAGCGACGCAGCGCGGTTGTAACCGATGCCGAGCCTGCGCTGGACGTAGGAGGTCGAGGCCTTGCCATCGCGCAGAACGACGGCGACGGCCTGGTCATAAGGGTCGTCGGACTCTGCCATATTGCCGGTGCCGGCAGGGCCGCCACCATCCTCGTCCTCATCCTCTTCGGTGACCGCTTCGAGATAATCGGGCGAGCCCTGGGTCTTGAGGTAGGATACGATCTCTTCCACTTCATTGTCCGAAACGAAGGGACCGTGGACGCGCTGGATGCGCCCGCCACCTGCCATATAGAGCATGTCGCCCATGCCGAGCAGCTGCTCTGCGCCCTGCTCGCCAAGGATGGTACGGCTATCGATCTTGGAGGTAACCTGGAAGGAAATGCGCGTCGGGAAGTTCGCCTTGATCGTGCCGGTGATGACGTCAACGGACGGGCGCTGAGTGGCCATGATGACATGAATGCCGGCGGCACGTGCCATCTGCGCCAGACGCTGCACGGCACCCTCGATATCCTTGCCCGCGACCATCATCAGGTCGGCCATTTCGTCGATGATGACGACGATATAGGGCAGCGGCTTCAGATCGAATTCTTCCGTCTCATACATGGCCTCGCCCGTCTGGCGGTCAAAGCCGGTCTGTACGGTTCTCGTCAGGACTTCGCCCTTGTCGAGTGCCTGCTGAACGCGGGTGTTGAAGCCATCGATGTTACGAACACCGATCTTCGACATCTTCTTGTAGCGCTCTTCCATCTCCCGCACGGTCCATTTCAGCGCGACGACGGCCTTCTTGGGATCGGTGACGACAGGCGAGAGCAGATGCGGAATGCCGTCATAGATCGACAGTTCGAGCATCTTCGGATCGATCATGATCAGGCGGCACTGTTCCGGCGTCATGCGATAGACGAGCGAAAGGATCATGGTGTTGATCGCGACCGACTTACCAGAGCCCGTAGTACCAGCCACGAGAAGATGCGGCATCTTGGCCAGATCGGCGATCACGGCTTCGCCACCGATCGTCTTGCCGAGTGCCATCGGCAGCTTGGCCTTGCTGCTTTCAAAATCGCGAGATCCGACAAGCTCGCGCAGGAACACCGTTTCGCGCGTGCGGTTGGGAAGCTCGATACCGATGGCATTGCGGCCAGGAACGACGGCGACGCGCGCGGCAATCGCGCTCATCGAGCGGGCGATATCGTCCGCCAGACCTATGACGCGCGACGACTTGATGCCGGGCGCCGGTTCAAGCTCATAAAGCGTCACGACGGGGCCAGGACGCACATGGATGATCTCGCCCTTGACGCCGAAGTCTTCCAGCACGCCTTCGAGCCGCCGGGCATTCTGCTCCAGAACATCTGCGTTCAGCGTGTTGTCCTTGACGACATTCTTTGGCTCGGCCAGCAGATGGATCGATGGAACCTGGAAGCCATCTGGCGAAATGAATGAGGTTTGCGCTTCGCGTGCAACCCGCTCGCTCGGCTTCGGCCGCGACGGTGGTGCCGTAATGCGTGTCGGGCTTCCCGGTGCCGGGCGTGGAGCAAAGGGCGCGTCGCCGGAGAGAACACCGTCCGGCAAGCTCTCTTCGTCGTCGAATGGCGGCTCGTCGAGATCGTCGTTGACGGAGGGTGCCTGTCGGCGTGCACGCGCTTCCGCCCGTTCCTCGAAGGAAGGCTCTGCCCTCTCCAGACGGTTGATCGCGGTCTTCAGTCGTGACGGCTCGTTCAGTGTGCCGAATTCGTAATCGTTGAAGTCGTAGGGCTGCTCGAACTCGTTAGTGAGCGACTTGGGCTTCAAACCGAAGATACGCCGAAGCCGTGCCTGGGTCGTGTACCAGTAATGGGTCAGCGCGCCAAAAGCGAGGAAGTTGGCGAAGAATCCCTCGCCGTCATCCTCATCATCCTCTTCGATCTCCTGAACCTTGCGGGCCTTGCTGTTGACGGCAGCCTGTGGCGCGAAGGGCTCCTCTGCATCCTGATCGAATGCGCCGAGAAGACCTGAAGCGACCAGCATCAGCCAGGCCGCAGGCACAGCCAGGATTGCGCCCAGAACGGTCGCAGCAGTGCCGGTCGGATAGGCGCCGAGGAAGAGCGCGGGAAAGCGCAGGATCATGTCGCCGATCACGCCGCCAATGCCGTTGGGCAGCGGCCAGGTCTGCGGTGCCGGGAAACATCCAAGCGAGGCAGAGGCAATGAAGGCGCCCCCAATCCAGGCCATCAGGCGGGTCGGCATGCGGGTGAGTTTGCGGCCGGAAATCAAGACGAAGGCCCAGGACAAAATGGGCAACATGGCAATCAGCGACGACAGCCCGAGAAACTGCATCATGATATCGGCAAAGATCGCGCCGCTATGTCCGAGCAGATTGGTGGGCTCGTTGGAGGTCGCGTAGGAGAGGCTCGGATCGGCCACGTTCCAGGTCGCAAGTGCGGTCACGCCCAGCGCCAAGGCCGCCAGAACGGCAAAACCACACAGCGCCATGATCTGTCGCACGACGAATGCCGTCAGCACGAAGCGATTGTCGCGGCCCTCGAATGTCGGAGAATTCACTCTGCCCATATGTTGAACCTGTCGTCCTTAGTTTTTCCGGAGCTTCGTGACCGAAGCAGGGATGACAGGGCAAAATAGCGACATGGTGGTTAATGTGGCATTAACCACGGGAAAACTCGTTTACCAAGCCTGGCCCACCGAAAACAAAGAAGCCCGGCGAGACGATCGCCGGGCTTCGATGATGAGGTTCGAGTGCGTAAATAGCACCGACCGATCTTAGTTGTGGTAGGCAGCTTCGCCGTGAGATGCGAGGTCGAGACCTTCGCGTTCGGCTTCGACCGGCACACGCAGACCGACGATGATGTCCACGATCTTGTAGAGGATCGCAGAGCCGATACCCGTCCACAGGATGGTGATGACGACGGCCTGAATCTGAACCATCAACTGACCACCCATGGTCTGCTCGCCGGCATAGCCGACGCCGCCAAGCGAGGCGCTTGCGAAGATGCCGGTCGCCAGAGCGCCGAACATGCCGCCAATGCCGTGAACGCCGAAGACGTCCGCGGTGTCGTCGTAACCGAACTTGTTCTTCACCACGGAGACGAAGAAGTAGCAGAGCGGCGAAACGATCACGCCCATGACGATCGCGCCCATCGGGCCGACGATACCGGCAGCAGGCGTGATGGCAACGAGACCAGCGATCATGCCGGAAGCAGCACCCAGCATGGAAGCCTTGCCACGCGTGAAGCTTTCAACCACGCACCAGGAGAGAATGGCGGCAGCGGTGGCGATGAAGGTGTTGACGGTTGCGAGCATTGCACCGCCGGAGGCTTCCAGGTTGGAGCCGGCGTTGAAGCCGAACCAGCCGACCCACAGCATGGCAGCGCCGACATAGGTCAGCGTCATGGAGTGCGGAGCCATCATGTCCTTGCCGTAGCCCGTACGCTTGCCGACCATGATCGCACCAATGAGACCGGCAACACCGGCATTGATGTGAACGACCGTGCCGCCAGCGAAGTCAAGGGCACCGAGACCGAAGAGGTAACCCTTGGCATCCCAGACCATATGGGCAATCGGGAAGTAGACGAAGGTAACCCAAAGCAGGCAGAAGAGAACCGAAGCCGAGAACTTGATGCGTTCCGCGAAGGCGCCGATGATCAGTGCCGGCGTGATGGCCGCGAAGGTCATCTGGAACATCACGAAGATGTATTCCGGAATGACGACGCCCTGCGAGAAGGTCGCAGCGGTCGTGTCCTTGGTCACACCCGCGAGGAAGAGCTTGGCGAAACCGCCGAAGAACGGGCTTTCAGAACCACCGAAGGCGAAGGAGTAACCGTAGACGACCCAGGCAATCATGACGGTGGCGGCAATGACCGTGCACTGCATCAGAACCGACAGCATGTTCTTGGCGCGAACGAGACCGCCGTAGAACAGGCCAAGACCCGGAACGGCCATGAAGAGGACCAGGATGGTGGACAGGAACATGAAGGCAGTGTCGCCCTTGTCCGGAACGGCGGCAACGGCTGCTGCTGCGGGGGCAGCAGCGTCCTGCGCAAAGGATATGACCGGCGCCAGGAGGGCTGCCGCACCGGCGCTCAAGGCGCTGAGTGTGGAAATTTTCTTGAAGTTCATAATCTGAGGACTCCCCTGTCAGCCGAGCTCAAAGCGCTTCTGTGTTCGTTTCGCCGGTGCGGATGCGCACTGCCTGTTCAATCGAGTAGACGAAAATCTTGCCGTCGCCGATCTGCCCCGTCTTGGCCGCGGATGCGATTGCATCGACTGCCTTTTCCACCACGTCGGACGCCACCGCGATCTCGATCTTCAGCTTCGGAAGAAAGCTGACCGCATATTCGGTACCGCGATAAATCTCGGTATGTCCCTTCTGACGTCCGTAACCCTTCACTTCGGTTACGGTCAGGCCCTGAATGCCGAGCGCGGTGAGAGCCTCGCGCACCTCATCCAGCTTGAACGGCTTGATAATGGCCATCACAATTTTCATCTGGTTTCCCATCCTTTGTTTGTGCTCGGCATGGAGCCGACTCTCCTTGCCGCTGGCAGATCAGTAACAGCGACTGACACTCTATATTCAAAGGGCGTGCCAGTTTCGGCATGCAGGGAATAAGTTATTGAAAAGTAACGACTATAAAAGATAAGGCCGCAAAACGGGCAATTGTTCGCGCTTTAGGCGAACAATTTATAGGCGATTTTTAAAAAATGATCGTTTTTTAGTCATTTGCCCGTTTGCGAATCAGGCCCTCTTGCGCCATCGAGGCGATAAGCACGCCATCGCGGGTAAAGAGGTTGCCTCTGGTCAATCCGCGGGCACCGGATGCACTGGGGCTGTCCTGCGTGTAGAGCAGCCAGTCTTCCAACTTGCACGGGCGATGAAACCACATGGCGTGATCGAGGCTCGCCACCTGGATGGTCGGATCGAAGATGGTCGTTCCGTGGGCATAGAGTGATGTATCGAGCAGCGTCATGTCGGAAAGATAGGCGAGAACCGCTGCCTGATAATGCCTGTCATCCGGCACGGCACCGACGGCGCGCACCCAGATATCCTGCTTCGGCTCCAGCTTTTCGCGCGAGATGTAATGCGTCAGCGAGACGGGGCGGATTTCGATCGGCCGCTTGTTCTCCCAGTATTTGCGGATCGCAGGTGGCGCATTGGCAAGAAACGCCTCCTGCAACTGCGCCTCGCTCATCAGGCTTTCAGGTTGCGGCACGTTCGGGATCGGGCTCTGGTGATCGAAGCCGCCCTCCTCGATCTGGAACGATGCCGACATGGCAAAGATCGCATGACCGTGCTGGATGGCAACGATGCGCCGTGTGGCGAAGCTTGCACCGTCCCGAATGCGATCGACCTGATAGATGATCGGCACGAGGGGATCGCCCGGCCGCATGAAATAGGCGTGGAGCGAATGGATAAAACGGTCCGCATCCACCGTTCGCTGTGCCGCCATCAGTGCCTGCGCAATGACCTGACCACCGAAGACGCGCTGCCATCCAACCTGTGGGCTGGTGCCGCGGAAAAGATTTTCTTCAAGCTTTTCAAGATCAAGCGTGGCGAGAAGATTTTCCATCGGGCTTGATGAATGAGAAGGATGCGACATTTCGGCATGCTCCGGCTGTATGAAGACGTGATGGGATGGTCTATAATGGCAGAAGAATATGCACAAGAACGCAAGGCGCAGGAGAAGACGCAATGCTTGATGTCGTGATTGCCGGGGGCGGATATGTGGGCTTAAGCGTTGCCGTCGCCATCAAGCAGGCAGCGCCGCATCTTGGCGTGCAGGTCATCGAGGCCGCCCCTGAAGACGTCTGGAAGAAGGACGTCCGCGCCTCCGCGATCATCGCCGCCGCAAGCCGCATGCTGGATGTCTTCGGCATCTGGCAGGAACTGGAGCCGGAAGCCCAGCCGATCAACAAGATGATCGTAACGGATTCGCGCACGGCAGATCCTGTTCGCCCGGTCTTCCTCACCTTCGACGGCGACGTGGCGGAAGGCCAGCCCTTTGCGCATATGGTCCCGAATGTCGCCATGGTCGGTGCTCTGCGGGGAGTGTGCGAGCGGCTCGGTATCGAGATCCGCCACGGGCTCAGCGTCACCGGTTTTTCCGCGGGCCCGCAAAGCAATCACATTTCGCTTTCCGACGGCTCCTCGCTGGAAACGCGTCTGCTGGTTGCTTGCGATGGCGTGAAATCGGCGCTGCGCGACATGGCCGGCATCAAGGCCGTTCATTGGGCTTACGATCAGTCGGGCATCGTCACGACTGTCGAGCATGAGCGGCCGCACAATGGCTGCGCGGAAGAACATTTTCTGCCTTCCGGTCCCTTTGCCATCCTGCCACTCAAGGGCAACCGCTCGTCGCTGGTGTGGACCGAGCGCACGGCAGATGCCGACAGCCTCGTCGCGTCCGACGATCTCATCTTCGAAGAAGAGCTTGAGCGTCGCTTCGGCCACAAGCTTGGGCCGATCCGCCCCGTTGGTCCGCGCCGCGCCTTCCCGCTTGGCCTCACGCTTGCCCGCGCTTTTGTCGCGCCACGCATTGCGCTTGCCGGCGACGCCGCCCACGGGATTCACCCGATATCCGGCCAGGGCCTCAATCTCGGCTTCAAGGATGTGGCGGCACTGGCCGAGACCGTTGTCGAGGCCGATCGCATCGGGCTCGATATCGGCTCACTCAATGTGCTGGAGCGCTACCAGTCCTGGCGCCGCTTCGACACGGTGCGCATGGGTGTGACCACCGATGTGTTGAACCGTCTGTTCTCAAATGATCTCGGGCCAATCCGCGTTGCGCGCGATTTCGGGCTGGGCCTCGTTGATCGGATTCCCGCATTGAAATCCTACTTCATCGGCCAGGCTGCCGGAACGGCGGACCGCAATGGACCGAGATTGCTGGCGGGACAACCTCTGTAGCCGGCATCGTCCTTTAGCATCATCTGATTCAGCATCTGGTGGCTTTCGGTAAAGCGGAAGCCACATCTTGCCGTGAACAAAGACTGAATCTGACAGAGTCAGCGATTCGTCTCTGATTCGTTCTCAACCTGTTCCGAATCTTGCGCCTTTGGCGTTTCTCAGCAAAAAAGCGGTTTTGGCGTGCCGAATTGGCGGTCAATTCAAGGGCGACGCTGATGATAACCGCTTTCGTCCTTGCGTTTGGCCTTGCTGATTGCCATGTGTGGGAAGACTGAAATGCGGGCGCCCTCACGCCGTGTCCGAAGAGTAGCAGCATCGTCGTTTTCGCGGATAGTACGTTGAATTTTCGCCCCATGATCTTGAGCGGCCGCGGTGTAACGGCCGTTCTTGGACCGACAAATACCGGCAAGACCCATTATGCCATCGAGAGAATGGTGGCGCATGGAAGTGGCGTCATCGGCCTGCCGCTGCGCCTTCTGGCACGCGAGGTCTATACGCGGCTGGTGGAAAAGGTGGGCGCCAACAATGTTGCGCTGATCACCGGCGAAGAGAAGATTTCCCCACCCCGCGCCAAATATTCCGTCTGCACCGTGGAGGCGATGCCGCGCGAAACCAATGCCGCCTTTGTCGCCATCGACGAAGTCCAGCTCGCGGGCGACCTGGAACGCGGCCATATCTTCACCGACCGCATCCTGAATTTGCGCGGCAAGGAAGAAACGCTGCTTCTGGGTGCCGGCACGATGCGGCCGATCCTCGAAAAGCTGCTGCCCGGCATCGTCATGGTCGAGCGCCCTCGCCTCTCGCAACTTTTCTATGCGGGATCGAAGAAGATCACCCGCCTGCCTCAGCGCACGGCAATCGTCGCCTTCTCGGCCGATGAAGTCTACGCGATCGCCGAACTGGTGCGCCGTCAGCGCGGTGGCGCTGCGGTCGTTCTCGGCGCGCTGTCGCCCCGTACCCGCAACGCGCAGGTTGGCCTCTACCAGAACGGCGACGTGGAATATCTGGTGGCGACCGATGCCATCGGAATGGGTCTGAACCTCGATGTCGACCATGTGGCCTTTGCCCAGGACCGCAAGTTCGACGGCTATCAGTTCCGCAATCTCAACCCGGCTGAAATGGGCCAGATCGCCGGTCGTGCCGGACGGCATCTGCGTGATGGCACCTTTGGCGTGACGGGTCGCGTCGATCCGCTGGACGATGAGTTGGTGGAACGGATCGAATCGCATGAGTTCGATCCGGTCAAAGTGCTGCAATGGCGCACAAAGAATTTCGATTTCTCGTCCATCAGAAATCTCCAGGCGAGCCTCGATGCGGCACCCACGGTGCAGGGTCTGTCGCGCGCCTTGCCTGCCATCGATCAGCAGGCACTCGAATATCTCGGGCGCTACCCGGAGATCATCGACGTCACGACCACTGCGGAGCGTGTCGAAAGATTGTGGGAAGCCTGCGCTTTGCCGGATTATCGCCGCATCGCGCCTGCACAACATGCCGATCTGATTTCGACTCTCTATTTCGATCTCGTCAAACGCGGTACGGTCAATGAGAATTTCATGGCCGAACAGGTGCGCCGCGCCGACCGGACGGATGGTGAAATCGACACGCTCTCCGCCAGGATTGCGCAGATCAGAACATGGACGTATGTATCCAACCGCCCAGGATGGCTTGCCGATCCGACACACTGGCAAGAAAAGACACGGGAAATCGAAGATCGATTGTCCGATGCTCTACATGAAAGGTTGACGAAACGCTTTGTTGATCGCAGGACATCTGTGCTCATGAGGCGCCTAAGAGAGAATGCGATGCTTGAAGCTGAAATCAGTGTGAATGGTGATGTCTTCGTAGAAGGACATCATGTCGGTCAATTGGCGGGATTCCGGTTCACCCCGGTTTCGGGAACCGAAGGTCCAGATGCCAAGGCCGTCCAGGCGGCAGCGCAAAAGGCGCTCGCATTGGAGTATGAGGCGCGCGCCGCCCGTCTCCATGCCAGTGGTAATGGCGATCTGGCGATGAGCTCGGACGGTCTCGTCCGCTGGCTCGGTGAGCCCGTGGCGCGTCTGGCAGCCGGCGACAACATCATGAAGCCGCGCGTCATCCTTCTGGCCGACGAGCAGCTGAGCGGCAATGCGCGTGACCACGCGCTCGCCCGCATCGAGCGCTTCGTCAATCACCAGATCGCAACAGTTCTGAAGCCGCTCGACGATATTTCGCGCGCCGAAGATCTGCAGGGCCTCGCCAAGGGTCTGGCCTTCCAGCTGGTCGAAAACCTCGGCATCCTGTTCCGCCGCGACGTGGCCGATGAGGTCAAGACGCTGGATCAGGACGCTCGCGCCTCCATGCGTCGTTACGGCATCCGTTTTGGCGCCTACCACGTCTTTCTCCCAGCGCTTCTCAAGCCGGCGCCCGCCGAGCTTGTGACGCTGCTCTGGGCCCTGAAGAATGACGGTCTCGGCAAGCCGGGCTATGGCGATCTCATCCCGGTTCTGGCAGCTGGCCGCACATCTGTGGTGACCGATCCCGGTTTCGAGCGCATGTTCTACAAGCTCGCCGGCTTCCGTTTCCTTGGCAAACGCGCTGTGCGCATCGATATTCTCGAGCGTCTGGCCGACCTCATCCGTCCGCTGCTGCAGTGGAAGCCAGGCCAGCAGCCGCGCCCTGAGGGTGCCTATGACGGTCGCCGCTTCACCACCACGACGGCGATGCTGTCGATCCTGGGTGCGACGCTGGACGACATGGAAGAAATCCTCAAGGGTCTCGGCTACCGCGCCGACCAGGTCTCTGCAGAAGAAGCAGCAACCTTCCTCGCCGCCCAGAGCGGTGGTGCTGCGAAGGTAGGCGCGACGGAAGCGGCACCAGCTGAAGAGGCTGCAAGTGACGATGCCGACGCTTCCGATGCATCCGAACAGGAAGCTTCTGCCGAAGCTGCGACAGAAACGCCAGCAGAGGTGAAGGCTGAAGAGCCGAAGTCCGAGGAAGCTACGGCTGAGGAAGCCACGGCTCAGGAAGCAAAGTCTGAAGAGGCAGCGGCTGAAAACGCCGAGCCGAAGCCGGTTCTCTTGTGGCGCCCCGGTGGCCGCAACGACAACCAGCGCAGCGACAACCGCCGTCCGGGCAATCGCAATGCCGGCAACCGTGGTGAAGGCGAGCGTCGCGAAGGCGGCGAAGGTCGTCCCGGCAACCGCCAGAACGCCAATCGCGACGGCAACCGTGAGGGTGATCGCAAGCGCGAAGGCGGACGTCCTGACAACAAGGCACGCGGCAACAACAACCGTGGCGATCGTCCCGAGCGCAAGGACCGTCCGGAGCGCAATGATCGCGGCGGCAAGCCGCAGGGTCAGCAGCGTTTCGAGGCCAAGCCACCGCGCAAGGAAAAGCCGATGGATCCGGATTCGCCTTTCGCCAAGCTCGCTGCTCTCAAGGAGCAGCTGAAGAAGTAAGCCTATGGGTGCTAAGGAACAGCCACAGGAAGCCGGGCGTCAGCGCCTCGACAAGTGGCTGTTCTTCGCCCGTATGGCAAAATCCCGCTCGGTAGCCCAGAGCTACATCCAGTCGGGCAATATCAAGGTCAACGGCGCGCCGGTGCGCCAATCCAGCCACATGGTGAAAACCGGTGACAGGCTGGACATCGCGATCGAGCGAATGGACCGTATTCTCATCGTCAAGGCACCCGGCGAGCGCCGCGGGCCTTACGAAGAGGCAAAACTTCTCTATGACGATCAGACCCCGCCCCGCGAACCCAAGGATCGCATGACCCTGCTTGAGCAGGCCGTGCGCCTGCCAGGCAGCGGCCGCCCGACCAAGAAGGAACGCCGGGCGCTGGACAGGTTCATCTCCGATGCCGAGAACCCAGAGGATTAGAATAAACGACTACGTCGTCGCCTTTTTTCAGCATCCTTTGTCCTTGCCATCTTGTCATAAAGGCATTACCTCACTTGCGAAAATGCCCTGTCTGAATTCCGGGCGAAGGCTTGTGTTCGAAAGCCACCAACCCGGCCTGCATATTCTGGAGTTCTTCATGACGTATGTCGTGACCGACAATTGCATTCGCTGCAAATACACCGACTGTGTCGAAGTCTGCCCCGTGGATTGCTTCTACGAAGGCGAAAACTTCCTCGCCATCAATCCCGACGAATGCATCGATTGCGGCGTGTGCGAGCCGGAATGTCCCGCCGAGGCGATCAAGCCGGATACCGAGCCGGGCCTCGACAAGTGGCTGAAGATCAACGCCGAATACGCTGCCATCTGGCCGAACATCACCGTCAAGCGCGATCCGCTTCCGGAAGCCAAGGAGATGGATGGCGTCGAAGGCAAGCTCGACCTCTATTTCTCCGCCGAACCCGGCAAGGGCGACTGAACAGCTCGCCGCTTCGAGATTTTAAAAAGCCTCCCGGCATCTGCCGCGGAGGCTTTTTCATGCCTATCGATCGATGGAATGACTCAGCTGCCCCTGCCCGCCTGCAGTGTGGTGGCAAGCAGCGTCAGAAGTGCCACGCTTTCCTCCAGGCTTTGGCGCTGGCGGCTCTGCAGGATGGCCGACTGCAATCGGTTCATCTCTCTGGCAATCGCCGCTGGCTGCCATGTGCGCAGCGCGCGCTCAATCACCGGCTTGCGGCGAAAATGGATGCCGCGCCCAAGCGTCTGCATCACCTGGCCGGCCTGCAGCTTCTTCTCGTCCATCTCGGCCCGCATCTGGTCGAGCATCTGGAACTGGCGGAGGCACCCTTGCAGCACCAGGAAGATCGGCGTCTTTGACGAGATGATCTTCTGCGTGGCATGGAAGAAGCCATTGCGATCGCCCCTCAGGATCGCATCGACGGCATCGTCGGCAGACACGGCACTGGCATCACCGATAATCGCGGCGACATCGTCTTCCTCGATCACATCCCGGCCACGGCAATAGAGCGCCAGCTTCTTCACCTCGTTGCGCGAGGCAATGCGATCGCCACCGAGCGATTCGATCAGTCGCTGGCGCGCAGCTGGCGTTATTCTCAAGTTTTCATCGGCAAGCTCATGGTCGATCAGCGTGTTCAGCGATCTCGCATCATCCGCATAACAGGGGATGGCAGCAATGGACCTGGACGGCTCGGCGATCTTGCGCAGGCCGGTGCCCTTTTTCAGATCGCCCGCCTCGATGATGAGAAAGCTGGTTTCCGGCGGATTATCAGCCAGCACCTGAAGCGCATCGACCAGTGGCTTCTCATTGGCCGCACCCTTGACCCAGACGAGCTTTTCGCCACCGAAGAGGCCGATGGCATTCACCTCGTCCAGAAGCCGTCCAGGGTCGCCCTGAAGGTCGGTAACTGCAAGTTTCAGCGAAGCGAAGGCATCATTGGGATCAATGCCCGTCTTTGCAGCAATCACCGATGCACGTTCCGAGACCAGCCCCCGATCCGGCCCATAGAGAACGAAAATGCGAAAACGCTCCGCCGGATTGTCGGCGAAGCGCTCGAATTCATGGGACTTGATTTCCGTCATGATCGCAGCTTATCGGCTGAGCGTGGCGGCGATGTCCGTGCGGATGATCTCTGCCAATTCACGCGCCGCACGGTTCTCACCGTCGCGGACCGCACGGATCTTGGCGAATTCCTGCTGCGGCAGGTCGAGCATGGCGGTGACGGTGCGCTTGGCAGACCGCAACACCTGACCATCGGACATGCGCGTCAGCACATATTGGCCGGTCATCGTCACGCGGCCCGGATAAGGACCGTCATAGTTGCTTTTGCCGACCGACAGGCTCGTATCGTTGGTCACCTCCGTGGAGCTTGCACTGGACGTGACCACCAGCTTGACCTGGTAATCCGTTTTGGTAGGCGCACCCTCGCCACCATAGGCGAGGAAGATCAGGTGGTTGCGGACCTCTTGCGTGATGCGGTCGCTGGCCGATGCGAAACTGACGGAGGCGAGCTTCTCACGCGTCCCGGATTCCACGCTGTAGAGCGGGCGAACCTGGCAGCCTGCAAGCGCACCGGACAAAAAGACGACAGACACTGCGGCTGCTATGCGGCCCCATCTGGAATAGGCATCAAACAACAATGTTCACGATCCTTTGTGGAACCACGATGATCTTCTTCGGCTCTGAACCGGCGAGTGCCGCCTTGACGGCATCCAGTTCCAGCACGGCGGCGCGGACGGTATCTTGATCCGCATCGCGGGCGATTGTCAATTCGCCACGCTTCTTGCCGTTGATCTGGATCGGCAGAACGACCTCGTTCTCTTCTACGAGCGCAGGCACAAAAATCGGCCATGCCGCCTGCGCGACCAGACCGGAATTGCCAAGCACCTTCCAGCATTCCTCCGCCAGATGCGGC
This sequence comes from Agrobacterium sp. CNPSo 3708, assembly GCF_028674915.1. Classification (NCBI taxonomy): domain Bacteria; kingdom Pseudomonadati; phylum Pseudomonadota; class Alphaproteobacteria; order Hyphomicrobiales; family Rhizobiaceae; genus Agrobacterium; species Agrobacterium sp. CNPSo 3708. The sequence continues at coordinate 261,820 of NZ_JAQZSF010000007.1, forward strand.
GTCATCGGCGCAATCATCCGGATGAGGATTTCAACCGCATCACGCGCCGCAGCCTTTACCTCGTTGTCCTTGTTGCCGTTGGCAACCTCAGACAGCGGGCCGGCCAGCGTGTTGACCAGTTCGTAAATACGGGCAATCGCCTTGTTGAAGGCAAGCTTGTCCAGATCGTCCTGGACAGCCTTCAGCGTCTTGTGAGCGGCCTTGGACATAGCCAGGCCCTCGCCTGCCGTTGCCGGTGCTGCATTGACGGCCTTCAGTTCCTCGGCGGCTTCGCCGATGATGCGCCAGACGCGCTGGACAAAGCGATGTGCGCCTTCGACACCGGCTTCCGACCAGATCACATCGCGATCCGGTGGACTATCGGACAGCACGAAGAAGCGCGCGGTATCGGCGCCATAAGAGGCGATGATATCGTCGGGATCGACCACGTTCTTTTTCGACTTCGACATCTTCTCGATGGAGCCGATGGCAACCTCTTCGCCGCTTTCCAGCATGTAGGCACGGCGTTTGCCGTCCACTTCCTCTATGCGGATATCGGAGGGCACGATCCACTGGCCATTCTGGCCTTCGCCCAGGCGATAGGTCTCGTGCACCACCATGCCCTGGGTGAACAGGCCCTTGAAGGGCTCCTTCACGTCCACATGGCCGGTTTCCTTCATCGCGCGGGTAAAGAAGCGCGAATAGAGAAGATGCAGGATCGCGTGCTCGATGCCGCCAATATACTGATCGACCGGCAGCCAGCGATTGGCGACCTTTGGATCGGTCGGCTGATCTTCCCAGGGTGCGGTAAAGCGGGTGAAGTACCAGCTGGAATCGACGAAGGTATCCATCGTGTCGGTTTCGCGCCGCGCATCGTGACCGCATTGCGGGCAGGCGACATGACGCCAGGTCGGATGACGATCAAGCGGATTGCCTGGCACATCGAAAGTGACGTCATCGGGCAGCTTGACCGGCAGGTCCTTCTTCGGAACGGGAACGACGCCGCAGACTTCGCAGTGGATGACCGGGATCGGGCAGCCCCAATAGCGCTGTCGCGAAATGCCCCAGTCACGCAGGCGGAAATTCACCTTGCGCTCGGCCTGCGGGGCATTGCCCAGAACCTGCTGCGACAGCTTCGTTACGACGGCGTCGAAAGCGTCCGTGGTCTTCATGCCGTCGAGGAAGCGGGAATTGATCATCACCCCGTCATCGACATAGGCGCTATCGCCAACCGTGAAGCTTGCCGCATCGCCGTCTTCCGGCATGACGACCGGAACGACCGGCAGGCCGTATTTGTGGGCAAAATCCAGGTCGCGCTGGTCGCCCGAAGGGCAACCGAAGATCGCACCGGTGCCGTAATCCATCAGCACGAAGTTGGCGATGTAAACTGGCAGTTCCCAGGACGGATCCAGCGGGTGGACGACCTTGACGCCGGTATCCATGCCGCGCTTTTCAGCCGTTTCCAGCGCAGCCAGAGACGTGCCCTGACGACGGCACTCGTCGCAGAACTCGGCAATCTCGGCATTCTTTTCAGCCAAAGCTCTCGCCAGTGGATGATCGGCGGCAATCGCCAGGAAGGAAGCGCCAAACAGCGTGTCCGGACGCGTCGTGTAAACGGTGATGTCGTCAAAACCTTCCGGCGCCGTTGCGGCCACTGTCTGCCAGCGCAGCGACAGGCCTTCCGACTTGCCAATCCAGTTCTTCTGCATCAGCCGGACCTTTTCCGGCCACTGATCCAACTCGTCCAGCGAGTCCAGCAGATCCTGGCTGAAATCCGTGATGCGGAAGAACCATTGCGTCAGCTCGCGCTGCTCGACCAGCGCGCCGGAACGCCAGCCGCGACCGTCAATCACCTGCTCATTGGCCAGAACCGTGTGGTCGACCGGGTCCCAGTTGACCTTGGACTGCTTGCGATAGACCAGGCCCTTTTGCATGAAGTCGATGAACAGCGACTGCTGACGGTGGTAATAATCCACGTCGCAGGTCGCAAATTCACGGCTCCAGTCCAGCGACAGTCCCATGGACTTCAACTGGCCACGCATGGTGGCGATGTTCTGGTAGGTCCAGTCCTTGGGGTGAACCTTGTTCTGCATGGCGGCGTTTTCCGCCGGCATGCCGAAGGCATCCCATCCCATGGGATGCAGCACGTTATAGCCGCGCGCACGCTTGTAGCGGGCAACCACATCGCCCATCGCGTAGTTGCGCACATGGCCCATATGGATGCGACCGGATGGGTACGGGAACATCTCAAGGACGTAATATTTCTCGCGGCTGTCGCCATTGTCTGTGACGAAGACCTTGTCTTCGTTCCATTGCTGCTGCCAGCGCGGCTCGGCGTCGCGAGGATTATAACGTTCGATGGCCATACTTCTGAAATCCGGGTATCGAGGGGGTAATGCGCGGTGACCTTCACCATGAAACGACCGATGCGTCAAGTTTTGCAGGGCGTTAGGGGGCGCAAACTTGGAATACAGCGCTTAAATGGTGACAATCATGCTTGGCATCAAGCGCCACCCGCTTTAGAGCGCCGTGCGTCCTATTGGACGCACAAAGGACGCTCTATCTTCTTTTATCTACGCATCGTGCTTTCCGAAAATCGATTCCGATTTTCGGGCCGATGCTGTAGGACGAGCAGATCATCGTTTGAGATAGAACAGAGGCCTCCCATGGATATCGAAGCCCGCCTTGCCGACATCAAGGAACGGATCGCCACCACAGCCGAAAAGGCAGGCCGAAAGGCCGCCGATGTCACTCTGGTTGCAGTCTCGAAAACCTTCGATGGTGACACCATTCAGCCGGTCATCGACTGCGGCCAGCGCGTCTTCGGCGAAAACCGCGTCCAGGAAGCGCAGGGCAAATGGCCTGCGCTGAAGGAGCAGACGCCGGATATCGAGCTTCATCTGATCGGCCCGCTGCAATCCAACAAGGCAGCAGACGCCGTGGCACTGTTCGACGTGATCGAAAGCGTCGATCGCGAGAAGATCGCCCGCGTGCTTGCAGACGAATGCGGCAAGCAGGGCAAGGCGCTTCGCTTTTACGTGCAGGTCAATACCGGGCTGGAGCCGCAAAAGGCAGGGCTTGATCCGCGTGAGACCGCTGCCTTCGTCAAGCTCTGCCGCGATGAGCTTAAGCTGACCGTAGAAGGTCTGATGTGCATTCCGCCGGCCGACGAAAACCCCGGTCCGCATTTTGCGCTGTTGGCAAAGCTCGCCAGGGAATGCGGCGTGGAAAAGCTCTCCATGGGCATGTCCGGCGATTTCGAAACGGCAATCGAATTCGGCGCCACCAGCGTGCGCGTCGGCTCGGCCCTGTTTGGCGCACGCTGACAAGGCCTTCGTTTCCTGCGATTTGACCTCCTTCTGGACGCCCTTGACCCAAACGCGGGGGGCGTTCATCTTTAGGCAATCGATACCCAGAGGTGGCGCCCGTGAAGCCGAGCAAGCGCGATCACATAGCTGCGCAGATCGACCTGTATCTCCAACAGGTCGCAAGGCCTGCACAAAAGCGGCAAGAGCCGAACGATCGGCGTTACGATCGCGAGATCGAACGATCGCTACGCACCATTAAGCCGCAGGATCTCGATGCCCTTTTAAACGGGCAGGATGATTCGTAACGCGTGGGTTATCGCTGTGACAAGACGTTGATTGCTTGCCGCTTTTTTGATCAGCTTGACCGACAGTCGAGTGCAGGCGACCCGCGTTTCGCTCATTGCGAGCCACCGCCTTTCTCGCTGAAACGCTGATGCGGCTGTGCGTCACTGGAAAACCTTCAAAGCAAATCTGAAAAACAGCGGGACGCTTTAAACTGCACCCTATGGAATGAAAAGCCACGGCACTGTTACGCGCCGTGGCTTTTATCGTTTCGTAGCGTCCGGAACCCGGTTCAGTCGAACGGGATGGCGCGATCTGTGCTCTTGACCGGTTTGCCGTCGATCGTGACAGCGATGTCCGAAGAGCCTGCGGTGCGTTTGACCGAGACGTCACGGGCAGTGCCGTCGATCGTCACCTGGACGGAGAAACCATCCCAGGCTTCCGGCAGCGAAGGCGCGATATGCAGCTTGCCGCCGTGACGGGTGATGCCGAGGATGCCCTCGACCGCCGCACGGTAGAGCAGACCGGCAGAGCCCGTGTACCAGCTCCAGCCGCCGCGGCCGGCATAGGCGTTTTCGCCATAGACATCCGCCGTCACCACATAGGGCTCGACACGGTAGGTCTCGGACGCCTCGCGATTGAGCGCATGGTTGACGGGGCTCAGCATCGAGAAGCACTTCCATGCATCCTCGCTGCGTCCGAGCTTGGCAAGCGCCAGCACCACCCACGTTGCGGCATGAGTGTACTGCCCGCCATTTTCACGAACGCCCGGCGGATATCCTTTGATGTAGCCGGGATTGTGCGGCGTGCGGCTGAAAGCCGGGGTGAAGAGACGGATGATGCCGAGATCCTCGTCCACCAGCTTGCTCATCACCGCATTCATGGCCTGCTGCGAACGATCGGCCTCGCCTTCGCCGGAAAGCACGCTCCAGCTCTGGCCGAGCGAATCGATCTGGCACTCCTCGCTGGAGGAAGAACCGAGCGGCGTGCCGTCGTCGAAATAGCCACGACGGTAATAGTCGCCGTCCCAGCCCGCTGTTTCGAGTGCCGCGCGCAGCTTGTCGCGGTGCGTCTTCCAGCGTTCGACGCGGTCAAGATCGCGGCGTTCCTCGGCGATGGCAATGAAGTCGCGCAGCGTACCGGCCAGGAACCAGCCCAACCAGACGCTGGTGCCCTTGCCACCGATACCGACGAGGTTCATGCCGTCGTTCCAGTCACCGCCGAGCATCAACGGAAGACCGTTTTCGCCGGTGCGATGGATGGCAAGATCAAGCGCCAGTGCCACATGCTCATAGAGACTTCCGGTCTTCTCGCTCGTTTCCGGCTGGAAGAAAGCATCGTGCTGGCCTGGCATCAGGGCCGCACCCTTGAGGAACGGAATATCCTCCTCGAGGATTGCCTTGTCGCCAGTCGTCGCGAGGTACTGGTAGGTGGCATAGGCAAGCCACACCACGTCGTCTGAGATCGTCGTGCGGACACCGGCACCGGTCAGCGGCAGCCACCAATGCTGGACGTCGCCTTCGACGAACTGACGACCGGCAGCGCGGATGATCTGCGCTCGGGCAAGATCCGGCTGGTAGAGCAGGAAGGCAAGCGTATCCTGCAACTGGTCCCGGAAGCCGAAGGCACCGCTCGACTGGTAGAAAGCCGTACGCGCCAGAATGCGGCAGGAAAAGGCCTGATAGGGCAGCCAGATGTTGACGAGGTGGTTAAAGCCGGCATCAGGCGTCGACACCTGCAACTGGCCGGTAAAGCCCTTCCAGAAATCCTTGTTGGCCTGAAGCACCGTGTCGAAATCCGCGCTGCGGATATCCTTCACCAGTGCGCGCGCTTCATCCACCGTATCGGCATCGCCGAGATAGAAGAGCACGTGGCGCTCTTCACCGGGCTTCAGATGAACTTCCTGCATCAATGCCGCGCAAGGCGCGCCATCGAGCTCCGTGCCGCCGGAAAGAGCAGCGCCCGTGACCACCGCCTGCGGGGCATGGATCGTGCCGAAGCGGCCGATGAATTCCCGTTTGCTGGTGGTGAAGCTGGTCGATGGCCCATCAAGCGACAGGAACGACGTTCTCTCATTATAGTCGATGCTATACGGATTGGAGGCAAAGAGCGCCCCGGTGTCCTCATCAAGACTGCTGAGAATGAACGGCGCAGACTTCTGGGCATTGTTGCCCAGCACCCATTCGACATAACCATAGGTCTTCAGGCGGCGGTTCTGCGTACCGACGTTGCGGATGGTCAGGCGCGAGAGCTTCACCGGTTTCTCGCGGTCCACCGTCTGCGTCACTTCGATGTCGAGACCATCATCCACGCTGCGGAAGGTGGAGTAGCCGAGGCCGTGACGGGCTTCGAAGACGGCTTCCGAATTGCGACCGATGGCAGCGAATGGCGAGTGAATCTTTCCGCTTTCGGCATCGGCGACATAGATCGCTTCGCCTGGGCGGTTGGTGACCGGGTCATTCGTCCATGGCGTCAACTGGTAGTCGCGCGAATTGCGGCTCCAGGTAAAGCCGGCGCCTTCCGCCGAGATATGGAAGCCGAATTTCTCGTTGGAGATGACGTTGATCCACGGATGCGGCGTCGCCTGGCCACGATTGAGCCGGACGACATATTCGCGGCCATCCTTGGTAAAGCCACCAAAACCGTTCCAGAAATCGAGATCGTTGGTGTCCTCGACGGGATCGGCAACCGGATAGGCCGGCGCGGGCACGCGGGCGGGAGCCGTATTGGCGCTATCCGGTCCACGATTGGCGGCAAACAGCGACACGGCGCGGTTGACCTGATCGACGATCTTGCCGTTGCGGACGTGCAGCACGATGCGCGAGGCCGCAAGAAGGGCGGCCCAGGTTTCCTCATCCATCAGGTCGCGGCGCACCGAGAAGACATGCGGGCGACCGCCATCTGCCGGGTTGATACGGCGCTGCGCTTCGGAAATGTGATCCAGCGCATGCTGCATGTCCTGCGCATAGGATGCTGCGCGTTCATTGACGATGACGAGATCGAAGATCACGCCACGAGAGCGCAGATATTCGTGCGCGCTCAGCGCCTCACGGACGATATCCATGTCCATGTCGTCATTGATGCGCAGCGCAAAGATCGGGAAGTCACCGGAGATGGCCAGCGACCAGAGCGAACGCTGCGAGGCAAGCCCGGTCTTGAGCGTCTCGGCATCGGCACGCAGATGCATGTCCGGATAGACGAGATAACGGCCGAGATGCTGGAAGGCTGCTGCCTGCTGCGAGGTAACGCCCACATGGCGCATCTGCACCTGGGTGCGCGTCCACGCATGAACGAGTTCATGGGCAAAGGCATCCGGATGGCGGTAACGATCGATCGCCTTGTCGACATCCTCACGGCCAGGGGCCGCGATCGTCCAGAAGATCACGCTGACCTTCTTGCCCGCAGGCACGCGAACGACGCGGCGCAGCGACAGGATTGGATCAAGCGTGAAGCCATCCGAATTGGAGAGCGAGGCACCCTGATCGAAGGCTGCCGCTTCCGCAAGAGTGCGGCCGCGACCGATGAACTTGGCACGATCGGTCTCGTATTCGGTCGCACGCGACGAGCCGGCATTGTCTGCCGCCAGATGGGCGATGATGGTGCCGGGTTCGCTTGGCGAGCGCTTGTTGCGCCATGCGCGGATGACGTCCCCACGCTTGCCGATCTCCGTCTGCACGAACATGCGTGAGAAGAGCGGATGAGCGTTGTCGTCATCTTCCTTGCCGATGACCGGCTCGAGATAGGAGGTCACTTCGATGAAGCGATCTTCCGTACCAACGTTCAGAAGCGTGATGCGACGGCCTTCGGCATCATGCTCGGTGGCGACGATGCACTCCACGACGCTCTGCAGATCGCCCACGGTTTTGTGGAATTCCGCACGGTCGTCCATGAAGACAGTCTTGGTCGTCTCGCCTTCGGCGACACGTGGTTCGGCTGTCGCACTCCACCATTGTCCGGTCGTAGTATCGCGCAGGAACAGGAACGTGCCCCAACGGTCTTCCGTCGGATCGGCCTTCCAGCGGGACACCGCCTGGCCATTCCACTTGGAATAACCGGCACCGGTTGCCGTCAGCATCGTCGAGTAATGACCATTCGACAGGAACACCACGTCGCGGTCGCGGATGGCGGGATCGGTGACGGTGCGGATTTCGGCCCGCAGCAGATCGGCCTGTTCCTTGCCGGGTGTTTCCGGCTCATACTTGGCGCTCATCACCGGCACTTCGCGCGGTGCCTTTTCCTGCAGCAGAAGTTCGGCCGCTTCGATCACCGGATCTGCGTGGAAGAGTTCACGCAGGAAACCGTCGAAGGCGACGTTGGCGACAGCCGCAATCGACATGCCATGGTGGTGGGCATAGTAGTTGTAGACGACAGCGCAGACCTTGCCATCCGGCACGCGGGTTGGCGTGAAGTCGACAGCATCATGGAAGCCGTAGCGACCAAGCGCGCCAAGTTTGCGCAGCTTTTCGAGGTTCTCGAGCGCCGCATCCGGGTCGTACTGCGCCGCCAGGATCGAGGCATAAGGCGCAATGACCGCGTTCTGACCAAGACCACGCTTGAGGCCGAGCGTCGGTACACCGAAGTTGGTGTACTGGTAGTTCATGTTATGGTCGCGGGCATTGAAGGCCGCTTCCGAGATACCCCACGGCGTGCCGAGGCGACGACCGTGATTGATCTGTTCGCGAACGATCAGATTGTTGGTCTGGTTGAGAATACCGCCCTGACGCTCCTGCATGACGAGCGGCGGCATCAGATATTCGAACATCGAACCGGACCAGGAGACCAGCGCGCCCTGTGCGCCGATCGGCACGACCTGACGGCCGAGACGATACCAGTGCTCCGTCGGCAGATCGCCCTTGGCAATGGCAAAGAGCGAGGTCAGTCGGCATTCGGAAGCAAGCAAGTCGTAGCAGGCTTCGTCCAGCTCCTGGCTTTCCACGCGGTAACCGATGGAAAGCAGACGACGATCCTTGCGATAGAGGAAGCCGAAATCCATGGAGAAGGCGAGATCGCGGCTGCGATCACGAAGCGAAGCGAGCCGTTCGCGAAGCGAATCGATGGTCGAGTGATCGAAGGCGCTATCGGAAATATGCGCTTCGCAGCAATCCACCAGCATCTGTGCCCAGCGCGTCATTTCCGCGCTCTGCTCGGACTTCACTTCCAGATCGAGATTGGCGGCAAGCTTCTGGATATCGCGCGCTAGGACAGCGAGGTTGATGACGCGGATGGAGGCAAACTCATGCTCGCGCTTGACGGAGGCGAGCGCGTTGGAGAAGCCGATGATGCGCTCTTCCAGACGACGATGCAGCGGACGCAGATTCTTGCGATCGTCAGGCAGCTCCTTCAGGCTTTCGCGGACAATGCCAGCGACATCGCCGATACCATCGAGATTACCCTGAAGATGTGCAGACGGTGCCTCCGCCCACTGGCGGCAGGCAGACGAAATCGCGATCAGATGCCCGGCAAGGTTACCGCTATCCACGGCAGAGACGTAGCGGGGACCAAGCGTCTGAAGCGTATCGGTGTGGTACCAGTTGTAGAGATGACCGCGATACTTCTCCATCTTCTCGACCGTCTCGATGGTCTTTTCCAGACGCTCGATCGTGTCGGAGAAGCTGATCCAGCCGAACTGTCGGGCAGAAATCGTCGACAGCAGATAGACGCCGATATTGGTTGGCGACGTACGGCTGGCAACGACCGGCGTCGGTGTTTCCTGGAAATTGTCCGGCGGCAGATAGTTTTCGTCCTTGTTGACGAACATCTCGTAGTAACGCCACGTGCGACGCGCGATCTTTCTGAACTCGCTGGACACATGCTCGGAGACGAACATCCGGTCTTCGGTTTCCGCCGACTGGCTGACATACCAGGCGACGACAGGCGAAAAGACCCACAGAAGCGCGAACGGAATGCCGACGAGGAAGGCGTTATCGCCGGGAAGCGCTGCAAAGAGCAGGCCAAGCAGGGCCACGACCGGCGCATGCCACATCTGCTTGTAATAATCGAAGACGCTGCCCTGCGCACTGGACTGAATGCTGGCAGCCGTGCGCCATTCCAGCATCAGCTTGCGGCTGACGAAGAGGCGATAGAGCGAACGCGCGATGGCATCCGCCATCATGCAGGCGCCATCGGCAATGAAGACGATGCGAAGAGCGACCTGCGCATTGGTGGCGCGGATTTCCGACCAGATCGTATGGAAATGCGCTTGTGGCACTATATCTGTCGAACGCGGAACGAGCCCGGAGAGCAGTGAGATCGTCGGCGCAACGAAGAGCGAGAAGATCAGCAGGATCTGCCAGATCAACGCGCCGAACGGGTCCATGAAGTACCAGCCGAGAACGGAGGCAACGAACCATGCAATCGGAGTCAACGAGCGACGCAGGTTGTCGATCATCTTCCAGCGGCCAAGCGCGGTCACGCCGCGCGCCGGATCGAGAATGTAGGGAAGCAGCTGCCAGTCGCCACGCGCCCAGCGATGCTGACGCGAGACTTCGACCTCGTAGCGGGTCGGGAAGTCTTCGACGAGTTCGACGTCGGTTACGAGGGCGCAACGTGCGAACGAGCCTTCGAGAAGGTCGTGCGACAGAACGGCATTTTCATCGATCCGACCCTTGAGCGCCTTTTCGAAGGCGTCAACGTCGTAAAGGCCCTTACCGGTGAACGAGCCTTCTGCAGTCAGGTCCTGATAGACATCCGAAACGGTGAAGACATAAGGGTCGATACCACGGCTGATCGAAAAGACGCGCTGGAACACCGACGCATCCTTGCCCGTCGTCAGCGAAGGGGTTACGCGCGGCTGCAACAGACCATAGCCATGGATTACGCGGCCGGTTTCCGGATCATGGACCGGGCGGTTGATCGGGTGGTGCATCTTGCCGACGAGCTTGGTGACCGCGTCGCGCATCAGGCGCGTATCGGCATCGAGCGTCATGACGTATTTGACGTCCTTCGGCACGGTATTGGCGCCATTGAGGAAGGTCGTGTCCTTGTCGCCACGAAGCAGCAGGTTCAGCTCATGCAGCTTGCCGCGCTTGCGCTCCCAGCCCATCCAGCAGCCTTCGGACGGATTGTAGATGCGGCGGCGGTGAAGCAGGAAGAAGCGGGTCTTGCCGTCAAAGGCGTAGCGCGCAGACAGCGTCGCCACTTCGCGCTTGGCATATTCCAGAAGCTCCACATCCTCGGTGGTCTGCTCCTGCTGCGCGTCGCGCCAGTCGCTGATCAGCGAGAAGTAAATTTCGCCATGCGGGTTGGCGAGATAGTGGACTTCCAGATTGCGGATCATTTCGTCAACCGCGTCGCGGCTGGTGATCATGCATGGTACGGCAACCAGCGTGCGGGCATCTTCGGGAATGCCGTTCTTGAATTCGTAACCGACAAGGCGGAACGGTTTGACGAAGAAGGTCACAAGCGTATTGAAGAGGCCCGTGGCACCTTCGGACGCCGGAAGCGCGAACATCAGCAGGAATGCGCTGACCACATACCAGGGCATGCCGGCTTCAGCCAGGAACCAGCCGACCGCCAGCATGGCAATCGCCGTCAGGACCAGAACCGGGACGGCCACGGCAAGCCAATTGAAACGGCGCATGGTGCGCACCACACGCTGTGCAAACAACGGGTTATAGCCGATGCGCTGCTCCAGCTCCTTGCGGCGCTGACCGACGAGGAAGGCGCCGACATTCGGCTGATGCGGATAGGCATCCGTGGAATTGGCAGCTTCCGCCACCATGTCGACGGCAAGCTGGGCCACTTCGACTTCGGTTTTGGGAGAGCGGCGCGCCAGGAGTTCCACATTGTTGCGGTAGGTGTTGCGCGAGCCGAAATCGAGCGTTTCGTAATCGGTCTGCTCACGCAGAACCTTGTCGATATGGCTGACATCTTCGAACCAGACGGACCATTCGGTATCGTCGATCTCGCGCAGGCTCCTGACGATGTTGCCCATCGTCACATTACCGGATGCCAGGCGATTATGCTCCGCCATCATCACATTTTCGGCGTCGGTGCCGACGCTGTGGAGGCGTTCCTCGAGCCAATTCAGGGCGAAGTTCGAGGTCTGCGAACCATTCTTCAGGCGATAGAGGAACTGGGTCGCGAATGTCGGATCGTCCACCAGAGGGTCGATCTGCTTGAGGAATTCCGCCGATGGCTCGGCATCGTTGAGGCGGATGATCTCGTCCACCACCTCATTGGCCTTGTGACGCATGCGACGCGAGCGCTCCACACGAATGGAGATGCGGCGCAGGTTCTCGATCAGCACGAAGCGCAGGAAGGACGGCAGCGCCCAGATTTCACCGATCTGCAATGTCTTGTGGGTCTGGAAACCTTCGACAAGCGCAGTCAGGCTTTCGCGCGAGACCGTGCTGTGCGTATGGGCGACGTAGAGCCAGGCCAGCGCCAGCGCACGCGGGATCTCGGCATTGCCGACCCGCATCGTCGGTAGCTGGCGATAGAATTTCTTCGGAAAGTCGCGGCGAACTTCCTGGATCGCCTCTTCAATCACATAATGGTTGTCGAGCAGCCATTCCGCAGCCGGCGTAATCGTCAGGCCATTTTCCGAATCCACCGCTGTGGTGCGATAGACGCGCAGAATCTCCTTCTCGTTTTCGCGGTGGCGCGCGAAGAAGTCGAATTCCATAAAGCCTGGGAGGGCAGGGGAGCCCGATTGAGACAGGTCCGATCCGCAAGCTTTCAGCTCGTCTATATTGAAATAGACGGACCGGATCGAGTCGTTGTGATCGATCTGCTTGGTTTCGGAATCACGGGCGGCGGCGGGCGGCGTTATATGAAATGACATCGGCTCGTATTCTGGACCCTGAGTGAAGTGCTTTAGGCTAGTCTTTAACCCTTAACTGTTTCAGAGTTCTCATCGAGAGTGAAACAATGTGGCAAGCTTTATTTCGCGCTGATCCTGAACCTTTGCTGAACCACCGCGAACCAGCACACGGTAGCGAGGACAAATCTTACCGCCCGACATGGTGAAATCGGGGCGTGCGTATTTCAGTATATAATATCAATAGTTTCTCGAGAATGGATCGTCACGCGAGTGCGCCTCGCGCCGGTGCCGGACATTTCGCAAACTCCTCCGCGCGAAATTGTCCCTGCCTTCCCTGAAATCTCCCCATACCTGCTTGGCATTCGTCTTCCTGAACTGATGTGACCAGAAGGTTTTGAATGTTTCAAGGCATTTTCAGTTCCATGCCATCTGTTTCATCGCTGCGCAAGAAGACAAATCCTGACGGACGACGACGTGGCCTTATCAAGAGCGCGCGATATTGCTATCCATGCTGCTTGAAGAACGTCTCCGGCAGCTCGTCTGCTGCGACAAAGCTACGGAACAGCACAGCATGACCCTACACCCCGTCACCTTGTCCTCTTCGTCGAACGTCATGGAAGAGGTGGTTGAAATCCGCCGCTATCTGCATCGCAATCCGGAGATCGGCCTGTCCGAATTCAAGACCTCCGACTTCGTTGCAGGACGCCTGGCGGAGATGGGTTATGAGGTAACAAGGGGCTTGGCAGGCACTGGTGTCGTCGCGACCTTGCGCAACGGCACGAGCAACCGCAGCGTCGGCATTCGCGCCGACATCGATGCCCTGCCGATCGACGAGGAAACCGGCGCGGATTATGCAAGCGAAACGCCCGGCATGATGCATGCCTGCGGCCATGACGGCCACACGGCGATGCTGCTGGGTGCCGCAAAGATCATTGCCGAGCGCCGCAATTTCGACGGCACGATCCATCTGATCTTCCAGCCGGCGGAAGAGAATTTCGGTGGGGCGCGTATCATGATCGAGGATGGCCTGTTCGACCGCTTCCCCTGTGATGCGGTCTTTGCCCTGCACAACGACCCGAGCCAGCCCTTCGGCCATTTCGTTCTGCGCGACGGCCCGGTCATGGCGGCAGTGGATGAGTGCAAGATCACCGTCAACGGTTATGGCGGCCATGGGGCGGAGCCGCAAAGCGCCTCGGACCCGATCGTTGCCGGCGCCAGCATCATCATGGCGTTGCAAACGGTTGTGTCGCGCAACGTGCATCCGCTGATGCCGGCGGTGGTCACCGTCGGCGCCTTTCACGGCGGCAAGGCGAGCAATGTCATCCCCGAGACGGCGGAAATGCTGCTCACCATCCGTTCCTTCGATCCGGAAGCCCGCGACGAATTGGAAAAGCGCATTCGTATGATCGCCGAAGGGCAGGCGGCCAGCTACGGCATGAGCGTGACACTGGAGTATGAGCGCGGCTACAGCCCGACAGTCAACCACAAGACGGAAACCGATTACATTCGAGCGCTCGCAACGCGCTTTGCCGGTGCCGACAAGGTTCTGGAAATGGAGCGCCCGACCATGGGAGCGGAAGACTTCGCCTATATGCTGGAAAAGCGTCCTGGCTCTTATTTCTTCCTCGGCACCAAGCGCACCGACAACGACCCGCCGCTGCACCACCCAAAATTCGACTTCAATGACGACATCATCCCGATCGGCACCGCCTTCTGGGTGGAGCTTGCAGAAGATTTTCTGAAGGCGCGCTGAGACTACTCGGCCGTGGGTGTTCGGAACCGCCGAACGTAGTCGGTGCTGTAGAGCGCGCTTTCGCGAAAATCGGACGAGGCAAGACCCTTGCCGACGAATATCATCGCAGTGCGCTCGACCGGCTCTTCCGCGAGGCGGGAGACGATGTCGGACAGCGTACCGGAGATGACGCGCTCTTCCGGCCAGGAGGCGCGCACGACGATGGCGACCGGGCAATCGGCACCGTAAAGCGGCGTCAATTCCTCCACCACCTGACCGATGGCGTGGATCGCAAGATGAATGGCAAGCGTTGCACCGGTCGCGCCGAATGCCTTGAGGTTTTCGCTCTCCGGCATTTTCGACGCCCGACCGGAAATGCGTGTGAGCACCAGGCTCTGCGCCACCTCCGGCACTGTCAGTTCTCTCTTCAACGTGGCGGCCGCGGCGGCAAAGGATGGCACGCCGGGTGTGACGGTGTAGTCGAGCCCCAGCCGTTCCAGACGGCGGATCTGTTCGCCCATGGCGCTCCAGACGGAAAGGTCGCCGGAATGCAACCGCGCCACGTCTTTGCCGTCTCGCGCGGCGGCAACGAACTCCGCCTCGATTTCGTCCAGCGACAAGGCTGCCGTATCGACGATGCGCGCACCTTCCGGGCAATAGTCGAGCAGCGCTTTTGGCACCAGCGAACCGGCATAGAGGCAGACGGGCGAAGCAGCGATCAGATCGCGTCCGCGCAGCGTGATGAGATCTGCGGCACCGGGGCCAGCGCCAATGAAGTGAACCGTCATATCTTGTCTCCTGACGTGGCAAAGGCCACGGTAATATCGCCTATCACCATACGCGGGGCGATCAGTCTCGACGCTTCACCAAGCGCGGCGAGCGCCGATGCCTCGCTGACGCTCGGCGAGCCGGCATGTTTCGAACTCAATGCGGATCGGGTCAGCGTCCGAGCGGCGGCAGCGTCGAAATCGGCCTGCGCCACCACGACGAAAGCCATTCCAAGCCGGGTCGCAGCTTCCAGCAAGGCTGGCTCATCGGCCTTGAAGGGCGCCGTGGCCATGAAGGCGAATGAGACCTTGTGCTCGGCAGATGCCTGCCCAAGCGCAGCCATTACCGCCTCGGGGCTCACACCCTTGCGGCACCCGACGCCAGCGACGATCACGGCACATCCTTCGGTTTGACCCAAGCCCACTGTGTGACGGGCATCGCCGCACGCCAGCCCTGCATCTGCCCGACAGGGGACGCGCGCGCCACCTCAAGCCGGATCAGAGACCCGCCTAATCGCGCCTGAGCGGAGAGCAGCATGGCCTCCATTTCCAGCGTTACGGCATTAGCAACCAGCCGCCCGCCCGACTTCAAGGCGCTGATTGCGCCCTCTAAAACTCCGGCCTCGCTGCCGCCGCCGCCGATGAATATGGCGTCGGGGGTTGGCAGGCCTTCGAAAGCGTCAGGTGCCGTGCCGATCACTACATCCAGACCAGGCACGCCAAAGGCTTCGGCATTGCGCATGGCGCGCTCTGCCCGCTCCGTGTTCTGCTCGATGCCGATGGCCCGCAGCGACGGGTGCGAGAGCATCCATTCGATGCCGATCGAGCCCGAGCCAGTGCCGATATCCCACAGCAGCTCACCATGGCGAGGCGCAAGCGACGACAGCGTGACGGCGCGGATTTCACGCTTGGTCATTTGCCCATCATGTTCGAACAGCGCGTCGTCCAGCCCGCTGGCGAAGGGAAGGATTCGTGCCGATTCATCCGCAACGACGTCGATAGCGACCACATTGAGCGGATCGACATCCGCAAAGGCAAAACCTTGTGCCGTCGTCGTGCGGGCGTTCTCGCGGGTGCCGCCAAGTGCTTCGAGCAGATGGAAGATCGACCTGCCAAAACCTGCCTCCTTGAGAAGGGTGGCAATCAGCGCCGGGGCGCTGGCATCGGATGTCAGCGCGATGATCTTCGCGCCAGCATGAAGATGCGGTCGGATGAGGTCAATGGAACGTCCATGCAGGGAAATGCAGGCGGTATCCTGCAAAGCCCAGCCTAGACGCGATGCGGCAAGCGAGATGGAGGAGGGAGCAGGGTAGGTAATCACCTCTACCGGATCGACCAGCCGCAACAGGGTAACGCCGACACCGTGGAAGAAAGGATCGCCGGACGCCAGGACGCAGACCTTCCGGCCAGAGAGGGCGACGACTTCGGCCATGCCGACATCGAAGGGCACGAGCCAAGGCCGCGCTTCGCCCGTGATGGCATCGCAGGCAAGCTCGAGATGGCGTTTGCCGCCGAAGACGACCTCGGCCGCCGCGATCGCGCGACGAGCGTTTTCAGCCAGCCCGGCAAGACCATCCTCCCCGATACCGACGATGGAGAGCCATGGCGCAGGTTTTTTGCTGGCAGTGGCAGGTGTTCCGGCATATTCACGAACCATGACACGCTCCATCCTGATTCTCGGCGGCACGGCGGATGCCCGCATCCTGGCTGGAAAGCTTGCCAACGACTCCGGCTACCGAATTCTGCTGTCCATGGCGGGCCGCACGAAGGACCCGGTCAAGCAGCCCGTCCCGATGCGCGTCGGGGGCTTTGGCGGCGCTGAGGGCCTGGCGCGCTATATTGCCGAGGAAGGTTTCGATCTGCTGGTGGATGCGACGCACCCTTATGCGGCGCGCATTTCCGCCAATGCTGTGAGGGCTGCTGGCATAGCAGGCGTCGCTCTTGTCAGACTGTCGCGCCCGGCTTGGGTGGCGCGGGAGGGTGACCGCTGGCTGAACGTCGAAAACGTCGAGGAAGCGGTGATTGCGCTGGGTCCCGTCAGCACAAACGCTTTTCTGGCGCTTGGCCGACAGGAGCTCCTGCCCTTTGAAACCGCGCCCCAGCACCGCTATCTGATCCGCAGCGTCGATCCGGTAGAACCGCCGCTTAAGGTTGCGAATGCGCGCTACATCACGGCGCGTGGACCCTTTCCGCTTGCCGATGAGATCGACATGTTGAAGGGTAACGGGATCGAGGTGATCGTCTCGAAAAACTCCGGCGGTACTGCGGCCCACGCGAAAATCGAAGCTGCCCGCACGCTTGGAATTCCTGTGATCATGATCGACCGTCCCGCTCGCCAAGAGGCCAATGGGGTGAGCGTCGTGGTGCCGGATATCGAGACTGCGCTGTCCGCAATCCGCCATCAGCTTTCCCTCTTGGAAAAGCGCGGCGAATAAACCAGCGACGGCTGGCCTTCGCGCTCGATGATGCGCGTTTCGACCGATCCAACGATGATACAGGTCGACATGTCGGCCATATCGCTCTGCGCTTCGGCCAAAGGCACGACCCGCATGCGCTCATCCGCACGACCGGCCGCGCGACCGAAGATGACAGGCACGGAGCCCGGCAGGTGCGCCCGCAGCACATCGAAGGCCGTCGCCAATTGATGCGGTCTTGCCTTGCTGACGGGATTGTAGAAGGCCATGACGAAACCGGCTTCGGCCGCGGCCACCAACCGCTTTTCGATCAGCGACCATGGTTTCAGATTGTCGGAGAGCGAAATGGCACAGAAATCGTGACCGAGGGGGGCGCCCGCCCTTGCCGCGACAGCCAGCATGGCGGTGACGCCGGGCACGACCGAAAAGTCGATGTCGCGCCATTCCGCAGGGCCGTTCTCAATCGCCTCGCAGACCGCGGCCGCCATGGCGAAAACGCCTGGATCTCCGCCTGAGACAACGCAGACTTTTCCACCCGCTGCAGCCAACGTCAGCGCTGCTTCGGCGCGTGAGATTTCCTCGCGATTATCCGATGCGTGACGCCGTTGGTCTGGACGCAGCGACAGCCTGTCGAGATAGGGAATATAGCCGAAGAAATCCTCTGCCGCGTCTACAGCCGCCAGTGCCTCCGGCGTGATCTGTAAGAGATTCCCGGGCCCGAGGCCGACGACCGTCAGACGTCCGGTGGAGGACGGGCTCACGCAATCTCTCCCGCCGGGCGATCCTTCCAGCCAGGCACCAGAACCAGAGAGAAATAGGGGGCAGGCGATTCATCGCGCTCGATCAATCGAATAGCGTGGCCATTGGCCATGGTGCCGCGTTCGACGTAGAGCGCGCCTTCGAGCTTGCCAGCCTTTTCGAGTGCCCGGCGAATCTTCGGCAGGTTGCGACCGACCTTCATGATGACAGCGCCATCCGTGCCGGAAAGCCGCTCGAAAAGCGCATCCTCGCCAAGTGTGCCGGGAAGGACGCTCAGGATGTCGTCTCCCTGCACGAGCGGCAGTCCGATCATCGACCAGCAACCGGACATGGCGGTGATGCCCGCAACGACTTCCGCCGGATAGTTGGGCGCAAGCCGCAGATGCAGATGCATATAGGAACCGTAAAAGAGCGGATCGCCTTCCGACAGAACCGCAACGGTGCGACCCGCATCCAGATGGACGGCGATGTCGCGTGCCGACTGATCGAAGAAGGCGGCGATCGCGCCGCGATAGTCGTCGCCGTTCTTGTCGCTTTCTACCGTGACCGGATAGACGAGCGGCATTTCCAGCGTGCCGGGCCGGATGAAGCTTTCGACGATGCCGCGGCCATTGCCCTTGCTGCCGCGCTTGCAGAAGAAGGCGAGTACGTCTGCCGTTTCGATAGCACGCACGGCCTTCAGCGTCAGAAGTTCGGGATCGCCGGGGCCGGTGCCGACACCGATGACCTTGCCCTTCAATGCCTTTTCAGGTGCCGGATCGTAAAGGGCAGCGCTCATAGGCCCGCCCTCGCAACGGCGTTGACGGCAGCAGCCGTCATCGCAGAGCCGCCCATGCGGCCTTTGACGATGACGTAGGGAATGCCGAGCGTGCTTTCTTCCAGCGCGTCCTTGGATTCCATCGCCCCGACGAAACCGACCGGCATGCCGATGATGGCTGCCGGGCGCGGCGCACCCTTCTCCAGCATTTCCAAAAGATAAAACAGCGCTGTCGGCGCATTGCCGATGGCAACCAAAGCGCCGTCAAGGTGATCGGCCCAGAGATCGAGGGCCGCCGCGGAACGGGTGTTGCCGATGGATTTCGCCAACTCCGGCGTACGCGGATCGCGCAGCGTGCAGATCACGGCATTGCCAGACGCCAGACGCGCCCGCGTGACGCCATGCGCAACCATTTCCGCGTCACATAAAATGGGCTTTCCCGCTGCGAGCGCCCCACGCGCGGCGGAAACGAAATTCTCGGAAAAGCGAAAGTGCCGCGCTGCTTCCACCTGTCCGCAGGCATGGATCATGCGAATGGCAATATCCGCCTGTTCGGGCGTGAAGGCGTTAAGATCCGCTTCCTCACGGATGATGGCAAAGGAGCGCTCATAGATCGCATCGCCATTGCGGATATAGTCGTAAGTCGTCATGTCTCGTCCTGTCGGAGCACCGTGACAATCCTGTCCTTGCCGAGGCGGACAAGGAGAGCACGGGCATTTTCTCCGGGCTTATGTTCTTTTTCATAAAGGCGGGCAAGCCTGGAAAGCCCGGCCTTTTGGTGATCGATGGTCAGCTGCGCATCGGGAAGGGCTGAAGCCTTGGCCTGATAGCCGAAGGAAAAACCTTCCGACGTGCCGAAAAAGGCAAGGAGCGCGGGGGCGGGATGGGCACAGCCCTTGCCGCAACCGGAAAGATGCAAGGTGAAGGAGCCGTCGAGCATCGTGCCGCACTCTTTGGCTGCGAACTCTGCGAGGGCTCGAACCGGGGCATAAGCCGATGCGCAGGATGGCGCGCCGGCGCACACAGCGATGGTGGTCCGAGGGTCATTGTCGCTGATAATGAGACCCGCCGTCTTGGCATAATCCATAAGGGCCGCGCACGCGTGGTGATGCCCAAGCGCGTAGAGCCCGCGCGCCGGACCCGGCCGGATGGACTGAACGCCGAGATCGACTGCAATCTTGCACAGCGCAGACAGCGCTTCCGAACTTATCTGCCCGAAAGCCGGGGCGATAACGGCGACGCAGAGGCGATCATTGAGCGCCCACAGTCTGCGCTGATCGGTTTGCTTCGGCACCCCGACGTCATGCGTTGGCGCGCGGACGTCTGATGCAACGTGCATGAGACGATCGCCGCATACACCACGCACAGCCGCAATATCCAGATCGCGCCCACGCGCATCCGGTCCTCGCTCCGCCAGATGACTGAGGAGATCGATCACGCAATCCGCGGCATCTTCTATCCGCAAGGCTCCTGCGAGCAGGGCCTTCTCTTCCGTGCCACCCAGCATCAGCAGCCAGAGGACGCCTCCGTCCCGCTGGACCGCTTTGAGCCTGATATCGGCAAGCAGCCCACCCATCGGAGCCACACCACCGCCATCGAGGATGACCGACATCTTCGCGGCCAGCTTCGTATCGAGATCAAGCACCCTGGCCTTGTGGCTGATGAGTTCAAGAATCGGCGCAGGATTGGCGACTTCGCTATCGTCCATCCCAGCAAGCGGTGAGGCTTCCACAGCAAGCCCCTGCCGCAATGGCAGCTGCAGCGCCAGAACATCGTGCTCCAGTTCAACAGCGCTGTCAGCCGTCAATCCGCGAAATTGAAGGCTGCCGCGAGCGGTCACATCCAGAAGCCCGTTGCCGTGTCGGCGGGCGAGATCGCCGAGACGGTCGAGATCGCTTGGCGACAGCGAAGCGGTAAAGGCCACGCGCGACAACAGTCCATCGCCCGTCTGCATCGGGGCGGAGAGGGCAGGGCAGACGCCTCTGCGAGAAAAGGGCTGGACCGGGGCGAGCGGGTTCATGCCGTAACCCTCCTGGACGAGTCCTCGGAGGACCGCGGAGCGATCAGCATTTCCAGTTCCGCATCCACGGCGTTGCGACGGCTGTGCCAAAGGTTGCGGCGGCGTGCAGACAGGAAGCGTTGTGCCATCAGCTCCGCAGCCTTGGGGTTTTCCCGCAAAATGAAATCGCGCACCTCTTCATTGCCGAAATAGGCATCGTAGAGCGCTTCGATCAGCGACGAGGAAACAGCTTGTGTGGTTTCGGCAAAGCCGATCAGCCGGTCGACAGTTTCTGCAAATTCGGCCGCGCCGCGCGGACCATGGCGCATCTGTCCGGCGATGAAGTGCGGATTGACGGCACGGGCTCGCACAACGCGGGTGATTGCCTGGGCGATGGAGCGCGCACGCGGCCGGGCGGGATCCGTCGTATCCAGCGCCACCACGTCCGCCGCCTGTCCAAGCTTTGCCTTGGCGGCGGTAAAGCCACCGATGAAGGCGACGTCGGATGAACCGTCCAGAAGATCGCGACCCGGATCGTCACCGGTATGAACCAGAAGTTCAGCGCGTTCGACTTGGGCAGCAAAGCCTGAATCGGAAAGGATCGACAAGCCATCTGCCCCGCCAAAGGCGTGGCTGGCCGCGTCCAGATAGGCTTGGCCCAACTCTTCCCGCTCGTCCCAATCGCCGCTTGCCAAGGCCTCTTCGATGCCAGCGCCATAGGTACCGGGAGCCGAGCCGAAAATGCGTGCTGGGATACGACCGAGAGAGGTCGTTTCCTCAGCCAGAGGATTGTCGCCGGGCGACTCTTCGCGTGAAGCAATCGTCCTTGCCGCCGCATCGAGAAGGGCAATCAGAGGCGGGAACATATCGCGGAACAGGCCCGAAATGCGGAAGGTCACGTCCACCCGCGGGCGTCCGAGCTTGGCTGGCGGCAAAACTTCAATGCCGTTCACCCGGCCGGTCGCCTGATCGTAGATCGGACGCGCACCCATCAGATGCAGTGCCTGGCCGACATCTTCGCCGCCATTGCGCAGCGATGCGGAGCCCCAGAGATCGAAAACCAGATGCCGCGGCCAGTCGCCATGGCTTTGCAGATGATGACGCAGCACCTCTTCGCCTGCAGCTTTTCCAAGCTCGAAGGCCGTCGGTGTCGGCATGGTGCGCGGATCGGCGGCATAGAGATTGCGCCCGGTCGGCAGCACATCCAGTCGTCCGCGTGCGGGTGCACCGGATGGGCCCGGCACAATATGATGACCATCCAGCGCCGCCAGCAGCGCCGCCTTTTCTTGGGCAGCGCTTTCGCGCCTCAGAGAATCCGGCTCATCACTCGCACAGCGCCCGAAGACATGCTGGCCGTCCTTGATGGCGAAATCCTTCAGGTCGCACAAGAAGGCATCGATCCGTGTCAGAGCCGAATCCGCATCTGCCTCCGCGCCGAT
Organism: Agrobacterium sp. CNPSo 3708; assembly: GCF_028674915.1. Taxonomy (NCBI): domain Bacteria; kingdom Pseudomonadati; phylum Pseudomonadota; class Alphaproteobacteria; order Hyphomicrobiales; family Rhizobiaceae; genus Agrobacterium; species Agrobacterium sp. CNPSo 3708. The sequence continues at coordinate 284,020 of NZ_JAQZSF010000007.1, forward strand.
ACCGGCATCGGCGGCGAGCCCCGTCTCGAAAGCCTTCTCGACGATCAGCTTTGCCAGACGGTCGCGGCGACGACGATCAAGCCCATCGGCCTGAGCATATTCGTCGACCAGCTGTTCAAGCGCCGCCTGCTCCGGCGAGAGACCGGCGGCAACCAGTACGGGCGGAATGTGCCCGATCGTCACGGCAGCGATCCGTCGTTTGGCGACAGCAGCCTCACCTGGATTGGACACGATGAAGGGGTAGATGACCGGCAGCGGACCGGTGACGATTTCCGGGAAACAGGTTTCCGACAGCGCGACCGTCTTGCCCGGCAGCCATTCAAGCGTGCCGTGAGCGCCCACATGGATGATGGCGTGCGCATCGAAGTCCTGCTGCATCCACGCACCAAACGCCGCAAGCGCATGGCGCGGCGGCAAGGCTGGATCGTGATAATCGACCCGCCTGTCGGCTTGGCGCCCACGGTCCGGAGCAAGCGCGACGACAACGGAACCGAAGCGGGCGGCGCGGAAGCGAAAGGCCTGATCGACGACAGCTTCGTCGTCAGCGGCATCGCCCCAGGCCGAAGCCACCCCAGCGCGCGCCTCATCAGGAAGCGCGTCGAAATAGGTTCGGTATCGGATGAGAGGAAGAGCGGCGCTCTCCGTCTCAATCCGATCCAGAAGCTCACGTGCGGTGGCCGGAATATCGCCGACCGCGTAACCCAAATCCTGCATATCGCGCAGCATCTCCAGCACGCTTTGCGGTACGTCGAGGCCCACGGCATAGCCCGTGCGACCGGGTGCGGCACCGGGGTAATCCGGCATGAGGATGACGAGACGTCTTTCCTCGGTCGCAGTCTGCGTCAACCGAAGGAAGGCCGCAATACGACGAGCAACCTGCTCGACCCGGTCTGCCTCTGGGGCGTTGATCATCCCCTGGCGCCCGGCAGGATCGGCCTGTTTGAAGGAGATCGCACCCGCGAGAATACGTCCATCGAGTTCCGGCAAGACCACATGCATGGCGAGGTCAGATGGATTGAGGCCCCGCATGTTTTCGGCCCAGCCATCACGCCGGGTCGTGGCCATTATCACCTGGAACACCGGCACGCCCAGCCGGTCGAACAGGCTCTTGCCGTCCTGATCCGTCTGGCTGGCAAAGGCAGTGGCTGCGACGATGGCAGCGGGTCTGATCGATGCGAGCGCGTCTTCCAGAAATCGGATCGCTTCGCCATCCTTCAGGCCGCTGACAAAGATCGGCAGAGGCGCGAAACCGCGGGATTTCAGCGCCTCGAAGAGCGCATCAATCGGCGCAACATCGGCAGCCAGAAGCATGGAGCGGTAGAAAAGAATGGGAAGTCTTGGAGCTTCGGGGACAAAAGCCGCGAGGGCGTTATCCACATGGACGGCGCCAAGACCCGGGAGATAGAAGCCGGATTTCGGCAGCGGTTCCGGCGTGACGCCAGGCCAGACATCGGTTTTAGCAAAAGCGGCAAGACCTTCCGAAAGGCAGCGCATATTCTGCGGGCCGCCTTCGCGGAAGAAGGAGAGGATCGAAGCGAGCCACGCCTGGTCGATCGTGGATTGCGCCTCGAGCTTTTCGTCGCGCTCGCTGCACTCACCGGGCAGAAGCAGGAGCTTGATGCCGCGCCTGCGTGCCATCATCGCCAACTGATCGACGCCGTAGCGCCAGCGATCCGCCCCTCCCAGAATCCGGATAAGGATCAGCTTGGCATGCTCCGCCGTCTTTTCCATCCAGAGGTCGACGGACATGGGATGTCGCAGCTCGGAAAGATTGGCGACGCTGAGCGAAACGCCTGAATCCTCCGGCCAGGCGCGCTGCAGACCTGCAAGGTCGCTGGACGAGAAAGACAGCACCACCACATCCGCCTGGGGCTGGTTGAGATCAACCGGCTCGATCAGGTCTTCCAGCGACGAGGATGTGGTGGCGAGAATATGCATGATGCGTCAGGCAGCGAGCATCTGTTCGATCTTCTCGCGGTTGAGGCCCTTCTCGCCAATCACGACAAGCGCCGACCGGCGCACTTCGCCTGCAGCCCAAGGGCGATCGAAATAGTGGTTTACGCGCGAGCCGACGGCCTGAACCTGCAGACGCATCGGCTTGTAGGAGACTTCGACAAAGCCTTTGATGCGCAGGACATTCTCGGATGCCGCCGTCTGGGCGATACGCTGAGCCAGCGCCTCAGGATCGGACACGGCGCCAAGCTCGACGACGAAGCTGTCGAACTCGTCGTGATCGTGGTCTTCTTCGTCATCATGGTGGGTATGCCGGTTTTCGATATCGTTCTCGACCGCAAGCCCAAGACCGATCAAAACCGCAGGATCGATCTGGCCATGCGATGCGACAACGATCTTCGCAGCCTTTGGCAGGTGCTCCGTGATGTGTGCCTTTGCGCGCTCCAGACCATCCGCATCGAGAAGATCGCCCTTGGTCAGCACGATCAGGTCGGCGCAGGCGATCTGGTCTTCGAAGACTTCTTCGACTGGATCGTCATGATCGAGCGCTTCGTCATTCGCGCGCTGGGCGGCCAGCGCATCCATGTCATGCGACACCATGCCTTCTGCGAGCGCTGCGCCATCGGCCACCGCAATGACGGCATCGACGGTGACGCGGCTCTTGATCGCCGGCCATTGGAAGGCCTGGACGAGGGGTTTCGGCAGTGCGAGGCCGGAGGTTTCGATCAGGATATGTTCGACCCTGGGCTGGCGGCTCAGGATCTGTTCGATGGCCGGCTGAAAATCATCGGCGACCGTGCAGCAGATACAGCCATTGGCAAGCTCGACGATATTTTCTTCCGGGCAGCTTTCGATGCCGCAGCCTTTGAGGATTTCACCATCGATACCGACATCGCCGAACTCGTTGACGATGATCGCCAGTCGCTTGCCATCGAGCTTTTCAAGAAGGCCGCGCAGCAGCGTGGTTTTGCCGGCGCCCAGAAAGCCGGTGACGATGGTGCAGGGAACGCGCTCTAGCGTGGTCATGATGTCTCCTCGACGAAATTCAAAGGGGGGATACGCGCGACCATGCCGCGCTTCAAACTATCGGGACGGCCGCGCCAGGGCATCAGGCCATCGGTGGACGTGGAAAGCAGGCGCGCACCGGTGATCAGATCCACGGCGTTTTCAGGCGTCAGCCCGCCAAACACATAGGACCAGCCGTCGGCTGTGCGTATTGCAGCGCTGGCGCCACGCTTGCAATTGGCAAGACAATTGACGCTGCGCACCTCGACATTTGCATCAGTGCCAAGCGCAATCGCCGCTTGCGCGAGAAGCGCACCAGGACGGGGCTCCGCATTCGGCTCCGCCTCGTCGCGGCAACTGCGGCAGACATAAACGACCAGGCCTGACGCTTCGCGCGTATCGGTTGATCCTTCGGTCCGTGACGATGTTGAGGTAATATCCAAATCGTATCCGCTTCCGCCATTCAAACATGCAAGGGGTGCGAATGCCGAAGACGGAATGCGAGACAGCGCAAACCGAAACTCGGCGAGACCGACTGACCGGAGCACCCCGCCCGGCAGACGTTTTGTTCTGAAACGGCAGGTCTCCTGGCTTGCGGCTTGAACGAGCGCCCTAGCACCGCCTTCCCGGATCGAAATCCAGTGGCTTTACGGTGCGGGCTCGCCGCTTACAGTTGCGGGGGCAGCCACGGATTGACCCAAAGAGCGGGCGGAACCGTGTTCCCTCTTAGCTTTTCCCGTTGCCGGAAAAAGACCGTCAGTGCCTTACCTTTACGGGCAAGCCGCGCCTTGGTCAATGCAAGCATTGTCACGCCTCTCATAGGCTCCATTGCGGAGGAGGGCGTTTTGACTATAGTCGCCGCTTTAAAAAAACGGCTCGGAAGGACGTGGGACATCATGACACGCGAGATCAGCGACAGCGAGGCCGCCCGCCACCGCGAAAAGATGGTGAACCGCAAGAGCGTGCAGGATGCGGAAGTGGCCGAAAAGACCATCGAGAAGGGTCTGCTGATGGTCAATACCGGTCCCGGCAAGGGCAAGTCGACGGCCGCCTTCGGCCTTGCGCTTCGGATGCTCGGCACGGGCAGACGGGTTGGCATCGTTCAGTTCATCAAGGGTGCGTGGTCGACCGGCGAGCAGCAGGCGCTGACGATTTTCGGCGACCGGGTGGAATGGCGCACCATGGGCGAAGGTTTCACGTGGGACACGCAGGATCTGAAGCGCGACGTCGCCGCGGCTACCAAAGCCTGGGACGAAGCCAAAATGCTGATGGCCGACGACACGATTGGTCTTCTGGTGCTGGACGAGCTGAACATTGCGCTGCGCTATGACTATCTCGATCTGACAGAGGTCGTCGCCACCTTGCAGAGCCGCCGCCCCGATCTCCACGTCATCGTTACCGGCCGCAATGCCAAGCCTCTCATGATCGAAGCGGCCGACATGGTGACGGAGATGACGCTGGTGAAGCATCACTTCAAGGCGGGCGTCAAAGCCCAATCCGGCATCGAGTACTGATCCATGGCCGCCAGATCCATCATGTTTCAGGGAACCGGCTCGGATGTCGGCAAGTCGCTGATGGTGGCGGGTCTGGCGCGCGCCTTTACCCGGCGCGGACTTTCGGTCTTGCCCTTCAAGCCGCAGAACATGTCAAATAACGCGGCGGTCACAGCCGATGGCGGTGAGATTGGAAGGGCGCAAGCTCTGCAAGCGCGCGCCGCTGGCGTGCCGCTGTCAGTGCACATGAACCCGGTTCTCTTGAAGCCTCAGAGCGAAACAGGTGCGCAGGTCGTGGTTCAGGGGAAAATTCTCGGCAATGCGAAAGCAGCCGACTATCAACAGATGAAGGCCGGGCTGATGCCCCGGGTGCTGGAAAGCTTCGAGCACCTGAAGACCCACGCTGATCTGGTGCTGGTCGAAGGCGCCGGCAGCGCATCGGAAGTCAATCTGCGCGCCAACGACATTGCCAATATGGGATTTGCCCGCGCAGCCGATGTTCCCGTGATCCTGATCGGCGATATCGACCGGGGAGGGGTTATTGCCAGCCTCGTCGGCACGAAGACGGTGGTGGATGCGGACGACGCCTCGATGATCGAGGGCTTCATCGTCAACCGTTTTCGCGGCGATCCTTCGCTGTTCGATGAAGGCATGCGCATTATTGCCCAGCATACTGGCTGGAGCTCCATCGGCCTCCTGCCACATTTTGCCGAGGCGGCCCGTCTGCCTGCCGAAGATGCGCTGGGTTTGACCGGCAACGGCCAATCGAAGCCCGATGCGAAAATCCGCATCGCCGTGCCGATCCTCCCACATATCTCGAACTTCGACGATCTCGATCCACTCGATATGGAGCCGGATGTCGAACTGGTGCGCGTGCGTCCCGGGACAGCCATTCCCGGCGATTGCGCCCTCATCCTGCTCTGCGGATCGAAATCGACGATTGCCGATCTCTCTGTCCTGAAGCAGGCCGGTTTCGATATCGACATCCACGCGCATCTTCGCCGTGGTGGTGCCGTGCTTGGTCTTTGCGGCGGCTATCAGATGCTTGGACGTGTCTTATCGGACCCGGACGGCATGGAAGGTCCGCCTTCTACCGTTGATGGGCTTGGCTTGCTGAATGTCGAAACGGTGCTGACGGGAGACAAGAGGCTGGTCTCGGTCGAAGGGCGCAGCTTCGATGGTCAGGCATTTTCCGGCTATGAGATGCATGTGGGTGTGACGAAGGGCGATGACTGCAATCGTCCCTTTGCCACGATCGGCAATCACGTCGATGGTGCAATCTCAGCGGACGGTCGCGTTTTCGGCACCTACGTCCATGGTCTGTTTGCCGATGACGGACAGCGCAGCGCCTGGCTGCAAAGGCTTGGCGGGCAATCATCTTCCCTGAATTACGAAGCGCAGGTGGATGCCGTTCTGGATCGGTTGGCGGACCATATGGAGCGCCACCTCGATCTCGACGCGCTGCTGTCTATAGCACGGTAACCAACGCCAAAAAGCCGAAGAGCCCGATCAACAGCGCATCGGCGACCCGCGCAAGTTTCAGCGCCTGGCGAATATCGGCAGCGGTCAAATTCCGTCGTCCCCCTTCGCCCATGAAGCGCGCCTGCATCATCTGTCCGCCATAGGAACGCGGCCCGGCAAGCGCAAAACCAAGCGCACCCGCCAGCGCCGATTCCGGCCAGCCGGCATTGGGCGAACGATGGTGCTTCGCATCGCGCGCGACTGCACGCAGGGCACCTTGCGGTGAGGCGCCCTTGACGAAGACGGCAGCGAGGATGAACAAACAAGCCGTCAGGCGCGAGGCGGGAAGGTTCACCAAATCGTCCAGCCGCGCTGAAGCCCAGCCGAAGGCCTCATGGCGCGGCGTGCGGTGGCCGATCATGCTGTCAGCCGTATTGATGGCCTTGTAGCCAGCACCGCCCGGCAGCCCGAGCAGACCGAGCCAGAAGGATGGTGCCACAATGCCATCGGAAAAATTCTCCGCCAGGCTTTCGATGGCCGCCCGGCACACCGCCGCCTCATCCAGCTGATCAGGATCGCGGCCAACGATCATCGACACGGCTCTCCTGCCGCCTTCGAGACCTTCGCTTTCCAGCGCAGTGGCGACCGCCTCGACATGTTGCTCCAGGCTTTTTTGTGCTGGAAGCGAAGCACCGACGACGGCGACCAGCAACAAGCCCAGCGGAAGAACCAGAAGGACATTCTGCAAAGCGAGCGCGATGGAGACGGTGACGCCGAGAAAGACCACAAGCGCCAGCACGCCTTTGGCTTCACGATTGGAAAATGATCCCTGTTCCCGGTTCCATTTTCTGTCAAGCAGCGCGATAAGCGAACCAATCCATGTGACCGGATGACCGATGCGGCGAAACAGCCAGTCGGGATAGCCGACAAGGCGTTCGATCAGAAGCGACAGGAAAGCGAGAGCAAAGAACATGGGCGATACGGGACCGGTGACTATGCAGGCTGCGATCCGTCATGGTGGCGATCTGGGGCGGGCGCGGGCGTCTTTTCCGCTGGCGCCGGAACCCTGGATCGACCTTTCCACGGGGATCAATCCGCATTCCTATCCGCATTCTGCCATTCCTGCCAGCGCCTTTGCCCGCCTGCCCGAACCTTCCGCATTGAACCGCTTGAAGGAAGTTGCCGCCGCAGCCTTCGGCGCGCCCTCTGCGGCGCATATTGTCGCTGCACCTGGAACGCAGATGCTGATGCCGTTGCTGGCAGAACTCGCCCTGCAACGAGGTGCAAAACGAGCAGCGGTTCTCACACCCGCTTACGCGGAACATGCCAGAACGGCGCGAATGGCGGACCTCGACGTTGCGGAGGTGTCCAATTTCTCAGACCTCTCAGACTTCGACTACGCCGTCGTCATCAATCCGAACAACCCGGATGGTCGGGTCGTGGGGCGGAGCGAGCTCTCAGCTCTTGCCTCCGAGATGAGCCGCAAAAGCGGCCTGCTGGTGATCGATGAGGCCTTTATCGAAACCGGCTATGGTGCAAGCTTGGCCGACGCCACGGGGATCGATGGGCTGATCGTCCTGCGATCCTTTGGAAAATTCTACGGAATGGCGGGGTTACGCCTCGGCTTTGCCGTTGCACATCCGGAGATTGCCGCACGGCTGGAGCAGCGCCTGGGGCCGTGGGCCGTCTCAGGCCCGGCGCTGCATGTGGCGGCGGAAGCGCTGGCGGACAATGGCTGGCGTGACGCCATGCGACTCCGGCTAAGGAAAGAAGTCACGCGCCTCGATGCAATATTGACGAGCGCAGGTCTGACCGTTGTGGGCGGCACCAGCCTTTTTCGTCTCGTGCGTGATGCACGGGCAGCCGCCCTGTTCGCCCAGCTTGCCAATAAAGGCATTCTCGTCCGCATCTTCGATGAGCGTCCGAACGATATGCGCTTTGGTCTTCCCGGTAAGGAAGCGGAGTGGGACAGGCTCCAAGCTGCTCTTTCAGAGCTTTGAATCGCTCCTGTCTCTGGTTAAAAAAATGCTCGGGACGAGCCCGAGCATAATGGGGTCCGGGAGGAGAAATCGGAACCTCAGCCTTTGAAGGTATAAGCCTCAATCGACTCCGGCTTCATCTCGATAGAGAAGCCAGCCATCTTTGGCGGCATGTAAGCGGCGTTCTGGATATCGCATGGCTCAAAGAAGTGCTCGTGCAGGTGATCAACATACTCGATCACGCGCCCTTCCTTGGTACCGGAGACGACCAGATAGTCGATCATCGACAGGTGCTGCACATATTCGCACAGACCCACGCCACCGGCGTGCGGCCAGACGGGCAGATTGTATTTCGCGGCGATCAGCAGAACGGCCAGAACTTCGTTCAGACCACCCATGCGGCAGCTGTCGATCTGCACGACGTCGATCGCGCCTTCGGCGATGAACTGCTTGAACATGATGCGGTTCTGGCACATTTCGCCGGTCGCGACCTTCACAGAGCCGATGGCCTGGCGGATCTTGCGGTGACCGGCAATATCGTCCGGGCTTGTCGGCTCTTCGATGAAGAAGGGCTTGCAGAAGGCAAGCTTGTTGACCCACTCGATGGCCTGATCGACTTCCCAGACCTGGTTGGCATCGATCATCAGATAGCGATCAGGACCGATGACCTCACGGGCAATGGTGAGGCGACGAATATCGTCCTCCAGATCACGGCCGACCTTCATCTTTACGTGGTTGAAGCCGGCATCGATCGCCTCATGGCAAAGGCGACGCAGCTTCTCGTCGCTGTAACCGAGCCAACCGGCCGAAGTGGTATAGCAGGCGTAACCCTCGGCTTTCAGGATATCGACGCGCTCCTTCTTTCCGGCTTCCGCCTTCTTCAGGATGGCGAGCGCATCATCGCGCGTCAGAACATCGGTCAGATAGCGATAGTCGACGATATCGGCGATCTCTTCGGCGCTCATATCGGCAACGAACTGCCACACCGGCTTGCCAGCCTGCTTCGCAAGCAGATCCCAGACGGCGTTGACGACTGCACCGGTGGCCAGATGCATGGCGCCCTTGTCTGGACCGATCCAGCGCAGCTGGCTGTCGCTCGTCAGGTGGCGCCAATATTTGCCGGGGTTCTCGATGACGGTGGCGAGATCGGTTCCAACAACCAGATGACGCATCGCCTTGATCGCCATGCAGCAGATGTCGTTACCGCGACCAATGGTGAAGGTCAGTCCGTGCCCCTTCAGCGAAGGCTCATCCGTATCGAGAATGACGTAGGCCGCGGAGTAATCCGGATCCGGATTCATCGCATCCGAGCCGTCAAGGCTCTGTGAGGTGGGGAAGCGCAGATCGAAAACGCGCAGGTCGGTAATCTTGGTCATGGCCGTTTACTCGCGGTCAGGGGTCATTGAATATGAGAGGCTCGTCGGTCGTTCAGGCCACTTCCACCATGCCTTTGATGACGCCGGCGCGTGGGTCGGTCAAGCCGGCGAAGTTGGCTGGCACTTCGGCGAGCGTCATGCGGTGGGTGATGAGAGCGTCCGGCACGCGACCGTCACGCAGGGCTTGCAGCACCCGCTCGAAATCTTCCGGCGTGGCATTGCGGCTACCAAGCAATGTCGTCTCGCGCTTGTGGAATTCCGGGTCATTGAAGCTGATATCGCTGGCGACGATGGAGACGAGGACATAGGCCCCGCCATGGCCGACAAAGGAAAAGCCGTGCTCCATGGCCTTCGGATTGCCCGTGGCGTCGAAGACGACATCGAAGAAATTGCCTTCGGTGATCTCGCTCAGACGATCCTTGTCGCCTTCGCCGAGCTGCACGATATTGGAGACGCCGAGATGATCGCGGCAGAAGGATAGCCGGTCTTCGCGGCTGTCGATCATCGTCACCGTCGCACCATTCATCACGGCAAAGACGGCAACGGCCATGCCGATCGGACCGGCGCCGACGATCAGCACATGCTGGTCCTTTTCGACCGCACCGCGACGCACCGCATGCGCGCCGATTGCCAGGAACTCCGTCATGGCGGCCTGATCGAGGGAGAGACCTTCCGCCTTCAGCACGAATTGCTGCGGCACGCTCAGATACTCCACCATGCCGCCATCGCGATGCACGCCGAGCACGCCGATGTTACGGCAGCAATTGCTCTTGCCCTTCAGGCAGGCACTGCAATGGCCGCAGGACATGTAGGGTATGATGGTGACGATATCGCCGGTCGAAAGGCTGCTTCCCTCAGGCGCTTCCTCGACCGTACCGGACAGTTCATGGCCCATGATACGCGGATAGGAGAGGTAGGGCTGGTTACCGGTGAAGATGTGCAGATCCGTGCCGCACACGCCGATACGACGAATCCGGACAAGAACTTCATTCTCCGCACGCGGCGGCTTCGGCAGTTCCTTGGAAACGAGGAGACCGGGTTTGTCGCAAAAGATCGCCAGCATGAATCACCTGTCCGAAAGAGAATAAAAATCGATGGCGTTTCCGCCGAAAACCTTGGCGTGGTGCTCTTGCGGAACCACATCGCGGCAAAAATCCAGCCAGCCCTGATAATCGCCAGCCAGCCGGATCACCGGCCAGTCGCTGCCAAAAATCACCCGCTCAGGGCCAAACAGCTCGAGGATCGTTTCAGCATAGGGCCGAACCGCTTCTGGCTTCTGATCGCCGCGCTCCACCAGAAGACCGGAGAGTTTGCAGTAAACGTTGGGCAGGGCGGCAAGAACGTCCATGTCTCTGCGCCATTCGACATAATGGCCTGTCGCGATCTTGGGCTTCGCGCCATGATCGATGACGATTTTCAATGCCGGGTGACGGCTGGCAAAACGTAGCAGATGGGTCAGATGCGGCGGAAGAACGAGCGCATCGAAAACAAGGCCCTTCTCGACCAGCGCTTCGACAGCAGGGTCAAGTGCCGGATCGTCGATCCACTGAACGTCGGCAATATCCTGCAACATCGGACGCACGCCTTTCAGCGCGCGGTGAGAGGCAAGTCGGGCGATGTCCTGCGGCGCATCCGCAGCCTTCATATCCACCCAACCGACAACACCCTTGATGAAGCTGTTGTCATCGGCAAGCGTTAGCATGAAATCCGTGTCGGCAGCGCTTTCCATCGTCTGCACCAGCACCGTACCGGACACACCCGCCTTCTCCAGCAAGGGCTGGAGATCTGCGGGCAGGAAGTCCCGGTAGATCGCCTCAAGCGACGCTGGCGGCCACTGGCCCTGCCGGTCTTTCAGCAGCCAGAAATGCTGATGTGCATCGATGAGCATGGCGTCAGCCCTTTGCCCCTGGGACGGGTGAACCTTCGGCGATCAGACCGCGGCGGTGCAACTCGGCCCAGAACGCATCCGGAATGTCCTGCTCGAACCAGGCGATGTTGGAGGTCAACTGCTCAGCATTGCGCGCGCCGGAGACGACGGTCACCGAGGCGGGATGAGCGAGCGGGAACTGCAGTGCGGCCGCCTGAAGCGATACACCCATCTCCTCGCAGACATCATGCAGTGCATCAACCCGTGCCAGAAGCTCGGCCGGTGCGTCCTTGTAATTGAACTTGCGATTACCGGCCAGAATGCCGGAATTGAAGGCACCAGCAATGACAATGCCGACACCCTTTTCGGCGCAGGCATTCATGAAGCTCAGGCTCTGCTGCTCGAGCAGCGTATAACGACCGGCGAGCATGGCGGCGTCGATGTCGAACACCTCCATGGCATCGCGAACCACTTCCCACTCGTTGACGCCAAGACCGACGGCTTTCGTCGAGCCTTCGTCGCGCAGCTTGCCAAGAGCCTTGAATCCACCGCCCGTCGTCAACTGATCCCAATAATGCTGGTGCTTGTCGCCGTGGGTGTAAGGGCCGATGTCGTGGATATAGAGAATGTCGGGCTTGAGGACGCCGAGACGCTGCTGGCTCGCCTCGAAGGAGCGCATTATGGCGTCGTAGGAATAGTCGTAGACCGGCCGGAAAGGGAGCGGTGCGACATAGGTATCTTCTTCCGGTCCGACGGTTTCATCCGGCACCATGACACGGCCGACCTTGGTGCTGAGCGTATATTCACTGCGGTCATGCTCCGTCACCATCGTGCCGAGACGACGCTCGGAGCGGGTATAGCCGTAGAAGGGCGCGGTATCGAAATAACGCATGCCGCTGTCCCAGGCCTTGTCGAAAGCGCCCTTGGATTCCTCATAAGGCGTGAGGCGATAGAGGTTGCCCATCTGCGCACAGCCGAGGCCCATGATGGTCACTTCGACATCTCTATGGGGCAGTTTGCGTTTATCGGAGACCTTCATGGCGGGCACTTTCACATTTATCGTTTGGTGGAGATGGCCGCACACGATGCAACCATCTGCTTTGGTCTTCTCAAAGGAAGTTCCTGTCACGCCCAAGACCAGCTCAGGCGTGGCAGAAGACGTTGTTAGTACAGAACGTTCTTGGCTTCCGGCTTGTCGATGTTTTCCTTGGTGACGACGACGACACCGGTATCGACGAACTTCTCGACCTTTTCCTTCTTGATGAGCTTTTCGACGGTTTCAACGCCCTTTTCGCCCATCTGGTAGGAACCCTGTACGACGATCGCAGACAGCGTGCCGTCCTTGACGAAGTTCTGGAGATCTTCGTTACCGTCGAAGCCGATGGCAACGACCTTGCCAGCCTTGCCGGACTGAGCAAGCGCGCGGCCAACACCGATTGCGGTCGGCTCGTTGGCGCCAAAGATGCCCTTCAGATCAGGGTTGGCGGCCAGAACATCGGTGGTCTGGTTCAGAGCGGTCGCCATCTGGGACTGAGAGTAGTAAGGGCCAACGATCTGGAGCTTGGAATTCGCCTTGATGTAGTCGACGAAGCCACCGACGCGACCGATTTCAGAACCAGCACCGGCAACGTACGACATGACGGCGATCTTGCCTTCCTTGCCGACTTTCTTGATCATTTCTTCGGCGGCAAGCTCACCGGCCTTCTTGTTGTCGGTCGCCAGGAACGACTGGTAGTACTGCTCGCCACCCTTGGCCAGCTGCGAGTCGATCAGAACGACCGGAATGCGCGCTTCCCATGCCTTCTTGACGGCTGGCAGAAGAGCGTCCGGATCGGAAGGTGCAAGCACGATGCCGTCCACCTTACGGTTGACCGCGTTTTCAACCATGTTCACCTGGTCGGCAATGGCGGATTCGGACGCCGGACCCTGGAAGGTCATCGTTTCACCCTTGGCGTTCTTCATCGCAGCGTCGGCGCCCTTCTGGACGTTCTGCCAGAATGTCGAGTTGACGGTCTTGACGATGACGGCGATTTCGCCGGCCTGAACCGCGGAGACGCTCCAAAGCGCAATCACGGATGTCAAAAGAACAGTGGTCAGTTTCTTCATGTCTTCCTCCATTGTACCGGCGAAGGGAGAGCTCCTCTTCTCGACACCGGCTGTCCCGCGGATAGGGTCCGCACCCTTTTCAGACGCTTAGCAGTGCAATCAGCGGCGATTGCGCAACTGGTCGATCCAGACTGTCATCAAGATGACGAGGCCGATGATGATCTGCTGCGTAAAGGCAGAGACCCCGTTCATGTTGAGACCGTTGCGCAGGATACCGATGACGAACGCACCGATTGCTGTCCCTGAAATCGTTCCGACGCCGCCGATCAGCGAGGTACCGCCGATGACGGCGCTGGCGATGGCATCAAGTTCGTACATGACACCTTCGTTCGGCTGTGCGGTGACAAGGCGCGACATCAGTACGCAGCCCGTCAGACCAGCAAGCGTGCCGGAAAGAACGTAGGTGAAATTGGTGACGCGGGCGACATTGACGCCGGAGAGGCGAGCCGCTTCGGCATTGGAGCCGACCGCATAGATGTGGCGTCCGAGAACCGAGCGGTTCAGCATGAAGGCCACAGCAAGAGCAATGACGACCATCAGGATGACGGGGTAGGGAATGCCCGGGAAGACCACATTCGGGAACCCATCGTCACCGATATTGACGATGCGGAAGAGGGCGCCGTTGCCAAGTTCGCCAAAGGATTCGCCGAGACCAGAGACAGCACGAGCACCGGTGATCTGCAGCGCCACGCCACGGGCAATCAACATCATGCCAAGCGTTGCGATGAAAGGCGGCAGCTTGAAGCGTGTGACAAGGAAGCCGTTGATCAGACCGCAGAGCGAACCCGTCAGAATGCCGAGGAACATGCCGACCGGAACCGGCATGCCGAGTTCCTTCACCGCCAGTGCTGCGACAACGCCTGCCAATGCCAGAACCGAACCAACGGACAAGTCGATGCCGCCGGTGATGATGACGCAGGTTGCACCAATACCCAAAAGCGCGATCGACGTGACCTGCAGAGCGATCGTCATGGCGTTGTTAACGCTGAAGAAGGCGCTGCTGGTGGCCGAAAACACAATGGCCAGCACCACGAGGCTGCCGAGTGCGGCAAACTTCTGGATGATGTCCTTCTGTCTGTCGCTGAGCGAGGGGGTCTTAACGGGTTCTGGTGATTTCGACATGTCTTACCTCATTGCGCCTTGCGGCTATAGCCGGAGGCATAGCGCATGATTTCTTCTTGATTGGTCTTGGCCGTTTCCAGCACGCCGGTAATAGTTCCCTCGTGGAACACCGCGATACGATCCGTCAGCCCCAACACTTCGGGCAGTTCCGAGCTGATGAGGATGACGCCAATGCCGCGTGCTGCGAGTTCATCCATGATCTTGTAGATGGCGAATTTCGCACCGACATCGATGCCACGCGTTGGCTCATCGAAGAACAGGATGCGCGACTGGCGGAACAGCCACTTGCCGATGATGATCTTCTGCTGGTTGCCGCCGGACAGAAGGCGAACCGTCTGCTTGATCGAGGGCGTGCGAACATTCAAGAGATCGACATAATGCTTTGCGACCTCGTCGTGCTTCTTGAAGTCGATCAGACCGAAGCGGTTGGAGACCTCGTCCATATTGGCAAGCGAGGTATTGGCAGCAACCGACATCTTGACCGCCAGGCCGTCGCTCTTGCGGTCTTCGGAAAGGTAGGCAAGCCCCTGTTCGATGGCATCCTGCGGCGACTTGATCGTCAGATCGCGGCCTTCGAACGTGATGCTACCCGCATCGAAGGCATCCGCTCCGAAAATCGCGCGGGCCACTTCGGTACGACCGGCCCCCATCAGGCCGGCAAATCCAAGGATTTCGCCACGGCGCAATTCGAAATTGACATCGTTGAAAACGCCGGCGCGCGTCAGGCCCTTGACGGAGAAGATGACCTCATTCGTTGGCTTCGACGTGCGCTCGGGGAACTTTTCCTCCAGCGAGCGGCCCACCATGCGGGTCACGATGTCATCGACCGTGATCGACTTGAAATCGTCTGTCGAGATATAGCGTCCATCGCGAAGCACGGTGACGCGGTCGACGATCTCGGCCATCTCATCCAGACGGTGGGAAATGTAGACGATGCCGACACCGGATGCCTTCAGGTCGCGGATGACCTTGAACAGCAGGCGCGTTTCCTGCTCGGTCAGCGACGAAGTCGGCTCATCCATGATCAGCACTTCGGCATCGAGCGAAAGCGCCTTGGCGATTTCCACCATCTGGCACTGCGCCACGGAAAGTCCGCGCACCAGCGTATCCGGATGAATATCGACGCCGAGGCGATCGAGACAGCGTTTGGCGTCGGCACGCAGTTTCTTGCGATCGACTAGGAAACCTTTTCTCGGTTCGCGCGCAAGATAGATGTTTTCGGCAACGCTCAAATGCGGAACGAGATTGAGTTCCTGGTGGATGATGGCGATGCCGGCGGCTTCCGATTCGAGCGGCGAGGCGTACTGGACCTTCTGGCCCTTATGCAGGATCGTGCCGCTGGTCGGCTGATAGACGCCGCTGATGATCTTCATCAGCGTAGACTTGCCAGCGCCGTTCTCGCCGCAGACGGCGTGAACTTCGCCGGAGCGCAGGTCGAAACGCACATCGCTCAGAGCCTTGACGCCAGGGAATTCCTTGCAGATGTCATCGAGGCGCAAAAGCGCACCGGACGCCTGAAGTGCGTCATGCCGTGTGTCATCATGGCTCGAAATGGACGATGCGCCTTGCGACATCCGCTACCTCCCAATAGCCGCTCCGTTCTCCCGCAGAGCGCTTCAATGGCGGCAATGGTTAGGCCGCATTTTTTTGGTGGTCAAGCCAATTTGTGATTTTTTGTTCGCACGTATAGCAATCTCGGAGAAACGGAAACTCCTGGATTCAAATAATATTTAATATTTTCAACGAGATAAAATATATCTTTGCCAATGCCCCCCGTAAGGGATACGGTAAGGCCAAATCTCAACCTTTCTCAGAACACCCGTGGACCGCAGATGAATGGTCAGGCCAAAATCCTGGAGCCGAGACGCCTTTACCAGCAAGTCGCCGATCAGATCCGCGACCTGATCGACGGTGGAGAGTTTCAGCCTGGAACACGACTGCCTTCCGAGCGGGATCTGGCCCAGAAGCTCGGTGTCTCCCGCCCGTCCCTGCGTGAAGCGCTGATTGCGCTCGAAATCGACGGAAGCGTCGAAATCCGCATGGGCTCCGGCGTTTATGTGTCTACGGAGACAGCGGCCCGACAGGCAAGCACTCGGTCTCTTGGCGATAGCCCTTCTGAACTCATGCAGGCGCGCTCGACACTGGAAGGTGCGACCATCGTTCTGGCGGCGAGCCGCATCGACGAAGCCGCTCTCGTGACGCTGCGAGGAACGCTCGATGAGATGAGGAAGGAGATCGAAGCAGGTCGCAAACCTCTCGATCAGGATAGAAAGTTTCACGCGACCATCGCCGAACAATCAGGAAACACGGTCCTCGCGCGCTTGGTCGGAGATCTCTTCGATGACAGGCACAGCCCGATCTCGACCCAGTTGCGGGTGAGGTTCGAGGACCGCGGCACGTGGACCTATGCGCTGCAGGAACACGAGGCCATTCTGGCCGCGCTGGAAAGCCGCGATCCGCTGCTGGCACAGGCTGCCATGCGCATTCACTTGGAAAGCTCACGACGGCGCTGGATCGATACGTAATTCAAGACATGCCTCGGCAGACAATCTGTCGGGAGGAGGAAAAGAGTGACTGAGAATACCGAAGCTACAATTCTGCTGAACACCAAGGACAATGTTGCAGTTGCCCGTCGGCCCATTCCCAAAGACACGGATATCGGGCGCGGAGACCTGAAGGCACTTGATCTGATCGGGCGCGGGCACAAGGTGGCCCTGAAGCCGATCAAGTCCGGCGAAGAAGTAATCAAATATGGTCAGGTGATTGGCGTCGCCACGCAGGACATCGAGGCAGGGCGCCACGTCCACCTGCACAACCTTGCCATGGTCCCATCGGAGCATTCACACCAGTTCAGCGTCGACATCGAAGAAAAGGGCATGCTGCCAGAAGCTGAACGCCGGACCTTCATGGGGTACGATCGTGGAACGGGCGGTGCCGGCACGCGCAACTATATCGGCGTCATTGCCTCGGTGAACTGTTCGGCGACCGTGTCGCGTTACATAGCCGACTATTTCAACAAAGAAGGCGGCCTTGTCGGTTTTGACAATGTCGATGGCGTCGTGGCGCTGACCCATGGAACGGGCTGCGCGCTCAACACCAAGTCCGAAGGCTACCGCCTGCTGATCCGCACCATCCAGGGCTACGCCCGACATCCGAATTTCGGCGGCATCCTGCTGATCGGCCTTGGCTGTGAGACGAACCAGATCGCGCCGATCCTCGAACACTACAAGATGGAAGAGGGCGACCGCCTGCGGACCATGACGATCCAGCAGCATGGCGGCACGCGCAAGACGATCGAAGCAGCCATCGCCAACATCAAGGAGATGCTGCCCATCGTCAACGCGGCAAAGCGCACCGAACAGCCGCTGTCGAAACTGAAGCTGGCGCTCGAATGCGGTGGTTCGGATGGCTATTCGGGGATTTCGGCGAACCCGGCTCTCGGCTACGCTTCGGACCTCATCGTTCGGAACGGCGGCACCACTGTTCTGGCTGAAACACCGGAAATCTACGGTGCAGAACACCTCCTGACCCGCCGCGCCGTCACGCCGGCGGTCGCCGAGAAGCTGCTGCAGCGCATCGACTGGTGGCGGGATTACACCGCCCGCAATGGCGACGAGCTGAACAACAACCCGTCCCACGGCAACAAGCTGGGTGGCCTGACCACCATTCTGGAGAAATCACTCGGCGCCGTTGCCAAGGGCGGCTCCATGCCGCTGAAGGCCGTCTACGAGTTTGCCGAAACGGTCACCGAACCCGGCTTCGTCTTCATGGATACCCCCGGCTATGACCCCGTTGCGGTCACGGGCCAAGTAGCAGGCGGCTGCAATGTCATCTGTTTTACCACCGGACGCGGCTCGGTGTCCGGCTTCAAGCCATCACCCTGCATCAAGATCGCCACCAACTCCGAAATGTACGAACACATGAAGGAGGACATGGATATCAACTGCGGCGATATCGTCACCGGCAAAGAGACCATTGAGGAAGCCGGACAGCGCATCTTCGATCACATCATTGCAGTGGCCTCGGGCGAGCAGACCGTCAGTGAAATCTACGACTACGGCGACAACGAATTCGTGCCATGGCAGGTCGGTGCCGTGACCTGACGTTTCACATGAAACATCGGACATAAAATTAGGCCCGGGGATCGCTCTCCGGGCCTTCTGCTTTTTTCGCGATATTTTTTAGTGGCGGAAGTGGCGCATGCCGGTGAAGACCATCGTCACATTATGGGCATCGGCTGCGTCGATTACTTCTTGGTCGCGCATGGAGCCACCAGGCTGGATAACAGCCGTTGCACCAGCGGCAATAGCGGCCAGAAGGCCATCGGCAAAGGGATAAAAGGCTTCCGACGCAACGGCCGAGCCCTTGGTGAGAGGCTCTACTACGCCCATGGCCTTGGCAGCATCTTCTGCCTTCTGCGCAGCGATGCGAGCGGAGTCCACGCGGCTCATCTGACCAGCGCCGATACCGGCCGTCTGTCCGTCCTTGGCATAGATCACGGCATTCGACTTCACGTGCTTGGCAATCTTGAAGGCAAACTTCATGTCTTCGAGTTCCTGCGCCGTCGGTGCACGCTTGGTGACGACCTTCAGATCGAGGTCTTCCACCATGCCATTGTCACGGCTCTGGACCAGTAGGCCACCCGACACCGTCTTGGCAGTGATGCCAGCCGCGCGTGGGTCAGGCAGACCACCGGCGGAGAGAAGACGGAGGTTGGGCTTGCGCGCAACGATCGCCTTTGCCTCTTCCGTAACGTCCGGCGCGATGATGACTTCGGTGAAAAGCTGGATGATCTCTTCTGCCGTTTCCGCGTCCAGCGTCTGGTTCAGGGCGATGACACCGCCAAAGGCAGAGACGGGATCGCAGGCAAGGGCGCGCTTGTAAGCCTCCAGCAATGTGGCACCCGTTGCGACACCGCACGGGTTGGCATGCTTGATGATGGCAACGGCCGGCGCATTCTCAGGCAGGAACTCGGCGACCAGTTCATAGGCCGCATCCGTGTCGTTGATGTTGTTGTAGGAAAGCTGCTTGCCCTGCAGCAGCGTGGCTGTCGCAACGCCCGGGCGCTTCTCGCCTGTCAGATAGAAGCCAGCGCTCTGGTGCGGGTTTTCGCCATAGCGCATCTTTTCCTTCAGCGTGCCGCCGATGGCGCGGTAATGCGGCGTCTCTATTGCGAGAGCTTCTGCGAACCAGTTGGAGATGACGGCGTCGTAGGCCGCGGTACGTGCATAGGCCTTCGCGGCAAAGCGCTGGCGCAGAGCGTAGGATGTCTGTCCGTCATCGGCCTGCAACGCTTCCAGCAGTTCCGGGTAGTCAGTCGGATCGGTGACCACGGTCACATAGGCATGGTTCTTGGCCGAAGCGCGGATCATCGCCGGACCGCCAATATCGATGTTCTCAACCGTCGTCGGATAGTCACCGCCCTTGGCGCGAACCTCTTCGAACGGGTAAAGATTGATGACCGAAAGATCGATGGCTTCGATGCCGTGAGCGCGCATCGCCTCTTGGTGTTCGGCATCGTCACGAATGGCAAGAAGCCCGCCATGAACATTGGGGTGCAGGGTTTTAACCCGGCCATCCATGATTTCCGGAAACTTGGTGATGTCGGAGACGTCCGTCACCGGAAGTCCCGCGTCGGCAATCGCCTTCGATGTGCCGCCGGTCGACAGAAGTTTTACGCCGAGCTTCACCAGCGCACCCGCAAGCTCGATAATGTCAGTCTTGTCGGAGACGGACAGAAGCGCGGTGCGGATACGAACTTTGTCGGGTGCAGGGATTTTCTTGGAAACGACGGCCATCGTGGTAACTCCGTAAACGGTGGAGGATGAGCCGGAGAAAGCGCACCCCGGCGGTTGTCGCCGCGTTAGCACAGCTTGGCAGATTAATAAACAGAGCGTGCCGCTTTATCGGCAGCACAACCTTCAAAGAGCGATCAGCTTCTCTGTTCGAGAAGCCAGCGGATTTCCGTGGTTGCCGGAAGCTCAAAGGCGACTTCGATCTGCAGCGACGGCCGGATGCCGGATACATCTGCCATGAACACGTCTTCGGCAATCGTGACTTGGCGTGCGGGCGCTGAAAAGGCCCAAGCGGTGCCATCCGGTGCCTGCATAAGCACCGTTTCCTCGTCTTCCTGCGACAGCTCGATCAACGGATGAACATGAAAACGGCAAACGGCCTCGGCTGGCTCCGGTTGACGCTTCTCATCGACCTTGATCCAGTCTCGGCCCCTGATCTTGGTTCCCGCTTCGTTCAACTCCAACTCGCGCTGGTGCACGTAACCGAGGCTTCCATAACCATCATGAGAAGCGGTCAGGATATCCGCGCGCTTCTCATCAATCCGGCGGTCTACCTCCGTCTCGCTGATGCCGGAGACGATAACGGGGCCGAGGAAACGGGAATGCGAAATCCGGGCCGATGAGCGATCGGCGATGGTGAGCGTGGAATGGGCGGCGGTGGTGCGGCTTACCCGCTTGAAGGCGGCTGAGGCATATTGCGGAAAGCCGGAATTGACGATGAAGCGGTAACGGCCCGAAGAGAGCTCAAAGGACAAGCAGCCACAATGGGCGCTGCGCGACAATTCGATGGAGGCAGGCTTGCCCGTATCGACGATGAGGATCGTATCGCCGACGGCGAGCCGATGATAGGAAATATCAGGGAGCGAGCGCGACGGACGTCCGGACGTCTCATCATAGCGCAGAACGGATGCAAGCTCGTTGGCAAGCGTTGCCGTGGTGCCGTTGAACAAGGCCAGATCGCCATCCTGGTGACGGAAGAAGCGGATCGCAGGGAACATGCGGTCGATGGCAGGCACAAGCCCCGCCGGCACGTCATGACCGAGATTGATGTAACTTTGACGAAGCGGCAGGAGATCCAGCAACAGCTCCAGCATGACGCGCGGATTGCGCGAGACATGCCCACCATCGGGCAGGATTTGCCGCTCCATCTCCTGGTCGAGCTTTCTTCCCTGCCGGGCGATCTTTGACGCGCTGTTCGGCATGGAGATGGACGCCATGGCAAGCGCGATACGGACTTTCAGACGAACTTCACCATCCGGCACATATTTGGCAATGAGACCGAGATAGCCGACATGCAGGCCGATGCATCTTAGAAAACGCCGGTAGAAATTGGCATCCGCCTTCTGCAGGATGACCGGCGAGTGGGATAGCCAGGAGGTTAATCTCTGTGCTGAAAGTTCAGGTGACCATGCTGTGCCACGGATCGTTCGCCCATGCAGGCTCATCCATTCGGCAACATGCAGGCGGGCGCGGTTTCCAGCCTCTTCCGATCTGCTGGCGCGGACATGGCGCAGCCAGCCGAATGCATGCAGCCGCTCTTCAAATGCAGAAGAGGGTGGGTCCAGCAAAAAGGGGGAAACGCCCCCGGTTTCCAAGATCTTTCCCGCCAGGAACAGCCGCCCCTGCACAAGCTCCTGCGCGACATAAGGATCGACCGCGCGCAGATCCGTTGGCGCTGCCACAAGCGCGCTTGGAGCTCTGCTGGAGAGCCGCCACAATTGTAGTCGCAAGGGTGCGACCGCAATCATGACGTGGCGCTTGACCGTGCGGAGGAAGTAACCCGCAAGGCTGACGCGATTGTTCAGGGAGCTCGCCAAACGTCTGTAATCCTGCCTCGCGGAGTTAGCTTTAGGGACGACGCATATAAAGCGTTATTGAAGAAGAGCGATAAAATTTCACAAAAAACTTCATATTTTGTAAACGAATGGAGCTCGAAGCGCAGATCGCACGCCCATTCCTTCATCAGGAGGCTGGAAAAAACATCAGAGGGGGCTGATGAGACGCTTCGAAAGCCCGTCGCGATCTTTCAGACTCGCTCTTGGGCTTTAGGGCCTTGTCGCCTGTCGTTATAGCCAGACCTCCGCGCACTTTGCGCGACATGCGTTAGTGCCTCAGGCGGGCGAACGTTTACGCAGAACCGTCGCGTAGAAGCCATCAACACCGCCGAACATGTCAGGCGTCGTGCGCAGATCGCCGTTGGCGTTGATGGCAATCTCCATACCCGGCAGATCTTTCGCGTCGACGGGAACACGTTCGAGGTTGCTGTCGGATGCCAAGACACGCGCCACCATCTCCTCTCCCTCTGAAGGATCGAGGGAGCAGTTGGAGAAGACGATCATCCCGCCATCTTTGACGAGGGTCAGCGCCTGACGCAGCATCTGCTCTTGGAGAGTGGCCAGTTTGGCGATGTCCTTCTCGTCCTTCGTCCAGCTGACATCGGGATGCTTGCGCATCGTGCCGGTGGAGGAACACGGCGCATCGAGAAGGACGGTATCGAACAGTTCGTCCGGTTGATATTTGAGCATGTTGGCTTCGATCGTTTCGGCTTCGAATCCAAGTCGCTCGAGGTTTGAGCGCAGTCGCTTCAGGCGGTTGCTGGACTGATCGAGTGCCGTCACCTTGGCGCCAGCCAAGACAAGCTGGGCGGTCTTGCCGCCGGGTGCCGCGCAGAGATCGGCAACGCGCTTACCCTTCAAATCTCCCATAAGGCGCACGGGCATGCTGGCCGAAAAGTCCTGAACCCACCATTCCCCTTCGGCGAAACCGGGAAGCGCTGAAACCTGTCCTTCGAAAGAACCCAGACGCACACTGCCATTGGGCAACACGGTTCCATTCAGTTCCTTGGCCCAATGGTCCGGATCAGACTTCACCGTCACGTCGATCGATGAGGGAAGAAGCTGCGAGGCGGCGATGCGCGAGGCGGCCTCCTCACCGTAGGATTTCACCAGCCTGTTGTAGAACCAGTCCGGAAGAACCGGCACGGCCTCGATAGCAGCCGTGACCGCACCCTTTTCGCGACCGAGCCGGCGCAAGACAGCATTCACCAACTTGACGAAGCGCTTGTTGCGTGGATCGCGGTGCGCCTGTTCCACGGCCAGATCGACGGCGGAGTGATCAGGGACGTCAAGATAGAGCATCTGCGCGACCGCAACGACCAGAACATGATGCAGGGATCGCGCGCCTTGTGGCAGCGGTCCGTCCAACATCATCGAGATGGCGGTTTCAATCCTTGGCAGGTGACGGAGCGCACTGTTGACGATGGCTCGCACCAGTGCCCGATCGGCGAGATTGAGAGAACGATAGGCCGGGTTTCCGTGCTCGGCATCCATCATTCCATCGAGTGACGTCTTCTTGTCGATAACGGCGGAGATGATCTTAGCCGCCGCCATGCGGGCGGAAAGGCCCGGTTTCCATTCCCCGCCTGGCCCGCCAGCATCCGAAGACGCTGGCTTTGTCTTTTTGAATTTTGGCCGGGCAGGGGCGTTGGGTGATGTCAAGACCAGGGACCTTTGTGAGACGTGTCAGTGCCACGCCCGGGACCAGTCGTCGGGACAGAGCGTGATTTGCGCACGGCCTTAGCACTTGTTGGCTCATACGTCGATGGTTGGCCGAAGCCTTGCGACATCTCATGAAGCGCCGCGATACGGTTTTCCGTATTGGGGTGCGTGGAGAACAGATTGTCCATCCGCTCCCCAGACAAGGGATTGATGATGAACATGTGCGCCGTCGCCGGATTGCGCTCTGCATCATTGTTATGGATGTGCTGAGCAGCACCGGCAATCTTCTGCAGGGCGGAGGCAAGCCACAGCGGATTGTCGCAGATCTCCGCGCCACGACGGTCGGCAGAGTATTCTCGCGTGCGGCTGATCGCCATTTGCACCAGCATGGCGGCGAGAGGCGCAACGATCATCGCAAGCAGAACGCCGATGAAGCCGAGCGGATGGTTGTTCTCCCGATTGCCGCCGAAGAAGAAGGCAAAGTTGCCCAGCATGGAGATGGCACCGGCAAGCGTTGCGGTGATCGTCATCGTCAACGTATCGCGGTTCTGGATATGCGCCAGCTCATGCGCCATGACGCCGGCGACTTCCTGCGGCGTCAGCATTTCCATAAGCCCGGTGGACGCAGCCACCGCTGCATTCTCCGGATTGCGACCCGTCGCAAATGCATTCGGCTGGGGGTTGTCATAGACATAGACCCTCGGCATTGGCAGTCCGGCATTCTGGGACAAATCCCGGATCATGTGAAAGAGCTCCGGCGCATTGCGCTCATCCACTTCCTGGGCGCGATAGGCGGAGAGCACCATCTTGTCAGAGTTCCAATAGGAGAACAGGTTCATCCCCGCCGCAATCACCAGGGCGATCATCATGCCGCCCTTGCCGCCGATCAAAAATCCGACGCCCATGAACAGGGCCGTCATGAAGGCCAATAGCATGGCCGTACGCATCAGATTCATCCAGCATCTCCGTCAAAAGCGATGAAAAGACCCGCAAAGACTTATCAAAGCGGACAGTTTTCTATAATCTGGTTATGAGGAATTGCTTTTCAATATGCCGTGACGAGGGTGCAGCCCATGCAGAACGCCGATAACGATAATGCGAACACGAACAGCAAAGTCCTCTCGCCTGCAGCCCAACGCGCATTGAAGGAAGCGGAAGAACGGCGCCGCAACGCAGAGCAGCTCAAGCTTCCACCTGAGACCGGTGGCCGCGGCGGCGCCGAACCGGTCCGCTTTGGCGATTACGAGATCAATGGCCGCGCGATCGATTTCTGAGACGTTGTTTTCGAAAGAGCCGCCTCTCGTCAGATACCGCCGTAACAGCAGACACGGCATAGCATTCGTTGACCGATACGGATGTGCGATATCGAAGCGTAGCCTGCGCTACACTGTTTCAGGCTAATGCGTCGCCCTTTCTTTGGGCACAGGGCCCCTTGCATTCGCTGTTTGGAAACGCACAAGAGAGGGCCCGACGCATATCGCTGTACGAGGGAGTTCCTCGAGCCAAGGCGTTTAAGCCGAGTCATATCGGTTCAATGGGACCGGGGAGGACCGGCATTGACGCTCATCACTGGCCTGGAGGTAGGATCTGGCGTGCTGATACACTCAGCCACCCCTCATTGGCGTATAAGTAAGTCGCCCAATGAAGGCGACCTATAGAAAAATAATAAATATCAATAGCTTAGGGAGTAGCGCTACGTCGTTAACCACGCTGCTCCAGAAGACGGCAAACGGCTTCGAGCTGCTCAAGCGTCTTGTAGTTGATCCGCACCTGTCCACCATTGCCCTTGTGGCTGATCGCTACGTCGAGGCCAAGGGCGTCCGACAGCGTCCGCTCCAGCGCGACCGTGTCGGAATCTTTCTCCGGCTTGCGCGCATGCACGGGATCGAGCTGGGATCGGATATCATTCTGGGCAATGCGCTCGGCATCGCGCACCGAAAGGCCTTTTGACACGATCGTCTTTGCCAGCGTTGTCGGATCAGACGTGGATACGAGAGCCCTTGCGTGGCCGGCCGAAAGAGAGCCTTCCGACAGCATGTCGCGGACAGGATCAGGCAGCTTTAACAGGCGCAGGCTGTTGGCTACATGGCTACGGCTTTTGCCGATAATCTCGCCAAGATCGTTTTGCGTATAACCATGCTCGGCAATCAGCTGCTCATAGCCCAGCGCTTCTTCGAGTGGATTGAGATCGGAACGCTGAACGTTCTCGACAATCGCGAGTTCGAGCGCAGTGCGATCATCGACATCACGGACGATAACCGGAACTTCGGTAAAGCCGGCGAGCTGCGCTGCGCGCCAACGACGTTCGCCGGCAATAATTTCAAAGCGGTTCTGCTCGACTGTGCGCACCACGACAGGCTGCACGATCCCGTGCTGCCGAATGGAGGCTGCGAGATCCTGGAGTTCGCTTTCATCAAAATGACGACGCGGATTGCGTGGGCTGCGAGCGATAAACTCGATCGGCACCGTTCGGTCGGCACTGATTGCCCGCTGAGGCTCGCCCACAGGCAAGGGCTGATCCATCTCGCCGATCAAGGCTGCAAGACCGCGACCAAGGCGGCGCTTGGAGAGATCATCACTCATACTATACTCCATATCAATCTTGCAGTTCAGTAGCGCCTCAGGCAGCCCTGCGCAGCCGTTCTCTCTGAATAACCTCTGAGGCGAGCTGCAAATAGGCCTGGCTGCCGGCGCACTTCAAATCATACAGGATGGCTGGCTTACCATAGGATGGCGCTTCCGACACACGAACATTTCGCGGAATGAGCGTATGGTAAACCTTGTCACCGAGATGAGTGCGAACGTCGTTGACGACCTGCTGCGCAAGATTGTTGCGCGCATCGAACATCGTCAGCACGATACCTTGGATATCGAGACCAGGGTTCACAGTACCGCGAATCTGGTTGACCGTGTCGAGCAGCTGGCTAAGGCCTTCGAGTGCAAAAAACTCGCATTGCAGCGGCACTAGCACCGAATGGGCGGTCGCCATGGCGTTCATAGTCAGCAGATTGAAAGACGGGGGGCAGTCCAGCAAAATGTAGGAATAAGCCATCGCGTCCGGGCTACGCAACGCATTACGAAGCAGGAAAACGCGGTTCGCCGCATTCGCAACTTCCATTTCGAAGCCAAGAAGATCCATCGTCGACGGAATAATATCGAGGTTTGGAACGGCGGTTCGCACGGCCACTTCAGCGACGCTGTTTGCACCGACGAGCAGGTCGTAGGACGATAGCTTTCTCTCTCTGCGATCAATACCAAGACCGGTGCTGGCATTGCCCTGCGGATCGAGATCCACCACCAGAACACGCTCGCCAATGGCGGCAAGTGCGGTTGCCAGATTGATCGCGGTGGTGGTCTTACCCACACCACCCTTCTGGTTTGCTATCGTAATGATCCGGTTCTTATCAGACATGGTGAAGCACCTGGCTTTCAAAAATCAGCGCTTTGTCGACAAGTTGTGAATCTCGAGAACGACCGAGTCTTCATCGACTGCACTTCGATGTTTTAGCAGATCAAACGACCATCGACCACGGGCTTTCGTCACCTCGGCCTCATAATCCCGGCCTTTATTGAGATAGGCTTTTAGAAGATCGTTTTTCTGAGCCCAAGGATGGATATAAGAAAGGAGAAGGTCCAAGTCTGCGAGAGCGCGTGCCGATACGGCATCACATAGACCAATGTCCTCCGGTGCTGATTCAATCCGGAGGGGGTGAACTGTCCCGCGAGCACCCGTTTCAGACAAAGCGACACGCAGAAAGGCAGCCTTCTTGTGATTGCTTTCGACAAGATGCACCCAGCCATCTTGATGCTCCGCAAGAAAAATTGCGGTGATCACACCTGGAAATCCACCGCCGCTGCCAAGATCGACCCAGGTTTGAGGCTTAGGCGCCAATTGGAAGATTTGGGCACTATCAGCAACGTGCCGAGACCACAGGTCTTTCAACGTTGAAGGAGCAACGAGATTAGTCGTCGCGTTCCACTTCTTGAAAAGCTCAACGAAATGTTCGAGCCGCTCCTGTGTTTCACGTGAAACACTTTGGCCGTTTAACGTCATAATGGGACTCGTCAGGGATGTATGCGGGTTTTCTCTGTTCGCGTATAAGTCCCTTTTTTCACCAAAGCAAGGATCAGTGAGATCGCCGCAGGCGTCATTCCATCGACTCGCCCGGCCTGGGCGATGTTGATTGGCTTCGCTGCGAGAAGCTTCTGCTTCAGTTCGTTGGAAAGGCCGGACAAGCTGCCGAAATCGAAATCTTCTGGTATCTGTCGGTCTTCGTCGCGCTTGATGTCGATAATATCAGCGCTTTGGCGCTGCATATAAACCGCGTAACTTGCCTCAATCTCCAGAACTTCGGCAACGCGCGGAGCAAGTTCACCCAGAACTGGCCAAATTGGTTTCAAGGCTTCAAGCGACATGTCGGGGTACGCAAGCAACTCGTAAGCACTGCGACGCTGGCCATCCTGATTGAGCTTAAGCCCTTGCTTTGCTGCTTGAGTTGGGGTGATCGCAAGGTCCTTAAGCAACGACCTGCCATGATCGAGCGCATCGAGATACTCAGAGAACTTCCTCCCGCGCTCCGATCCGACGATCCCCGTTTTCAGCCCGAGAGGCGTCAATCTGAGATCGGCATTATCGACACGCAGCGAGAGTCGATACTCAGCGCGCGAGGTGAACATGCGGTAGGGCTCGGTCACGCCCTTGGACGTCAGGTCATCGATCATGACCCCGATATAGGAATCGGTCCGACTAAAAATATGCGCATTGACTCCAGCAGCCAGGCGCGCCGCGTTAAGACCGGCAACTAGCCCCTGAGCGCCGGCTTCCTCGTAGCCTGTCGTTCCGTTGATCTGACCGGCTAGAAACAGGCCAGGAATCTTCCGGCACTCGAGAGAGGGCTTGAGTTCTCTTGGGTCGACATAATCATATTCTATCGCGTAGCCAGGCTGGAGAATATTTACGGTCTCAAGCCCCGGAATGGAATGAATGAAAGCCTCCTGCACATGCGCCGGCAGCGACGTGGATATGCCATTCGGGTAGACGGTGTGATCGTCAAGACCTTCCGGCTCCAAGAAGATTTGATGTCCATCGCGCTCTCCGAAGCGAACGATCTTATCCTCAATCGACGGACAATATCGCGGACCCACACCCTCGATCTGACCGGAATACATAGCTGAGAGGTGAATATTATCATGAATGATCTTATGGCTCTCAGGCGTCGTGCGCGTTACGCCACAATCAATCTGAGGATTGGTGATGCGATCCGTCATGAACGAAAAGGGGACGGGATCCTCGTCCGGACCTTGCTTGTCCAGGCCAGCCCAATCGATCGTTCGACCGTCGAGCCGGGCAGGGGTACCCGTCTTGAGCCGTCCGAGCGTAAGACCCGCGCGTAGAAGGGTTTCAGAAAGTCCCATCGAGGGGTTTTCACCAACACGGCCCGCTGGAATCTTTTCGGAACCGATATGAATGAGACCGCGAAGGAATGTACCGGTTGTAAGGACGACGGCACGGCAAGCGACATGACGACCGTCTGCTAGAACAACCGCTGTGATCTCACCATTTATGATATCGATATCGAAAGCGTCTCCCTCGATAATGTCGAGGTTTACGATGTCGGAAATTTCTCTTTGCATCGCTTCGCGGTAAAGGCGGCGATCGGCTTGCGTTCTTGGCCCACGGACAGCAGGCCCTTTCTTGCGGTTCAGCATCCGGAACTGGATGCCGCCAGCGTCGGCCACGCGGCCCATCAGACCATCAAGTGCGTCGATCTCTCGCACGAGATGGCCTTTGCCCAACCCGCCGATTGCAGGATTACAGGACATGACGCCGATCGTCTCACGCTTATGGGTAAGGAGCGCGGTGCGTGCGCCGTAACGCGCAGCTGACGCCGCTGCTTCGCTGCCTGCATGGCCACCACCGATGACAACGACATCATAAACCATCGAACTTCCAGCCTTGAACCGAGTGTGTCACACCCATTGTTTCACGTGAATCATTTACCGATGCAAAATTCGGAAAATATGACGCCAAGCAAATCTTCGACGTCAACCCTGCCGGTGATCCGTCCTAGCGACGTAGCGGCAAGACGAAGATATTCGGAACGGATCGCCAATTCCATACCTTCTGATTTCAGCGCTTCCCTAACATACTCCAGCGTCTCTTCAAGTCGTTTTTTGTGTCGCGAGCGTGCGGGTATGAGGGTGGTAGCGGCTCCAACTCGCTGCTTGATCCGGTCGCTGATGGCGGCCTTTAGCGACTCCAGGCCGTAGCCCGTCTTTGCAGAGATGAGAATCCCGTCTTCTATGTTGGCCGATTGCGGAAGAAGGTCCGCCTTCGTGATCACCGAAATTGCCTCGAAGTTATTCTGTATCTCCAATTGTTGCGGGGGCGAATCGATATCGTGGAGGTGTAGAACCAAATCAACGGACTGCGCCGTCATCTGTGCCCGTCGAATACCTTCCCTCTCGACCACATCCGTCGCATCACGCAGCCCCGCCGTGTCAAAGAGCGTCACAAGATACCCATTGATATCGAGATCAACGCTGAGAACGTCTCGTGTGGTACCCGCGACATCGGTGACAATCGCCACATCACGCCCGCTCAGCGCATTCATCAGACTGGACTTGCCGACATTCGGCGCACCCACCAAGGCAACTTTAAAACCATCTCGGATGATTTCAGAGCCTGATCCATGCGCCAAGTGGCTTGCGAGGTCTTTCTCGAGCTCCCCAACCTTAGCCCACACCTGAACGGCTACCGAATCCGGCACATCGTCCTCATCGGCGAAATCGAGTTCCGCTTCGATCAATGCCCGGCAGCGGGTGAGCTGCGACGCCCAGCCGTCATAGAGGCCGGAGAGATGACCGCTGCTCTGCTCCACGGCCAAGCGCCGCTGCATTTCTGTCTCAGCCTGCAAAAGGTCCGCAAGGCCTTCAGCTTCCACGAGATCCATCTTGCCATTGTCGAATGCCCGGCGGGAGAATTCTCCTGCTTCTGCCTGACGCACACCCTGCCGTTGGTCAAGGAGATTGAAGATCGCCGACACCACCGCTCGACTTCCATGGACCTGGAGTTCGACGCAATCTTCGCCCGTGAAAGAGTTCGGCGCTGGAAATTGGAGCACGAGGGCCTGATCAATGATGTCGCTGTTTCGGTCACGAATCGTTTTGAGAGCTGCGTTACGGGGTGCTGGAACGTGATCGCCTATGAGACTTCGAAGCGCCTCAATCGCGTTGGGTCCGCTGATCCGGATAACGGCGACGCCGGCCGGTAGAGAGCCACTGGAGAGGGCATAGATCGTATCGCTGGACTGCGGCATGAAACTTTTCCAAAGCTCGTCATGCGACCTGTTTAGCGGTTTTAAGGACGCACGCTACAAACGAAGGGCTGAAGCGAGGCGGCAATCGAGGTGATCGAACCCGCTCTAATGAAAATGGCCGCGCTCTGTTTAAGGAGCGCAGCCGAAGGTCGAAAGCATGGTCCGCAGAAAACTGTGCAGCGGTTTTCCGATAACGCAAGAACCTGACGCGTATGAGCGGATTGGAAACCTTGTAAAATGCTTCAAGTCGGAATCCGGCTAAACGGATTATGTATTCATCGACTCGAAGAAGTCGCCATTGGTCTTCGTCTGCTTGAGCTTGTCAATGAGGAACTCGATGGCATCGGTGGTTCCCATCGGTGCCAGGATGCGTCGCAGCACGAAAATCTTCTGGAGATCCTGACGCGGAACCAGCAAGTCTTCCTTACGCGTACCAGACTTGAGGATATCCATGGCAGGGAAGATGCGCTTATCGGCAACCTTGCGGTCAAGCACAATTTCCGAGTTACCGGTGCCCTTGAACTCTTCGAAGATGACTTCATCCATGCGGCTGCCGGTATCGATCAGAGCCGTTGCGATGATCGTCAGCGAACCACCTTCTTCGATGTTACGGGCGGCACCGAAGAAGCGCTTGGGGCGCTGCAGAGCGTTGGCGTCGACACCACCGGTCAAAACCTTACCGGAGGAGGGGACGACCGTGTTGTAGGCGCGGCCAAGGCGCGTAATCGAGTCGAGCAGAATGACGACGTCACGACCATGCTCGACCAGGCGCTTGGCCTTTTCGATGACCATTTCGGCCACCTGAACGTGGCGAACTGCCGGCTCGTCGAAGGTCGAGGACACGACTTCGCCCTTCACCGAGCGCTGCATGTCGGTCACTTCTTCTGGACGCTCATCGATCAGGAGAACGATGAGGTAGCATTCCGGATGGTTCGCCGTGATCGAATGAGCAATGTTCTGCAGAAGAACTGTCTTACCGGTTCTCGGCGGCGCAACGATCAATCCGCGCTGGCCCTTGCCGAGCGGAGCGACGAGATCGATGACGCGCGCGGAGAGGTCCTTCGATGTTGGAACATCAAGTTCCATCTTGAAGCGCTCATTCGGATAGAGCGGCGTCAGGTTATCGAAGTGAACCTTATGTCGGATCTTTTCAGGATCGTCGAAATTGATCGTGTTGACCTTCAGCAGAGCGAAATAGCGCTCGCCTTCCTTCGGTCCGCGAATGGGCCCCTCGACCGTGTCGCCAGTCTTCAGCGAGAAACGGCGGATCTGGGAGGGTGAGATGTAGATATCATCCGGGCCTGGCAGGTAGTTTGCGTTTGCAGAGCGCAGAAAACCGAAGCCATCCTGAAGAACTTCGACAACGCCTTCCCCGATGATCTCGACATCCTGGCTTGCCAGCATCTTGAGAATAGCGAACATGAGCTCCTGCTTACGCATGGTGCTCGCATTTTCAACTTCCAAGGATTCGGCAAACGTCAGCAAATCGGTCGGAGATTTGCTTTTGAGTTCCTGTAGCTTCATTTCAGCCATGAAGAGAAAGACCGTCTTTAACAATATGTGGGGGAGTGGCGTGTTCGCGAATCAGCTTCTGAGGTGCAACCGCAGCCATCTGAATAATTCACATGCCGAGAGATGAGTGGGCTGAAAATAGCGTTTCATGCCCGCCGCCGCAAGAGCAAAGCACCAATTCCGGGAAATTTATCGTGATCATAAGTTATCCGAACGGTTTCACAACCACAAGTATGACTATTACGATCATCAATACCGTGGGCACCTCATTCATCAACCGCCAGTGACGGGCAGGGCGCCTGTTCTCGTCGCGACCGAAGGCTCTTGCGCTGCGGCTGAAATAGACATGGGTCACAGTCAGCGCAATGACCAGCGCGATCTTGGCATGCAGCCAGCCGCCACTGAAACCGTAAACGGACCAGGCAAGGTAAAGCCCCAGCACCCAAGTGATCATCATTGCCGGGTTCATGATCAAGCGTATGAGCCGCTGCTCCATGACCTTGAAGGTTTCCGACTGTACGGAGCCGACCGGCGCATCCGTGTGGTAGATGAACAGCCGCGGCAGATAGAGCAGACCCGCCATCCAGGAAATGACCGCGATGATGTGCAGCGCCTTGATCCAGAGATAGGCATCCGCAGGATCGACGTGCAGGACCAGCGCGATGAAGCCGACGAAGACGGCGAGCGCCACGCCTGCGCGAACGTAGGTTTTGCGGCCGGCTGTGGTTGACGTCTGCCTCTCTTCGCTCATCTTGCAGCTCCATGAGAGCGCACATGTGCCACCAGCCGCGTGACATTCTCAGGATCGGCCTGCGGCGTGATGCCATGGCCGAGATTGAAAATTAAAGGGCCGTTCCCAAGAGACTGTAGGATCGCGTCGATGCCGTCCACCAGGGGTTTGCCGCCGGCAATCATCAGCGTCGGGTCGAGATTCCCCTGGACCGGGCCTTCCTTCTGCAGATCGCGGGCGAAGGAGAGCGGCACACTCCAGTCGAGACCAATCGCATCGGCACCGGTTTTGTGGCGGTAATCCTTCAGCAAAATGCCGGCGCCCTTGGCAAACGCGATGATGCGGGCATCGGGACGGCGCGCCCGCACGGACTGGATGATGCGAGCCACTGGCTTCACCGCGTATTCTTCGAACTCTTTCTCGCCTAGAACCCCAGCCCAGGAATCGAAAATCTGCACGGCGTTCGCGCCGGCATCCAGCTGCGCGACGAGATAATCCGCAGAGACCTCCGCCAGGAACGACAAGAGCTTTTCCATCGCCTGCGGGTGCTGGTAGCCGAAGAGGCGTGCAGGGGCCTGGTCCGGTGTGCCGTGGCCAGCAATCATGTAGGTCGCAACCGTCCATGGCGCTCCACAAAAACCGAGCAGCGTCGTCTGTTGCGGCAATTCGGCGCGAAGCTTCCTCACGGTTTGGAACACAGGATCGAGGTGGTCGATGACATTCGACGGATCAAGGGCGTCAATCTCGGAGGCATTGATCGGGTCCATCTGCGGTCCCTTGCCTTCGGAGAAGAAGACATTCCGTTTCAAAGCATCCGGGATGACCAGGATATCGGAAAAGAGGATTGCGGCATCCAGACCGAAACGACGGATTGGCTGAAGCGTGACTTCGGTTGCAAGATCCGGATTGTAACAGAGATCCAAGAAACTTCCTGCGACCTTGCGCGTTTCTCTGTACTCCGGAAGGTATCGACCAGCCTGTCTCATAAGCCAAATCGGAGGAGGGTTCAACGTCTCGCCGTTCAAAACCCTCATGACACTGCGGTCGATCATCTCGCCCAACTTTCTAAAAATAAAAACAAAGAGATTTAAAAGATTTTCTATTTCTTAGAGTCGGTGAGTAGCAAGGATTAAAAACTCTTAAGCTGATATGCCGCAGCTCACCCATCACCCCATCCGATGTGGATCAAACAGAACGCTTTTTCGAGCTAATTCTGAAAAATTCGATTTATCGAAGTAATTTCAAGGGTTTGAATGTCGCGATTGGAGTGCCGATCCTGTGTATAAGGCAGGAATGACGGAAGAGCATTTTTCCCTTCTCCCAGCAATTCACAGAGGCCCTTCAGCTTGCTACACAAAACCGGCAAGTGTGGATAAGTCGGCAGTTTTCCGCCAGGCCGGGCTCGCCGCCAACGCCGTCCCGGATCTGTCCAGCTTTATCAACAGGGAGAAGAAAACAGCGTGGAGAATAAAAAAAACTTCTTCCATCTGCACCTGATATCGGACTCAACCGGAGAGACTCTGATGTCGGCCGGTCGGGCTGTCTCGGCACAGTTTCATGCCTCCATGCCGATCGAGCATGTTTATCCGATGATCCGCAATCAAAAGCAGTTGCAGGCCGTGGTAGAGGAGATCGATCGCCAGCCGGGAATCGTGCTCTACACCATCGTCGATCAGCAGCTTTCCTCGTTTCTCGAAATCCAGTGCCACGCGCTTGGTGTCCCGTGCGTCAACGTGCTCGAGCCGATCATCGGCATCTTTCAGACCTATCTTGGCGCCACCTCGCGGAGGAGGGTCGGGGCGCAGCATGCCTTGAATGCCGATTATTTTGCGCGCATCGAGGCGTTGAACTTCGCCATGGATCATGATGATGGTCAGATGCCAGAACATTATGACGAAGCGGATATCGTCATCATTGGGATCAGCCGGACATCCAAGACACCGACGAGCATTTACCTGGCGAACCGCGGCATCAAGACCGCCAATATTCCCGTCGTTCCGAACGTGCCTTTGCCCGATAGCATCTATAAGGCCACGAAGCCTTTGATTGTCGGGCTGGTGGCGACGTCCGATCGGATATCGCAGATTCGTGAAAACCGGGAGCTTGGTGCGACCGGTGGTTTCGACAGGGGACAATATATCGACCGGGCGACGATCATGGAGGAGCTGAAATATGCGCGCGCGCTCTGTGCCCGCAACAACTGGCCCCTCATCGACGTGACGCGGCGCTCGATTGAAGAGACGGCAGCAGCGATCCTTGCTCTGCGCCAAAAGACACGATAGGCCGCCGTGCGTCGATTAGGCCGCTATAGGACGCGTCTCACATTTTGAATCAACGCATCGTGCTTTTCCGAAAATCGATTCCGATTTCCGAGCCGATGCTGTAATCCGATTTTCGCTATTCCTCGGAGACAGCCATGACGTCCGAACTGATCCTTGCCTCCGCCAGCGCCTCGCGCCAGATGCTGATGCGCAATGCCGGTCTAATTTTTTCCAGTGTTCCTGCAGAGATTGATGAGCGCGCCATCGATAACAAATTGGAAGCTGAGGGTGCGACACCTGAGACAATCGCTTTTGAACTGGCAAAAGCCAAAGCGATCGCTGTGAGCCGCTTACACCCGGACGCTTTCGTGATCGGCTCCGATCAGACGATGTCGCTTGGTGCCAGGATATACCACAAGGCTAAAGACATGGCCGAAGCGCATTCCAATCTTCTCTCGCTTTCGGGAAAGACGCACAGACTGAACTGCGGAATTGCGATTGCAAAGAACAATGAGATTTTGTGGTCTGCCGTCAGTATCACGAAGATGACGGTACGAGACCTCTCGGCTGATTACGTGTCGCGCTACTTGGAGAAGGTAGGATCGCAGGTGCTTTCCAGCGTCGGCGCCTACCAGCTGGAGGGGGAAGGAATCCAGCTATTTAATTCCATAGAAGGCGACTACTTCACGGTATTGGGACTGCCGCTTCTTCCACTGCTGGCGCAATTGAGGGAGCTGAAACTGATCGATGGCTGATTCACGTGAAACATTAACCAAAAAAGCGTTTGTGACCGGTTTCCCGGTCAAGCACTCGCGTTCACCCCTGATCCATAGCTTCTGGATCAAGCAATTTCAGATCGATGGGCTCTATGAGGCCGTAGAGCAATCGCCGCAAAATTTTCCGTCCTTTCTGGAATCGTTGAGGCTGTCGGAGAGGACCTATGTGGGGGGCAACGTCACTATTCCTCATAAGGAATCCGCCTACCGATTGGCCGACAGGCCGGATGAGCTGGCCGATGAGTTAGGTGCTGCCAACACGATTTGGGTCGAGGATGGACTGATCCATGCGACCAACACCGATGGCTTCGGTTTTGTGTCCAACCTCGACGATCGGCATAGGGGCTGGGACAACACGAACAAGGCTGTGGTTCTCGGGGCAGGCGGCGCGAGCCGCGCCGTAATCCAGGCCCTTCGCAATCGAGGCATCGCCGAAATCCATGTCGTCAATCGCACTGTTGAACGAGCGCAAGAGCTTGCCGACCGATTTGGCCAAACTGTCCATGCGCACTCCATGGACGCGCTTCTTGAAGTCTCAACTGGCTGCGGACTTTTCGTCAACACCACGTCGCTTGGCATGGATGGCACAGAGGCACCCTTCATCGACTTTTCACCTCTCAACGCCAACGCCGTTGTCACGGACATTGTCTACGTGCCGCTCAAAACCCCAATCCTGGAGATGGCAGAGAAGCAGGGTTTTGCGACGGTCGATGGGCTCGGCATGTTGCTTCACCAGGCACGCCCTGGCTTCGAGACGTGGTTTGGCAGAAAGCCAGAGGTGACTGAAGACCTCCGCTCCTTGATTATTGCCGATATGGAGCACCAGGCATGATCGTCATCGGTCTCACCGGATCTATCGGGATGGGAAAGACCACCACTGCAAAACTCTTCGCAGAGGAGGGCGTGCCGGTCTGCGATTCCGATGCGGTGGTGCA
The DNA here is from genome assembly GCF_028674915.1 of Agrobacterium sp. CNPSo 3708. Taxonomy (NCBI): domain Bacteria; kingdom Pseudomonadati; phylum Pseudomonadota; class Alphaproteobacteria; order Hyphomicrobiales; family Rhizobiaceae; genus Agrobacterium; species Agrobacterium sp. CNPSo 3708. Next base: position 321,207 of record NZ_JAQZSF010000007.1, read on the forward strand.
CGACCTTTATCAAAACGAAGCGGTCGGCCCGATCGCCAATATTTTTCCGGACGCGGTCAAGGATGGTACTGTGGACCGCAACCGCCTCAGTACGATCCTACGCGAGAATCCGGCTCAGTTCCAGGCATTGGAGAAAACCGTTCATCCGCTGGTACGCGCAAAGCAAGACGCTTTCGTAGAAGCGCAAAGGCGCAACGGCGAGAGATTTGCGCTCCTCGATATTCCTCTGCTTTTCGAGACGAAAGCGGAGGCCCGCGTCGATGCCGTCGTGGTCGTCAGTTGCGCGGCCGAGATACAACGGCAACGGGTTTTATCTCGCCCGGGTATGACGGAAGAGAAATTCCAGATGATCCTTGCACGGCAGATGCCGGACGGGGAGAAGCGCAAGAAAGCCGATTTCCTCATCGATACCGGACGTGGTATCGAAGACGCACGGACCCAGGTTCGCGCTGTGCTTGACGCGTTGCAAAAACGAAAAAGCTGATAAAGCCGAAGACACCTCAGTGCTGGACGCTTTCACATTCAGATCAGAAGGGTATCATTTCGATGCGCGAAATCATTTTCGATACGGAAACCACAGGTCTAGAATCCAAGTTCGACCGCATCATCGAAATTGGCGGCATCGAACTGATGAATCACTTCCCGACGGGAAGAAGCATCCACATCTACATCAATCCGGAAGATCGCAAGGTGCATCCGGACGCGCTTGCGGTGCATGGCATCACCGATGAGTTTCTTCAGGATAAACCGAAATTTGCGGAGGTGGTCGACGAGATCCGCGCATTCTTCGAAGGCGCCCGCTGGGTGGCGCACAACGCCACATTCGACATGGGCTTCATCAATGCGGAATTTGCGCGCCTCGGGATCGAGTCGGTATCGCCGGAATGGGTGACGGATACGCTGGCGCTGGCGCGCCGGAAGCATCCGATGGGCCCCAATTCTCTCGACGCGCTTTGCCGCCGCTACGGTGTCGACAATTCCCGTCGCGATAAGCACGGCGCGCTCCTCGACTCCGAACTTCTGGCGGAAGTTTATATCGAGATGATCGGCGGCCGTCAGACGGCGCTCGGTTTCGGCTCCGCGTCGAAGACGCAGGCCTCGATGCAGGTGGACGATCAGCCCATGGCGCCGATGCAGCGCGAGCGATCCTTGCCGCCGCGGCTCGATGTCCAGGCCTTGGCCGCGCATGAAAAGCTTGTCCAGTCGATGGGCGACAAGGCGATCTGGAACAAGTATCGGCAGTCGCAGTGACAGCACCGCTTGCCGTTTCTCGAGACAATAAAAAACCCGGGTCTGCTGAACCCGGGTTTTTTTAATGGCTGGCTACGATCCGATCAGTTAGGAACGGCTTGAACCTGAGAGCGGGCCTGTTCTTCGGCAACGCGCTGCGTGAACATCTGCGCGAAATCGATCGGGTCGATCATCAGCGGCGGGAAGCCGCCGTTGCGGGTTACATCCGCAATGATCTGGCGCGCGAAGGGGAAGAGAAGGCGCGGGCACTCGATGAAGAGAACCGGCAGCATGTGTTCCTGCGGGAAGCCGGTGATGCGGAAAACGCCGCCATAGGTCAGTTCGGCAACAAAGAGAACCTTGTCGCCGTCCTTGGCTTCTGCATTCAGCGTCAGCACCACGTCGAAGTCGGAACCGGAAATCGGGTTCGCATTGACGTTAACGTTGATGTTGATAGCAGGCGCGCCATCACGAGCCTGAAGCGAACGCGGTGCACCCGGATTTTCGAACGAAAGATCCTTTGTGTACTGGGTCAGAATATTGAGAGACGGCGCTGCGCCGTTCTGTGCACCATTTTCAGTGGTCATGATATGCCTCGCAAAGTGAATGCCGTGAAAGCCGTCTATCATCTGGACCGGAGGCTTACAACCCTCAGGACCCGGCTTGCCGGCTTAGGGTCTTGGTAGATTGCGGTCGTTGCGATCCGGCGACCAGGGGGAGTTGTTTGGCCCGTCGCGGTGAAAATCCTCTTCGTCGAGATCGACGACCTTGGATGATGCCGGACCCCGCGGATTGCTGCGAAAGCCGGTGCTGGCAAAATCCGCAACGATGATGTTCGGTCTGAAGATCTTCCAGAAGAAACTGCGGACCGCCGGTATGAGCAGCAGGAGCCCGATGATATCGGTGATGAAGCCTGGAACGAAAAGCAGGATGCCCGCAATGACGCGCATGCCGCCATTGACAAGGGCCTCGGCTGGCTGCTCACCCGTGCGGCCGGCATTTTGCAGATTGCGCACCATGCCAAGACCGCCATTGCGCAGAATGATCAAGCCCAGCATCGAGGTCAGGATGATCAGTGCAAGGGTTGGCCACAGACCGATTGCCTTTCCGACCACGATGAAGCCAGCAATTTCCAGAATCGGCATCAGAAGGACGATGACCGGCAGCAGTGAGAAACGCATTTTATCAAGCCTTGCGTGTTATATCGTTGGCAGAAAACCAATCTTAGGGAACCGCCGATTGAATCTGCTTATTTGAAGATTGATCGGATGCAGACTATATGATGGTTCAACATTGGATTTAAATGGTGGTTTCGGTAAAAGATGGGCTCAAGTGACTTCATAACATTGTTTTTCCTTGTGGCAGCGGTGCTGATCTTTCTCCAACTGCGCAGTGTCCTCGGCCGCCGCACCGGCAACGAAAAGCCACCTTTCGATCCGTTTAGCGCACGCGAGGCCGCAAAAGCGCCCATTGACGATAACAAGGTCGTTACCTTGCCGAAGCGCGGCGAGACGGAAGAAAATCGGTTCGCTGCGGTGGACGCGGTTGCAGCACCGGGCACGGCGCTCAATGACTCGCTTCGCCAGCTTGTCGAAACCGACCCATCCTTCCAGCCGAAGGAATTCCTCAACGGCGCCCGGATGGCTTACGAGATGATCGTCATGGCTTTTGCCGATGGCGACCGGGACACCTTGAAGAACCTTCTCTCCAAGGACGTCTATGACGGTTTCGATGCTGCGATTACCGAGCGTGAAAAGCGCGGCGAAGTGGTGAAATCCACCTTTGTCGGCATCGAGAGAATCGAGATGACCCAGGCAGCTGTGCGGGACTCGGAAGAGCAGATCACGCTTCGCATCATCAGCCAGTTGATTTCCGCGACCTATGACAAGGACGGCAAACTGGTGGATGGCGACGCCGAAAACGTCTCGGAGGTCGATGACATCTGGACCTTCTCCCGCGATATCCGCTCGCGCGATCCGAACTGGAAGCTGATCGCAACCGAATCCGAAGCATGACCACGGGCGCTGATTTTCACCTGAAACAGGTGGCGTATAACGAGCTGGAGGGCTGGGGGCAGGATGACCCCTCAGCCCTTTTTGCAGCAATGGGCGATATTGCGGCCCATCTCAACAAGGGCAAGCCCTATCGCACCGCAAGCCTCGGCCTCACCGCGGAGGATCTGGCAGCGCTGCTGGAAAAGGCGAAGGGCGTAACGGTCAGCGAGCCGGAGCAAGCGCGGCGCTTTTTCGAGAAAAATTGCGTCCCCTTCAGAATTACGTTGCCGGATGACAAGCGCGGCTTCGTCACGGCTTTTTACGAGCCTGAACTTGAGGTCTCCGCTGTTCGCGATGACGTCTGGAAATACCCGATCTACAATCGGCCGGACGACCTGATAGATCTCGACGACGACAACCGCCCATCACACATCGATCCTTACTACGCGTTTGCGTTGGAAAAAGACGGCGCGATCTCCGAATATCCGGATCGCCGCGCTATCGATCAAGGCTATCTCGAGGGACGAGGTTTCGAAATTGCTTACGCAAAATCCAAGGTCGATCTGTTCTTCGTTCATGTCCAAGGTGCCGCAAGGCTGCGCTTTATCGATGGGTCGTTGAAGCGCATCACCTATTCTGCCAAGGCGGGACATCGCTTCTCCCCGATTGGGCGCCTGTTGCTGGATCGCGGAGAGCTCGATCCCGCTACCATCTCGATGCAGACCATTCGCCAATGGCTTCAGGATCATCCCGACCAGGTGGACGAGGTGCTCTGGCACAACCGCTCCTACATTTTCTTCCGCGAGGCAGCGGTGGAGGGGCTGGATCTTGGCCCGATCGCCGCGGCCAAGGTGCCATTGGTGGCAGGACGATCTCTGGCCGTCGATCGGCTGATCCATACCTTCGGCTTTCCCTTTTTCATTCAGTCGCAGAGCCTCACCCATCTCGATGACGGAAAACCCTTTGCACGCTTGATGTTGGCGCTGGATACGGGCTCTGCCATCGTCGGTCCTGCGCGTGGCGACATCTTCACCGGCTCGGGCGACGAGGCAGGCGAACTTGCAGGCACCGTGCGCAACCCGGCAGATTTCACTATACTCATTCCGAAAGAGGCTGCGGAAAGGTATTCGTGATGAAGGGTGGGCGCAAACTCGGCAAGGAGGAGCGTGTTCTCTGGGGAAAGGTTGCCCGGACGGCGCGACCCATTTCCGGCCGTATGGAAGAACTGCTGACCTTAGAGGATGTCGAAGGGGAGCCGGTTGCGCTGCCTCCCGTTCCCGCCGCCAAGCCCATACCACCATTTCCGCAAATGATCGTCGAGCCGGTACCCGATCTTTCCGCGCCCACTGCGAAAAAAGACAGGGTTCATCATCCGTTGGAAAAACCGGTCAAGCGCAAGCTGACCCGCGGTCGCGTGGCCCTGGAGGCACGGATCGATCTTCACGGCATGTTCCAAAGCGAAGCGCATGCCGTCTTGCTGGACTTTCTCGTTCGGGCCCATGAGCGGGGCCTGCGCCATGTTCTGGTGATCACCGGCAAGGGTCGGTCGATGGGAAGTGATGGTGCACTGAAGCGTGCGGTGCCAATGTGGTTCTCGAAGCCTGAATACCGCCACCTCATCTCCTCCTATGAGGATGCGTCCATGAACCATGGCGGGGACGGCGCGCTCTATGTGCGGCTGTCGCGCAGACGCGGAGACAAGACGTGACACCTTTTGCCGAGGCGGTCCGGCGGCTGCGAGAGCAGAAGGGTGTGACCCAGAAGGAGATGGCGCGCGCAATCGGCGTTTCGCCTGCCTATCTCTCTGCCCTGGAACACGGGAAGAGGGGAACGCCCAGCTTCGATCTGTTGCAGCGGATTTCCGGCTACTTCAATATCATCTGGGATGATGCCGACGAATTGTTCCGCCTGGCCGGTACGTCCGCACCGCGCGTCATCATCGATACTGTTGGTCTTCCCCCGGAATATACGGCTTTTGCCAACACTCTTGCGCGCGATATTCGCAAGCTGGCTCCGACTGTGATAAACGAATTGTCAGCCGTGCTGCAAAAAGGCCGTTCTTGTGACTGAAAGTCGCGCTATCCCCTGCTTTATCGAGGGTTTGAGGGGCGCAGACTTTGGATATCGGGGCGGAATTCCTATAGTCGGTCAACCGGATTGAAAGTGATTCGCTGCGATTGCGCGCCCGAAAAGAGGTACGCTTTGGCAGCGCCCATTGGAAAGAATGCTTATGACTGAAACACCGTCGAGCGAAACCAGCGTGAATACGGAATATGGAGCCGATTCGATCAAGGTTCTCAAGGGCCTTGATGCTGTGCGCAAACGCCCCGGCATGTATATCGGGGATACTGACGACGGATCCGGCCTTCACCACATGGTCTACGAAGTGGTCGACAACGCCATCGATGAAGCTTTGGCGGGTCATGCCGACCTCGTCACCGTCACATTGAACGCCGATGGCTCCGTCACTGTGACGGATAATGGCCGCGGCATCCCGACCGACATTCATACCGGCGAAGGCGTCTCCGCTGCCGAAGTGATCATGACGCAGCTCCATGCCGGCGGCAAGTTCGACCAGAATTCCTACAAGGTATCTGGCGGTCTGCATGGTGTGGGCGTCTCGGTCGTCAACGCTCTGTCTGTCTGGCTGAAGCTTCGCATCCGCCGCAACGGCAGGGTGCATGAAATCACCTTCACCCATGGCGTCGCGGATAAGCCGCTGGAAGTCATCGGCGAGTATGAAGGCCGCTCCGGCACGGAAGTCACCTTCCTGGCAAGCACCGACACCTTCACGATGACCGAGTATAATTACGCCACGCTCGAACATCGCCTGCGCGAACTCGCCTTCCTCAATTCCGGCGTGCGCATTCTGCTGACCGACAAGCGCCACTCCGACATCAAGCAGGAAGAGATGGTCTATGATGGCGGTCTCGAAGCCTTCGTCCGCTATCTCGACCGCGCCAAGAAGCCGCTGGTGGACAAACCTGTCGCCATTCGCGGCGAGAAGGACGGCATCACGGTGGAAGTCGCCATGTGGTGGAACGACAGCTACCACGAAAATGTGCTCTGCTTTACCAACAACATTCCTCAGCGCGATGGCGGCACGCATATGGCGGGCTTCCGTGGCGCGCTGACGCGTCAGGTCACTTCCTATGCCGACAGCTCCGGCATCACCAAAAGGGAAAAGGTCTCGCTGCAGGGCGAAGACTGCCGTGAAGGCCTGACTGCCGTTCTGTCGGTCAAGGTGCCGGACCCGAAATTCTCCTCGCAGACCAAGGACAAGCTTGTTTCGTCGGAAGTCCGCCCGGTCGTCGAAAACCTCGTCAACGAAGCGCTCAGCACCTGGTTTGAAGAGCATCCGACAGAAGCGAAGATCCTCGTCGGCAAGGTGGTGGAAGCCGCCGTTGCCCGTGAAGCCGCTCGTAAGGCACGTGAACTGACACGCCGCAAGGGTGCACTCGATATCGCTTCGCTGCCTGGCAAGCTTGCGGATTGTTCCGAGCGCGATCCGGCCAAATCCGAGCTTTTCCTCGTCGAGGGTGACTCCGCTGGTGGTTCTGCCAAACAGGGACGCTCGCGTGAAACGCAGGCCATCCTGCCGCTGCGTGGTAAGATCCTCAACGTGGAACGTGCCCGTTTCGACAAGATGCTCTCCAGCCAGGAAATCGGCACGCTGATCACAGCGCTGGGCACCTCGATCGGCAAGGACGAATTCAACGCGGACAAGCTGCGCTACCACAAGATCATCATCATGACAGATGCTGACGTGGACGGCGCCCATATTCGCACCCTGCTTCTGACCTTCTTCTTCCGCCAGATGCCGGAACTGATCGAACGCGGCCATCTCTATATCGCTCAGCCGCCGCTCTATAAGGTGACGCGCGGCAAGTCGGTCCAGTATCTGAAGGACGAAAAGGCGCTGGAAGATTACCTCATTTCCATGGGTATAGAGGAGGCGTCGCTGACCCTCGGCTCGGGCGAAGTGCGCGTCGGCGAAGATTTGCGGGAAGTCATTGCGGACGCCGTTCGCATGCGCTCGCTGATCGACGGCCTGCACTCCCGTTACAATCGTTCGGTCGTGGAACAGGCGGCGATTGCCGGTGCGCTCAATCCGGAATTGTCAGCAGACGCGAGCCAGGCGGAAGCTACGGTCGCGGAAGTCTCCCGTCGCCTGGACATGATTGCAGAAGAAACCGAGCGTGGTTGGTCCGGCGAGGTCCTGGCCGACGGCGGCCTGCGTTTCCAGCGCATGGTCCGAGGCGTCAAGGAACTCTCCACAATCGACATGGGCCTTCTCGGTTCTGCAGATGCCCGCCATATCGATCAGTTGGCGGCACGCAGCCGCGACGTTTATGCGACCGTCCCCGTTCTGCAACGCAAGGAAGGAAGCCTTCAAATCTCCGGCCCGCGCGCGCTTCTTGAGGCTATCTTTGCCGCAGGACGCAAGGGCCTATCCATGCAGCGCTACAAGGGCCTCGGTGAAATGAACGCCGAGCAGTTGTGGGAAACGACGCTGGACGCCAATGTCCGCTCGTTGCTTCAGGTCAAGGTCCCTGATGCGACCGATGCAGACGGACTGTTTTCCCGGTTGATGGGCGACGAAGTGGAGCCACGACGCGATTTCATTCAGGAAAACGCGCTGAGCGTCGCGAACCTCGATATCTGATTTTGCTGTGGATCGTGTTGCCGCACGATTCACGTGAAACAGTTTGTTAAGAAACCCGGCTTTGATGCCGGGTTTTTTGTTGCGATGGGAAAGCCAATCAACGCCCTCGCTAAAGCATCGGCCCGGGAAACAGGCCTCGACATCGGAAAGCACGATGCGCAGATCCAAAAGACCGAAGCGCCGTGCGTCCTGTTGAACGTATGGCGCTTCAGGTTTGAGAATGACGCAGGGGAGCGCGCGAGAATCCGGCTAACTCCCGCATGTGTTCACAAGGCGTCAGTCCGACTTACCCGTGAACTTGCCTTCGAACGCGATCTCCGACAGTGGGAGCCTCTTGCTCGGGACTTCGCGTTCTGCGAGGTCCTCAGGGAGCGTGCTCTTATGGGCGATCTTGCCGATCGCGACCACGGCTTCCACGACAAAGCCTTCCGGGACATCCAGTTGCTCGACGATCTTGTCCTTGAAGATGCCGGCCATACCATGGGCGTGGTAGCCGAGTTTATGTGCCTGCATGGCGAGAGCAAACCAAGCAGCGCCTGCGTCGAACGAGTGTGTCGTCGCAGGTTTCTTTTCACCGTCGCGGAGATTGTAGGTGCGCGACAGGATAACGATCAGGGCAGACGCATTCTTGGCCCAGCGCTGATTTCCTTCCATCAGCAGGCCGACAAATTCGTCCCACTCCGGAGATCCATTCAGCCCATAGACGAAGCGCCAGGGCTGCTGGTTGGAAGCCGATGGTGCCCAACGCGCAGCATCCAGGATCGTCAACACATCGCCCTTCGGCATTGGGTTTCCGTCATAGGCGCGAGGCGACCAGCGATCCAGAAAAAGAGGATCGACGGGATGATCTGTGTCACGAGAATTGCTGGTCGTCATGATCTGTCCTTATCAACAGAGGAGAAAGGCTGACGTGATCGTATTTTTTTGGCCTCTTCATGGTCAAGGGGTGACAAGGATAAATAGTTCGTTCATATATGCATCATCTTGTCTGACAACTGGGAGAGATCCATGAAACTGATGCGCGTCGGTCAACCCGGCCACGAAAAGCCCGCCATTCTCGACGCGGAAGGTAAAATCCGCGATCTCTCTGCACATGTGAAGGACATTGGCGGCGAAGCGATTTCGCCGGAGGGCCTAAAGAAGATCGCGGCGCTGGATCTTTCCACGCTTCCGGTTCTGACCGAAGACCGTATTGGCGCTTGCGTTGCCGGAACGGGCAAGTTCATCTGCATCGGTCTCAACTTCTCGGACCACGCCGCAGAAACGGGTGCCGCCGTACCGTCCGAGCCCGTCATCTTCATGAAGGCAACGTCGGCCATCGTTGGCCCTAACGACAATGTCCTCATTCCACGCGGCTCCGAAAAGACCGACTGGGAAGTCGAACTTGGCGTCGTCATCGGCAAGACCGCAAAATATGTTTCGGAAGCCGACGCGCTGGACTATGTCGCGGGCTACTGCGTCTCGCACGACGTGTCCGAGCGCGCCTTCCAGACGGAGCGCCAGGGCCAATGGACAAAAGGCAAATCCTGCGACACCTTCGGCCCGATCGGCCCATGGCTCGTCACGAAGGATGAGATCACCGATCCGCAGAACCTCGGCATGTGGTTGAAGGTCAATGGTGAGACCATGCAGAACGGCTCCAGCAAGACCATGGTCTATGGTGTTGCCAATGTCGTGTCCTATCTCAGCCAATTCATGTCTCTGCATCCAGGCGATGTCATCTCCACCGGCACGCCTCCGGGTGTCGGTCTCGGCATGAAGCCACAGCGCTTCCTGAAAGCCGGCGATGTGGTCGAGCTTGGCATTGAAGGTCTTGGCTCCCAGAAGCAGAACTTCGTCGCTGACATTTAAATCCGAATACGTTTATCCCTGTCCTCTTGGGTGAGGGCAGGGATAACCCACAAAGCTGAGCCACAAACCTTGGCCACGATTGATGTTTGCACGTTATTTTGTGCAACTGCGAAAAGATGCTAGACTGTCACAAAAGACGACGATGACGACGGGAGGCGTTTATTCGTGTTCTACCATCTTTACGAAATGAACCATGCGGCCATGGCACCCTTGCGGGCCGGTGCCGACCTGATGCGCCAGGCGTGCAACAATCCTCTCAACCCCTTGTCCAACACGGCATTCGGCCGCAGCCTCGATGCGGGCTTCGAGGTCTTCGAGCGTTTGACGCGTCGCTACGGCAAGCCTGAGTTTGGCATCTCCAGCGCAGACGTCGATGGCAAGGCTGTCGATGTCGTGGAAGAGGTTGTCTGGACGAAACCGTTCTGCCGCCTGATCCACTTCAACCGATCGCTTCCGGAAGAACGACCAACTGATCCGAAGATCGTGCTGGTGGCACCCATGTCCGGTCATTATGCCACGCTTCTGCGCGGTACGGTGGGAGCGCTTCTGCCCCACGCGGATATCTACATCACCGACTGGATCGATGCCCGCACCGTTGCGCTGACCGAAGGCCGCTTCGATCTGGATGACTACATCTCTTACGTCATCGAGATGCTGCATCATCTGGGAGAGGGGACCCATGTGGTCGCCGTCTGCCAGCCATCGGTTCCGGTTCTGGCGGCCGTTGCCTTGATGGAGGCGGATCAAGACCGCTTCGCGCCTGCTTCCATGACGCTGATGGGTGGACCGATCGATACGCGGATCAACCCAACCGGCGTCAACGAACTGGCAAAAGCCAAACCGATAGACTGGTTCCGCGACAGTGTTGTTATGCCGGTTCCGTGGCCGCAGCCCGGCTTCGGGCGTTCCGTCTATCCGGGCTTCCTGCAACTTTCCGGCTTCATGTCCATGAACCTCGATCGGCACATGACCGCGCATAAGGATTTCTATCTGAACCTCGTGAAGAACGACGGCGATTCGGCTGAAAAGCATCGGGAATTCTACGACGAATATCTCGCCGTCATGGACCTGACCGCCGAATTCTACCTCCAGACGGTCGAGACCGTCTTCATCGAGCACGCTCTTCCGAAGGGCACGATGATGCACAGGGGCAGGGCGGTCGATCCGGCTGCCATCCGCAATGTCGCGCTCTTCACCGTGGAAGGGGAGAATGACGACATTTCCGGGGTCGGCCAAACCAAGGCGGCGCATCATCTTTGCCTGAACCTGCCAGAGGAAAAACGGCGCCATTACATGCAGCCGGATGTCGGCCATTATGGCGTCTTCAACGGCTCACGCTTCCGCAACGAGATCGTTCCCCAAATGGTGGCGTTCTTCCAGGAGCATCAACGCCAGCAATAAACGAGCGGATGGCTTTTGAAGGCGGAAAGCGCTATGACGGCGTCATGTTTTCGCTGCTTCGAAAGTCCCCGAAATCGACCTCGTCCCGCAAACCGGCGCTCACCCAGCGCACGGTAGAGGTCGGCGGTCGGCATGTGCCGATCACCATCAAGGAGAACCAGCGGGCGACACGCATCACGCTGCGCATCGAACCGGGTGGCAAGGCGTTGAAGCTGACGATCCCCTATGGCCTCCACCATGCGCAGGTCGATATGTTTCTCGATCGTCATCAGGGATGGCTTGAAACCAAGTTTGCCAAGTTTTCTGCGCCGACGGGAATGAGCGACGGTGCGTCCATTTCCATCCGTGGCACGCTCCATACGATCTGGCACACGGGCTCGATGCGCGGCGTAACTCAGATCGCCCGGGACGAGGACGGTCAGCCTGTGCTGAAGGTCAGCGGATTACCTGAACATACGGGCCGTCGCGTCGCGACCTTTCTGAAAAAGGAAGCCCGCGCCGATCTTGAGCGACTGGTGGCAATCCATTCCAAGACAGTCGGAAGGCCAGTGCGCTCGATCTCGATGAAGGATACGCGTAGCCGCTGGGGCTCCTGTTCACATGAGGGCAACTTAAGTTTCTCCTGGCGCATTGTCATGGCGCCGGAAAGCGTGATCGATTATCTTGCGGCGCACGAAGTGGCACATCTGAAAGAAATGAACCACGGGCCGAAATTCTGGGCGCTCTGCAAGAAGCTCTGCCCGGAGATGGACAAGGCCAAGGCCTGGCTGAAGCAGAATGGCTCTCAACTGCATGCCATCGACTTCGAGTAAGCCGGGATTGCAGGTTTGGATTCACGTGAAACATGTTTTAGCCGACCCTCTTTGCCCGCATTTTGGCTCGACTCACACGCCATTTCATGTCACGTCCCAGTCATGAAAAGCGCCAGGACTCCGGACATCAAGATTTGCGGGCTGAAAACGCCGGAAGCCGTCGAACGTGCGGTTCGGCGCGGGGCAACGCATATCGGTTTCATCTTCTTCGAGAAGAGCCCGCGCAACATCGAACCGGATATTGCCGGCAAGCTGGCAGACGCGGTTCGCGGCAGCGTCAAGATCGTTGCCGTCACCGTCAATGCCGATAATGACGAGCTGGACGAGATCATCGATCTGCTGAAACCCGATATCCTCCAGCTCCATGGCAGCGAGAGCCCGGAGCGCGTGCTGAGCGTCAAGGCACTCTATGGCCTGCCGGTGATGAAGGCTTTTTCTATTCGTGACGCTGATGATCTCGCCAAGATCGATCCCTATATCGGGATCGCGGACAGTTTTCTTTTCGATGCCAAGGCACCGGCGGGATCTGAACTGCCTGGAGGCAATGGCGTCTCCTTTGACTGGAGCGTTCTGCATTCTCTTGACGAAGGCGTAAATTACATGCTTTCCGGGGGGCTGAACGCCGATAACGTCGCTGAGGCTCTGGCAAAAACCGGGGCAGGTGGACTGGATGTATCCTCGGGTGTGGAAAGCGCGCCGGGTGTAAAGGATTTGGCCAGGATCGACGCATTCTTCGATGCGGTTCGATCGGCAAGGCTTTAGGGAGTTTGAAAGTGAACGAAACGCTGAAACCCAACTCGTTTCGCGCCGGTCCCGATGAGGACGGACGCTTCGGTATCTACGGAGGCCGCTTCGTTGCCGAGACGCTGATGCCTTTGATCCTCGACCTGCAGGCCGAGTGGGAAAAGGCCAAGGACGATCCGGAGTTCAAGGCGGAGCTCGAACACCTCAACACTCACTATACCGGCCGTCCAAGCCCGATCTATTTCGCCGAGCGCCTGACGGCTGAACTCGGCGGCGCGAAGATCTATTTTAAGCGTGATGAGTTGAACCACACCGGTTCGCACAAGATCAACAACTGCCTTGGCCAGATCCTTCTCGCCAAGCGCATGGGCAAGACCCGCATCATTGCCGAAACCGGTGCCGGTCAGCACGGTGTTGCATCCGCGACGGTTGCCGCACGCTTTGGCATTCCTTGCGTGGTCTACATGGGCGCGACCGATGTGGAGCGTCAGGCCCCCAACGTGTTCCGCATGAAGCTCCTTGGTGCCGAAGTAAAGCCGGTGACAGCTGGCCACGGCACGCTGAAGGACGCGATGAACGAGGCACTGCGTGACTGGGTCACCAATGTGGACGACACCTACTACATGATCGGCACTGCGGCTGGCCCCCACCCCTATCCGGAAATGGTGCGCGAGTTCCAGTCGGTTATCGGCAAGGAAGCGCGCGAGCAATTGCTGGCACTCGAAGGCCGTTTGCCGGATATGCTGGTCGCAGCCGTAGGCGGTGGCTCCAACGCCATCGGCCTGTTCCATCCGTTCCTGGATGATGCCAGCGTCAAGATCGTTGGCGTCGAGGCGGGCGGCAAGGGTCTTGATGGCGAAGAGCACTGCGCCTCGCTGACAGCCGGTTCGCCGGGCGTCCTGCATGGCAACCGCACCTACCTCCTTCAAGATAGTGACGGCCAGATCAAGGAAGGTCATTCCATCTCCGCCGGTCTCGATTATCCGGGAATTGGCCCTGAGCACTCCTGGCTGAAGGATGCCGGTCGCGTCGAATATGTGCCGATCATGGACAACGAAGCGCTCGACGCCTTCCAGATGCTGACGCGCACCGAAGGCATCATTCCGGCGCTTGAGCCGAGCCATGCGCTGGCCGAAGTCATCAAGCGCGCGCCGAAGATGAGCAAGGACGAGATCATCCTGATGAATCTCTGCGGTCGCGGCGACAAGGATATTTTCACGGTCGGTAAAATTCTGGGAATGGGACTCTGATATGACTGCACGTATGGACAAGCGCTTTGCCGATCTGCGTGCGCAAAATCGTCCGGCCCTCGTAACCTATTTCATGGGCGGCGATCCTGATTTCGAAACCTCGCTCGGCATCATGAAGGCATTGCCGGACGCCGGTGCCGATGTCATCGAGCTTGGCATGCCGTTCTCCGATCCGATGGCCGACGGCCCGGCAATCCAGATGGCAGGACAGCGGGCGCTGAAAGGTGGTCAGACGCTGGCGACCACGCTCGATCTCGCACGCGAATTCCGCAAGCAGGATGATGAAACGCCGATCGTGTTGATGGGTTACTACAATCCGATCTACATTTACGGCGTCGACAAGTTCCTGGACGACGCGCTCTCAGCCGGCATCGACGGACTGATCGTGGTCGATCTGCCGCCGGAAATGGATGACGAATTGTGCATCCCGGCTGTTCAGAAGGACATCAACTTCATCCGTCTGGCGACGCCCACAACCGATGAAAAGCGTCTCCCGACCGTTCTGCGAAACACGTCCGGCTTCGTCTATTACGTCTCGATGAACGGGATCACCGGTTCGGCTTTGCCCGATCCGTCGACGATTTCCGGTGCAGTCGAGCGGATCAAGGCGCATACCGATTTGCCCGTCTGCGTTGGCTTCGGCGTCAAGACGGCCGATCACGCAAACGCAATCGGTGCGGTTGCCGATGGTGTCGTGGTCGGTTCGGCCATCGTCAACCAGATCGCTCTCAGCCTCACCAAGGATGGCAAGGCGACGAATGACACTGTGCCGGCGGTGACAACGCTGGTAAAGGGCCTCTCGACAGGCGTGCGTGCGTCGCGCGCATGACATCGAGGCGATCTCAGGTCGTGACCGACTTGAAATCGCCATGCTGATTTTGAATGTAAAGGAAGACGAGCGGAATTTGGTTGAAACCGCAGCGATGCGTCGCCATTCCGCTCAACTGCTGCCGAAGGATCGTCGGTTCAGCGCGGACAGTCAGGAGTAAAGAACGTGAACTGGATTACCAATTACGTACGCCCGCGGATCAATTCCATGCTGGGCCGCCGGGATACCCCGGAAAATCTCTGGATCAAGTGCCCGGAAACCGGCGAAATGGTCTTCCACAAGGATCTCGAAGAAAACAAGTGGGTCATTCCCGCGTCCGGCTTCCATATGAAAATGCCCGCAAAGGCACGCCTTGCCGACCTGTTCGACGACGGTGCCTATGAGGCTCTGCCGCAGCCGAAAGTGGCGCAGGATCCTCTGAAGTTCCGCGATTCCAAAAAGTACTCCGATCGTCTGCGCGACAGCCGCGCCAAGACCGAACAGGAAGACACGATCCTGGCCGGCGTCGGCAAGCTTCAGGGCCTGAAGATCGTCGCCGTCGTGCATGAGTTCCAGTTCATGGGCGGCTCGCTTGGCATTGCCGCCGGCGAGGCGATCGTCAAGGCTTTCGAGCGCGCCATTTCCGAGCGCTGCCCGCTCGTCATGTTCCCGGCCTCTGGCGGCGCGCGCATGCAGGAAGGCATCCTGTCGCTGATGCAGCTTCCGCGCACCACGGTTGCCGTCAACATGCTGAAAGAAGCAGGCATGCCCTATATCGTGGTTCTCACCAACCCGACGACGGGCGGTGTCACGGCATCCTACGCCATGCTGGGTGATGTCCATATTGCCGAGCCCGGCGCTGAAATCTGCTTCGCCGGCAAGCGCGTCATCGAACAGACGATCCGCGAAAAGCTTCCCGAGGGATTCCAGACATCGGAATATCTCCTGGATCACGGCATGGTGGACATGGTTATCGATCGCCACGCTATCCCGGATAAACTTGCCAACCTCCTGAAGATCATGACGAAGGCACCGGCCAGCACCTCCAAGGATATTCTGCCTATCGCTGCCACGGCCTGACGCATTCAAACACGCTCCGGAGGGGTGGATGACGGATATGACGAAGCCTGACATGAGCGAGGCGGAACGCATCATCGAAAGATTGATGCAGCTTCATCCCAAGGGCTTCGATCTGTCGCTGGACAGGATCACCCGCCTCCTCGAAAAGCTTGGCAATCCGCATAAGCGCCTGCCGCCCGTCATCCATGTGGCAGGCACCAATGGCAAGGGCTCTGTCACGGCCTTCAGCCGTGCGCTTCTGGAAGCCGCAGGCCTGGCCGTTCACGTCCACACCTCGCCCCATCTGGTAAACTGGAATGAGCGCTACCGTATCGGCGTTGCCGGCGCTCCCGGTCGACTCGTGGACGATGCCATGCTTGCCGATGCCTTGGCCCGAGTGGAGGCCGCCAATGACGGCCAGTATATCACCGTTTTCGAAATCCTGACCGCCGTCACCTTCGTGCTCTTTGCCGAACAGCCTGCCGATGTGGTCGTTCTGGAAGTGGGTCTTGGCGGTCGCTTCGACGCGACCAATGTCATCTCCAATCCGGCCGTCTCGGTCATCATGCCGATCTCGCTCGACCATCAGGCATATCTCGGCGATCGTGTCGAACTGATCGCGGCGGAAAAGGCAGGCATCATGAAGACCGGTTCGCCGGTCGTGATTGGCTACCAGGAATACGACGCAGCACTCGATGTGCTGATCGCCACCGCTGAGCGTCTGAAATGCCCGACTGCCATCTATGGTCAGGATTTCTCCGCCCATGAAGAACATGGCCGCATGGTCTATCAGGACGAGTTCAGCCTGGTCGATGCGCCACTGCCGCGCCTTCCTGGCCGCCATCAGCTGGGCAATGCGGCGGCTGCCATTCGCGCCGTCAAGGCTGCCGGTTTCAGCGTCACCGATCGCATGATCGAAAAGGCCATGACCTCGGTCGAGTGGCCGGGCCGCCTCCAACGCGTCACCCGGGGTCGCATCTTCGATCTCGCGCCAATGGGCAGCGAAATCTGGATCGATGGCGGTCATAATCCAGGTGCTGGCGAGGTTATTGCTGAAGCCATGGCCGGTTTCGAGGAGAAGAGCGCTCGGCCGCTGGTGCTGATTGCGGGCATGATCAACACCAAGGATCAGGTCGGCTACTTCAAGGCCTTCGCCGGTATCGCCGAATATGTCTTCACCGTACCGATCCACGGGTCGGATGCAGCGATCGACCCTGTTGTTCTGGCCCATGCTGTCTTCGACGCTGGCCTGACGGCAGCGCCGACAGCCTCGATCGAAGAGGCTTTGGAGGAATTGGCAAAGCGCCTCGACCCGGCGAAGCCCGCACCACGCATCCTGATCGGCGGATCGCTCTATCTCGCCGGGAATGCGCTGGCGCTGAATGGCACACCGCCACAATAATCGCGAAGGCATCACGCAACCGACGACCAAGAAAAAAGCCCGGCAGAACCGGGCTTTCTTTTAATCTTGCATTCGCAAACGATCAGGCGGCGCTGGAAATCCACGCGGAGAGTGCGGTCTTGGGAGCAGCACCGACCTTGATATCGGCCACTTCGCCGCCCTTGAACATGGCGAGCGTCGGGATGGAGCGAACGCCGAACTGAGCGGCAAGCTCAGGGTTTTCGTCGATGTTCAGCTTTGCGACCTTCACCTTGCCAGAAAGTTCCGTAGCGATCTCTTCGAGGCTCGGGGCAATCATCTTGCACGGGCCGCACCACTCGGCCCAGAAGTCTACGACGACTGGCTCAGCGGATTCGAGAACTTCAGACTGGAAGTTGGAGGTATCGACTTTCACGGTAGCCATAATTGGCTCTCCTTTCAGTGAATCTGTTCGGCATTCATGTGATGCGGGGGATGGGCATTTTCAATGTCCGGTATCTCACTTTGTCGAGATTGCGGCAAGGGCTTGTAACAGCGCTTCGTCCGTGAGCGTCACGAAGGACGCGTTCTCCGTATAGACGAGCGCGCAGGTGAAAGCCTTGTCCGGGTAGAGCGGCTTCAGAATCTCGCGATAGATCGCAAGCTGTGCGATATGGGCGAAGGGAATGGTGTTCTCATTGGCCGGAGGTATCCGGTTCGTCTTGTAATCCACCAGAATGACGCGTTCCCCGTTCACCGCCAAGCGGTCGATCCGGCCGGCAACGGCAAAATCCTGCCTGCCCACGCACAACGTTCCCATGATCGAAACCTCCGCCCGGCTATTGGCGGAGAAAGCGGGCTGGATGGCCGGTTCGGAAAGAACGGCGAGCGTGGTGCTGATCAATCTCTCGCGTTCCAATTCCGACCAGTAGCGCGCAGCACGCTCCGCATAGCGACGAGCGGCATCTTCCCGCTGATCCTCGGGATAGTCCGGCAGCGTCTGCAGCATCCGGTGCACAAGACGTCCGCGTTGCAGTGCAAGGCCGGAAGCTATCTCCGGTTTGGTAAAGAGCGGGGAGGACACGACCAGGTCATCTGCACCATCATCGATGATCGTTCCCGCGCCGGACGGGCTGAGCGGCCGGGGAAGGGCAGGTACCGGTGGCAGTGGTTGCATCAGCGAGGCGGGAAATGCTTCTGGCGCAGCACTCGACGAGGTCTCGCTCTGGGGTATCGCTTTTGGCTCATGAGCATTCATCCGCCACAACAGACCGTCCCAGGCTTCGCCGCCTGCTTGGAACTGATGAGTAACGCATCGCGCTTCATCCGCGACCAGCGCCCGCTTGATCATCTGGTGCCAGCAATCCGGATTTTCCTTCGGCCCGCGGTAGCCACACACGATCAGATGGTCGGCAGCCCGCGTCATGGCCACATAGAGGAGACGGCGATATTCCTGCTCTGCGGCGTCCTTCAAGCGGCCATCGTCCTGGTCGATCAATGCGTTATCGAAGTTCTTTCCCGGTAGCCACACGGGGAATGCGGCATCCTTGGTTTCGACAAAGCGCAACCGCGGCACATGGCTTGGAATGAAGGCCTTGGAGCCGCCATCGACGAGAAACACCACGGGTGCCTCAAGACCCTTGGAGGCGTGAACCGTCATGATACGGACTTCGCCGCGCTCCTTGTCCTGCTCGCGCTTGATCTCCGGGGCGTCCGTTTCCAGCACGGAGATGAAGGATTGCAGGCCGGGAAGGCCGGTCTTTTCGTGATCGAGCGCGAAGGACAAAAACTCATCCAGAACGTCGCTCGCTTCGTTGCCAAGGCGTGCAAGAAAGCGCTTGCGACCTTGATAGATGGTCATCACCGCCGCGTAGAAATCGTGAATCGTCGCGCTACGGGAGAGCGCAATCAGGGACGAGAGGGTTTCAAGCGTCTCGGCAAAGCGGCTTCCATCTTCTTGCGCGCGCTGCTGGAGATAGTCCCAGACGCTTGTCTTCTCCGGACGCTTGGCTGCAAGGTCGAAAATATCGTCTTCATCATGATTGAAGAGCGGGCTTTTGAGCAATGCCGAAAGCGACAGATCGTCCTGCGGCAAAAGCACGAAGCGGCCAAGTGCCAGCAGATCCTGAATGGCGATGTGGTCGGTCAGCCGCAAGCGGTCGGCACCGGCAACGGGAATGTTCTTTCGCTGCTTCAACTCGCGCGTCAGCGCGTTGACAAAGGCGTGGCGCTTGCGCACCAATACCAGAATATCGCCAGCCTCGATAAAACGTTCGACGCCTTTCTCGATCACCGTTTCCGTGCCGATCATCGCTGCGATGCGCGCCGCGATCCGGCGTGCGACGATGGCGGGCGGGGCGCTTTCACGCAACGCATCGAAGGGTGCCGTCCAGTCTTCTTCATCGTCGACCGGCTCAGCGGCGATCATGTCCCATACCTCTACCGTCCCAGCTTGACTAAGGCGGTTGGAGCGATGCTCGACGGGTTCGTTGTCGGCGCTGAGGCCTGCGGCATTCTCGGGCAAAGAGAAGACCTGATCCACTGCAGCCAGCACATCCGCCGTGGAACGGAAGGAAAGCGGCAGACGAACGGGATGAAAGATCTGCTGGACGGCAGTCACCCGCCGCGCCGTTTCCTCACGCTCCTGCGAAAACCGCTCCGGCCTTGCTCCCTGAAAGGAATAGATCGACTGCTTCTCGTCACCCACGGCAAACAGCGTGCGTTGACCAGCGCGCGCGGTCTCGCCATGGAAGAAATCTGCTGCCAGCGACTGGATGATCGACCACTGCACCGGGCTGGTATCCTGCGCCTCATCGACGAGAATATGGTCGATACCCTGGTCCAGCTTGTAATGCACCCAGGCGCCCGCCGTATCGCGGTTGAGAAGCGTGGCCGCGCGCTCGATCAGGTCCTCGAAATCGAGCTGGCTGCGCTGCTTCTTCAAATCCTCGAAGTCGCCGATCAGCCGGTCTGCCAGGGTCAAGGCATGTCTGGTCGCCTCCAGCATGCGCAGCGTCCGATACCGGTCGCGGCAGGCAACCACGTGGGTGCGCGCCAGCGTCAGATCGTCTAGGAGACTGGGTGCTGCCGTCTGCATCGCCTTGTTGATGACGTAGGCATCGGACTTCCGCTCGCCCTTCTGGGTCAGCAACGCGCTTTCGAGAAAGGCGATTCGCTTGTACGGATCGCTTTCTCGCGCCGCTTCCCGCAACGCGTAGGACACTTCGTGCGTCCGTGCGCCCCCGACCTCATCGGACAGCGTCAGATAGGTGTCGAGCGACAGGCCGGAGAGACCCGGGAGTGGCCAATAGGCGGCCGCTGCCGTCTCAAGTGTTTCATTGGCGCTGATGCGAGCGTGGCGTCGAAGCGCCGCGTCGATTCCACCGGTGCGGGAGGCGTCTTCGAGAAAGCCGCGCAGAGGATTGCGGTTGGCAACGATGGCGCTCAGCAGCGCTTCCAGCCCGGTCTCGTCCGCGAGATCGAGCACATAGGCGAGCGCCTGAGCCAGCGGCGTGTCCTGCTCGAGCGAAACGGCGGTCAGCAGGCTGCGGCGTGCTTCCGCCAGGAGACTGCTGGCGGCACGATCATCGAGAACCGAGAAGTGGCCGGCGACATTTGCTTCCAGCGGAAACTGGTGCAGCAGTGCTTCGCAGAAGGCATGGATCGTCTGGATTTTCAGCCCGCCCGGCGTTTCCAGCGCCTTGGCGAACAGACGGCGTGCCTCCTTCAGCTTGATCGCGTCCGGGACACGCCCTTCAATTGTCGCGATACGGTCTTTCAAGGCGGTGTCGGAGAGAGTGGCCCAATCCGCGAGGCGATCGAAGACGCGGCTCGACATTTCTGAGGCCGCCGCCTTTGTATAGGTCAGGCACAGAATGGCCGAGGGACGGCAACCGGCCAGCAGCAGACGGATCACCCGCTGCGTCAAGACATGCGTCTTGCCCGAACCCGCATTGGCCGACACCCATGCCGAGCTAGTCGGATCGGAGGCGCGGGTCTGCTGGCGTGTTGTCCAGTCGATCCAGGCGCCTGGCTCGTCGCGCTCCGGGCCGTGATCTTGAGCCTGCTCGGCGGCGTATTCGAAAAGATCATTCGCCATCGCCATCTCCCGGTTCTGCGGTGGACCATTCGGAAACGCGCGCCAGATGATCGTACTCGCCGCCATAGGATTGCTGTTCTTCCGGGATCAGCCGCGACACGAAGCCGTTCTTGCCCTCGCGCAGCGCCTTGATGAATTTCGTCAATTGGTCGATGGAATCGTTCGCAAGTTCTACAGCGCTCTTAGGCACGGTCTTGGCCGTGGCCTTTGCGTTCTCGTTGTTGACGATATCGCTCCCAGTGAACCTTTCTCCTGGTCGCAGGCGCACATAGATCAGATCCTCCGGTGTTGGCGTCCCGGCGTCTCGGAACGCGCCACGCATCAGGGCGGCCGCTTCCAGCGCCAGTTGCGGATCGAGCAGGGAGCGGGCCTGTTTCACAGTCGGGGAGAGCCCCGTCTTGTAATCGACGATATCCGCCTTGCCATTGGTCTTGATGTCGATCCTGTCGGCCACGCCCGTCAGCCGGATACCCGCCTCTGGAATCTCCTGTCCGGCGCGGGCCTCCACATAAGAGCGGCGCACCACGGGACGGCGATCTTTCTCCCAGGCGAGAAACTCGCGCGCCACCGCAACGAAGCGCGGTCGCCAGACGATATCGATATGTGCTGGCAGATTTTCTTCGTCAAAACATGCGTTCAATACACGCATCATCGCGTCTTCGGACGCCGGCGTGCCGGGAACGTGCTCCTCACGGGAGTAGAGTTCGATGATGCGGTGATAGAGCGTCCCTCGGTCGGCAGCGCCTGGATCGCGGTTGAACTCGTCCAGCGGATCGAGCTTCAGAATGCGCCGCGCATAGATGGCATAGGGATCACGGCGCAGCCGTCCGACTTCGCTGAAGGAATAGCTCTTCGGCTGGAGATCGGCAGGCGGGGTTGGGGCAGGGCGTCGTGCTGGATCCTGCGTCTCGCTGTCATCCAGCATCATTGCCCAATGGCGGTAGGATTCGCCACGTCGCTTCAGCTCCTCGGCAAAATCTTCCCCGCCCAGTGCCAGCAGTCTTTGCAGCCAGCGCGAAGCCACGGCAGGCGTCGAACCCTGGCGCAGTGCGCGGCTGTAGATGATGTGACGCGTGCCGTTCGCCATCTCGAAATCATGCGCCAACTGCCCGATGCGGCGTTCCGGCGGCTCAAGCCCGATCGATGTCTTCATGCTGCGCGACAGGAAGGGGTTGTTGGCCGTTTGTCCCGGCCACACCCCTTCGTTCAAACCACCGATAATGACGGTATCGACGCTCTGCAGACGTGCTTCCAAAGCGCCGAAAATGAAGACGCGTGGGTGGCGCATGGCCCGTGGCTTGATCGATTCGCCCGCGATGAAGGCCGCGACGATATCGATCCATTGTGGACCATCCGCCTCTAGCGCGCTGCCGCATTCCATCAGTTCGGCAAAAAGACTGGACAGCTTTTCTCCCGCCTCGCCGGACCAAAGGCTCGCCAGATCGCCCGCATCATCCAGACACATCGCTTCGATAACGCGGCCGGAACGCTCCGCCCACTCCGCCAGCGTCAGGCGGGAGGTGAGGCGACCGCGGAGTGGATCGCGGTGAACGAAAGCCTGCTCCAGCGGTTCGATCGCCGCTGTAATCCGTCTCGCCAGATCTTCGGCCGCGAGCGGTGCATCATCGGAAAGCGCCGTGCGCCAATGTGGCGGATGGCGGTCGCCCGCATGAAGTGTCATCTGATGCGCCAGAAGCGCATCGAGGTTGCCAAGTGTCGTTTCCTCGCGCCCGCCGCGCAACGCCAGAAGCTCAAGCGCTGCAACAGCCTTCTTCATCTGTAGTTCGCTCAAGCCAAAGCGGCAAAGCGGATGCTTCAACAAGGAGATCACCGCGACCGGATCACCTGGGCGCAGGATCGCTTCCATAGCCAGCTGTAAAAGACCTGCCTGCGGCGTCGCAGACAGCGGCGTACCTGCGGAATCGTCCGCCTCGATGCCGAAGCGGGCAAGCTCGGTTGCCACCCTTCGGCCAAGTCCGCGATCCGGCGTGATGAGGGCTGCCTGCGATGGGCCATTCTGACCGGGCTTTTCAAGCGCCAGCCTGAGCGCGATGGCAATTGCGGTTGCCTCCTCGCGCTCATTGGCCGCCTCTATCATCGAGGCGGCGGAAAAGGCGCTTTCGAAGAAGGCCGGCGACTTGTCCGCGCGCCACTCGTTCCATTCCGCGGTCGCCCGAACAGGCGCAAGTGCGGTGGAAAAAACGGCGGCCCGGTCCTGCAGATCGCGATCAAGGTCACCGATCCGCTCTACATCGTGACGCAAGACGCCGAGCTTCTGCAACAGGGTGAACAGCCCGTATTGCGAATGGGTGCGGCTTGCCGCGTCATCCGGTGCCTCATTGATCGCCTGCCACTGATCTTCCGGCATATCGAGGTCAAGACCGGGAAGCACGACGGTGCCGTGCGGCAAAGAGGCGACAGCAGCAATCAGATCGGCGGCAGCCGGAATGGAGCCGGTGGAGCCTGCAACGATGATCGGATCCGTGCTCGCGATCTTCGTCAGCCGGTCCGCCTCTGCGCGAAGGATAGCGTTGCGGTGGCGGCCGGCGGAAGACCGGTTGAGTTCGGCAAGGCGGGCGGGCCAATAAATACTGGCGATCTCCAGAAACTTCGCGGTCAGCTGCCACCACTGCGCATGATCGGCCGTATCCAGCTCGGAGAGCGCCTCCCAATCCTTGTCTTCCGTATCCATCGCATCGATGACTTCGGAGAGGGCACGTGCAAGCCAGATCGCATCCGCCGGGCTGGCAGGTGCGACAAGGGGTGAATCGGAATGGATGGCGCGGATTGCGTCCGGCAAGCTGTTTCGCCAGGCAAGGATCAGCCGCGCGAGTTCCACCAGCCGCGCCGTGCTGGAAATCGGTGGTGCAAGATCGATGGTGGCCGGCGTCTCTATATCGAAATAGCCGCTATCGTCATCCGTTTCGCCAAGGGGGCGGATAACCGGGAGAATGGCGGACCGCCCACCCAGAAGGTCGACAAATTCGGAACGCAGCACGCGGGCCGAACGGCGCGTCGGCACGTAGATCGTCACGCGCGCAAGCGATAGCGGATCGGCAGGGTCGTACGAGAAGCCGCTCGCGAGCGTCCCGGCACAGAGGCTTTGCGCCAGTGTCTTTAGAAAGGGTGTTCCCGGCGCAATGGTCAGGATGCGTTTGGCATGCGCCAATGGTTCGACCTTCTCAAGGATGACAACATCCGCCCGAAAACCGGATCGATTTTCGGAAAGCACGATGCGTCGATTCAAAGCGTTAGAACGTCCTTTGTGCGTCCTGAGGGACGCACAGCGCTCTAAACGGAAGCAATGGTTCGCTCCGCATCCTCTATAGCATCCGGTGTGCCGACGGTAATCCATTGACCGTCGAGCATCACGCCATAAAGCCGTTTTTTCGCAATGGCGCGGTCGAAATAGATGTTGAGATTGAAGGCATCAGCCGGTGCATCCTCAAGCAGGCGCGAATCCATGGCGATCGCGCCAGCGTAAACCACCGGACGTGGCTCGCCCTCCTGATACCGGGTCAGGCGCCCATCCTCTGCAAAATTGAAATCCTTTTTGCCGTTATGTCCGGTGGTGCGGTCCATATCGACGCAAAGCATCGCCATATCCATGCGCGCAGGATCGAAACCCTCCGCGAGTTTCTGCAGATTGGTGGGACGGCCGGATGTTTCCCCGACCCAGAACAGATCGGCATTCATCACCAGCACAGGTCCTGGCGCCAGCAGCTTCAAACCCTTGGCGAGACCGCCACCGGAATTCAAGAGCTCGGCCCGCTCATCGGAAATCAGGACCTCAAGATCCTTGCGGCCTTCAAGATGCGCGATCATCTGATCCGCATGATGATGGACGTTGATCGACACGGTTTCGACGCCCGCCGCCACCAGAAGATCGAGCACATAATCGATCATCGGCTTGCCAGCGATTTTGACCAGCGGCTTGGGGATCGTGTCGGTGATCGGGCGCATTCGAGTGCCGAGACCTGCTGCCAGAACCATCGCTTGTCTGATCGTCATGGGAAACGCTTTACTGAGAGTTGAGGTCTATGCCCGCCCGCGCAAACCAGTCCCGCAGCGGCGCAAGGTCGGGATGTTCCAGCGCAGCGCGCATATAGGTGAAGGTGCGCGGCATATGCTTCATATAGCCCGGCTTGCCATCGCGCTTCAAAAGGCGAACCCAGGCGCCGACCAGCTTGCAATTGCGTTGTGCCGCCATGATGGCGAAGGCTTTGAGAAATACCTCTTCATCGAAGGCAGGGTTCTTTCGGCGGATATCGAAATACCGCTCCATCATTCGCGCCTGCAGTTCAGGCGGGATTGTCACCCGCGCATCCTGCACCAAAGACGCCAGATCATAGGCCGTTGGGCCGATCATCGCATCCTGGAAGTCGATGATGCCCACCTGCTGCGGCGCTGGTTTGTCCTGCTGCCAGATGATGTTCGGCGAGTGGAAGTCGCGCAAGACAAGCCCGGTTTCCACATCGGCAAGCTTGGCGATCAACTGATCCCAGACGGCGAAAAAATCCTGCCGCTTGGCGTCGTCGGTCGGCTTGCCGTCATGCATGTGCGGCAGATACCAGTCCAGCAGCAACGAGGTCTCGACCTTCATTGCATCGGCATCGAAGCGCGGAATCTCATAGCGCCCACCATCCGGCAGGCCGATCGTTGCGGGCATCGGCTTTTCGTGCAGCGCCGCCAGACAGGCAGCACTCTCGATATAGCGCTCCTCAATGGGCGCCCTATTGGCATCCAGAACGCCTGCGCGTCCCATATCGCTCAAAAGTAGGATGCCTTCATCCATGTCGCGCGCCAGGATTTCCGGCAGCGCAAAGCCTTCGCTTCGGAGATGGAGATCAAGAGCAACGAACGGCTCGACGGTACGTGCAAGGTGCACGATCTCCGAATAGGATTTGCCATTGTGAAGAGCGGGGCCGGGCGGCTGTGGCTGCCAGTCCATCAACAGATATTGGCTGTCGTCATCGCGCACCAGCTCATAGGTGCGATAGGCAGCATCACCACTGAAATAGCGCCGAATCGCGCCTGTCTTACCATTCCGCTCCAGAAAGCGGCGAATGGCGAAAACCCGTTCAAGCCGCTCTAGGTGACGCCGGGATGCCTCGATCACAGCACGCCGACCGTCTCCCTCTTGTGTGAGGCGCAACAGGATGGTCGATGCTTTAGGCAGCACCTCGCTTGCCATCTCCGGCCACTCGATCAGGCACACGCCGTCGGACAGCATCTCGTCGATCCCGAGTTCATCCAGCTCCGACACGTCGGAGAGACGATAAAGATCGAGATGCGCGACGGGAAAGCGAAGCGCGTAGGATTGGACGATGGTAAATGTCGGGCTCGGTACTTCGAGCTCGGCATCGTCGGCGATTGCCCGGATCAAAGCCCGCGCCAGGGTCGATTTCCCAGCCCCAAGATCGCCCACCAGCGCAATGGCATCGCCCGGCTTGACGGCAAGTGCCAACTCCTCGCCAAGCCGGATCGTCTCGGCCTCATTTGCAAGGAAGAGCGAGAGGGAAAGCGTCTCGTCACTCATTCGGCAGCAATGGACTGCGGCTGGTCATGCGAAGGAATGCGGCAGGTCACTACCGTGCCTTCACCGGGGCGGCTGTCGAGCGTAACGGTGCCCTGATGCAGGCTGACGAAGCTCTCAACGATGGAGAGGCCGAGGCCAGCGCCCGTGCGTCGACCGCCCTGGCCGCGTGTGGAGAAGCGGTCGAAGACCGTCTTCAGCATGTCTTCGGGAATGCCGGGGCCTTGATCTGCAACCGAAAAGACGAAATCGCCTTCGCTTCTCTGGCAGGTCAGGCGGATCGCCGAACCTTCCGGCGAGAAGTTGACCGCATTGGTCAGAAGCTTCAGCAGGATCTGCTTCAGCCGCTGGTGATCGGCAACGATGGAACCAAGATGCGCAGGCGCAACGATCTCGAGCGAAACGCCGCTTTCCTGCAGACGATCGGTGATCTGCACCGCCACATCGTCGAGAAGCTCATTCAGATCGTTCTCGGCGTAATTCAGATGCATGATGCCGGCATCGACGGTTGCCAGATCGAGAATGTCGTTGACGATCGTCAGCAGCACCGACGACGAGGTCGAAATATGGTCGAGATACTCGGCCTGACGATCGTTCAGTTCGCCCATACCGGGCGTCTTCAGAAGATCGGTAAAGCCGATGATATTGGTGAGCGGCGAACGCAGTTCGTAAGACACGTGCTGGACGAAGTCGTTCTTCAGTTCGTCTGCCTTGCGCAGCGCCTCGTTCTTTTCCTTGAGCGCCCGTTCGGCGCGCACACTGTCGGTCATGTTGACGAAGGTCAGCATGGTCTGCGCGTCGGGCAGTGGGATGACGGCATAATCGAGCACGAGACCGGAAAGAAGTTCCAGCGTTCCTTGCTTGGAAGGACGCTCGTCGTCGAAACTGGTGATGAATTGCGCAAAAGCACGCCAGCCATCCGGCTTCTCGTAGGATTGCGCGCAGACCGCTTCGATGGAGCGAATGTGCTTGCCGGCTTCGGCCTCTTCCGCCGTGATCGCCCAGAGCGCGCGGAACGCCGGGTTCGACAAGCGAATACGACCGTCGGCGCCGAACACGGCAACGCCTTCTGCCAGGTGATCGATGGTCTCGCCCTGAACCTTGACCAGCGTGTTGTAACGCATCTGAAGATCGACCTGTTCGGTCAGGTTCTCGAACACCCAGGTCGCGCCGCCTTGCGGATGCGCGGTGGCAATCACACGCAGCGTCTGCCCGTTCGGCAGGTGCCAGAGATCGGTCTTGGTATCCAGCGCGCGATAGACGGAGAGTGCCGTCTCTTTCCAGCTCTTCCAACTGAGTTGCTCCGGCAGCTTTCCGGCACTGCGCAGACGATCGAGAAGCTCGGAATTGCCGGGCTTCGATTCCAGGAAGACAAGGTCGAGGCCCCATAGGCGGGCGAAGGCCTGATTGTAGAACTGCAGGCGCTGCTCGCCGTCGAAGATGGCGACGGGCGTTCCCAGATGATCGAGCGTCTCCGCGTGGCTTTTGAGCGTGCGTTTCAACTCTTCACGGATGGTTTCAGCATCGGACGCGTCGATCGCGATGCCGGCAGAGCCATTTGGCGTCTTGATATCGACCACATCGAAGAAGGTGCGGTTGCCGGAAACCACTGTGGAGATCCGGTCATGATAGGGCGATTCCGGCGTGGCCGTGGCCCGGATCTTCTGCCGTGTCACCGTGTTCAGCAATTCGCGCTGTTCGTTGACGGCCTGCTGCGGCGTCGTCGCATCGACGGCAATCGCATAGGCATGATTCACCCAGATGAGCGCGCCTTCGTTGTTTCGGCGCCAGGCTGGCTGCTCGATCGAATCGAGAAGCTCCTGGAAGGTGGACATGGAGGAAAGCAGGCGCTCGCGCTCCACTCTCAACTCCGCCAATTCGGCACGCATATTGTTCAAGGCAATGAAACGGGCGAATGCCTTACCGCCGGACACGCGTCCCTGAACCTCGATGACTTCTCCGCGCTGCGTTTCGATCGTCAGATCGAAACTCTGCGCCCGGCTGCGCAGCAGCTCGATTGCCTTCTCCAGCGGTGCTGCCGACGTAGGGCGCAGCCAGCGGCCAAAGGCCAGAAAGTCGGAATCGGCAGCCGGCACGCCGGTTTCGGGCGGCAACTGTCCGACGAATTCAGGACGTTCGCCGGTATCTTCCCAGATGACGATCCGGCGCGACTTGTCGGAAATCAGCGCCTCGTATTTGGAAATCTTGTTCTGCGCTTCGGACAGCGCCGTGCGGTATTCAT
Source organism: Agrobacterium sp. CNPSo 3708 (assembly GCF_028674915.1). Classification (NCBI taxonomy): domain Bacteria; kingdom Pseudomonadati; phylum Pseudomonadota; class Alphaproteobacteria; order Hyphomicrobiales; family Rhizobiaceae; genus Agrobacterium; species Agrobacterium sp. CNPSo 3708. The sequence goes on from NZ_JAQZSF010000007.1 coordinate 350,259, forward strand.
TGACCTCGGCTTCGATGTTCCCGCGCTGGCGCACCAGCCAGACGATGGAAAACAGGGTCGCGGAGACGACGCCGATGAAGATCGAATAGGCGATGGTCTCGCTGGACGAGAACAGGCGTGCACTTCGTTGGAGGAGCGCACCATCCTGAGCCTCGGCAACGGTGGCAAAGCCGCTGAGTGTCGTTCCAGCCATCAACGCGGAGACCGCGCAGAACTTTCGGCGCAGGGCGCCTGCCATGGTGGTCAGAGAGCCGCGCAATCGTTCAAGAACGGGCGCCTCGTCGCTGCCCGTCTCCACGTTCTTTTTCGCCCGCTGGCGCGAGTTCGCTTTTTTTACCGACATCCCCGGTCTGTCTCCGTCCTATGTGCCGCATCTTCGACAAGACATCCCATTTTCGCACGGGCATCCGCCCACACGAATCAAGTCTTCAGACAATACCGTCTCAGCAAATTTCCGGGAAGGGCGGCGCCTAAAAAGAAATCGCGGACTTTGTCAAGTCCGCGATGCCTAGATGTGGTGTATTTGATGTTGATATTAACTATGAAATCAATATCTGTAGTGTTCTGCCTTGAACGGACCCGTCTTCGAGACGCCGATATAATCTGCCTGCGTGTCGGAAAGTTCGGTCAGCTTTACGCCGAGCTTCTCAAGGTGAAGGCGCGCGACCTTTTCATCGAGGTGCTTCGGCAGCACGTAAACGTCGTTCTTGTACTCGCCCTGCTTGGTGAAGAGTTCAATCTGGCCGAGCACCTGGTTGGTGAACGAGGCCGACATGACGAAGGAAGGGTGACCGGTCGCATTGCCGAGGTTCAGCAGGCGGCCTTCCGACAGAAGGATCATGCGGTTGCCCTTGGCGAACTCGATCATGTCGACCTGCGGCTTGATGTTGGTCCACTTCAGGTTCTTCAGCGAAGCGACCTGAATTTCGTTGTCGAAGTGACCGATATTGCCGACGATCGCCATGTCCTTCATCTCGCGCATATGCTCGATGCGGATGACGTCCTTGTTGCCGGTGGTGGTGATGAAGATGTCTGCCGAAGACACGACGTCTTCGAGGCGAACGACTTCGAAACCGTCCATGGCGGCCTGAAGCGCGCAGATCGGATCGATTTCGGTGACCTTGACGCGGGCGCCAGCGCCCTGAAGCGAAGCAGCAGAACCCTTGCCGACATCGCCGTAGCCGCAGACGACGGCAACCTTGCCGGCCATCATCACGTCGGTGGCGCGACGGATACCGTCAACCAGCGATTCCTTGCAGCCATACTTGTTGTCGAACTTCGACTTGGTGACGCTGTCATTGACGTTGATTGCCGGGAAGGGGAGAAGACCCTTCTTGCTGAGGTCATAGAGACGATGAACGCCTGTCGTGGTTTCTTCGGTCACGCCCTTGATCGCGTCACGCTGCTTGGTGAACCAGCCTGGCGAAGCCTGAAGGCGCTTCTTGATCTGTGCGACAAGAATTTCTTCTTCTTCCGAGCCTGGGTTCGACAGAACGTCTTCGCCAGCTTCGGCGCGTGCACCGAGCAGGATGTACATGGTGGCGTCGCCACCGTCATCCAGGATCATGTTGGAGAGACCACCATCGGTCCACTGGAAGATCTTGTCGGTATATTCCCAATATTCGGTCAGGCTCTCACCCTTGACGGCGAAGACCGGAATGCCGGCGGCCGCGATGGCTGCAGCAGCGTGATCCTGCGTCGAGAAGATGTTGCAGGACGCCCAACGGATGTCGGCGCCGAGTTCCTTCAGGGTTTCGATCAGAACGGCTGTCTGGATCGTCATGTGGAGCGAACCGGAGATACGAGCGCCCTTCAGCGGCTTGCTCTGACCGAATTCGCTGCGGCAGGCCATCAGGCCCGGCATTTCGGTTTCGGCAATGTCCAGTTCCTTGCGGCCGTAGTCGGCAAGGTTGATATCCGCGACGATGTAGTCTTTGTCAGCGCTCATAAAGATCTCCTGCTCAAAAATGGCAGGGACCCGTGCCGCTGCCTTGCAATTCAGGCTGCGGTTCTAACAGGCAATCGCCGATCTGGCAATAATCATATAAAGAAGTCTTTATGTCTTTATATGATGGTTATCAAAGTTCTTCGCCGAACCGATCCGCAACCAGCGCCTCGAGTGCTGCAAGCGCTTCTTCCGCCTGATTGCCGCTTGCTTCGACAAAAACCGTGCATCCGGGGCTTGCCGCCAGCATCATCAGACCCATGATCGAGGTGCCGCCGACCGTCATACCGTCCTTCGAAACGCTGATGGCTGCGTCGAACTTTTCCACCATCTGCACGAATTTTGCAGAGGCGCGCGCGTGCAGGCCGCGCTTGTTGACGATCAGCAGTTCCTTCGACAGTGAGGACATGAAGCGTGTTCTTCTTATTTGCCGCTGAGAACGCGGCTGGCGACGTTGATATATTTGCGACCGGCATCGGAAGACTCCTGCAGAGCCTTGTCCATGTTGTCTTCGCTGCGAATACCGGCAAGCTTGATCAACATGGGTAGATTGACGCCGGCAATCACTTCAACGGTGCCGCTGCTCATCACCGAGATGGCGAGGTTGGACGGCGTTCCGCCAAACATGTCTGTGAGGATGATGACGCCATTGCCGTCATTGGCGCGTGTCACGGCATCGATGATATCCTGCCGACGCTGATCCATGTCGTCCTCGGGACCAATCGATACGGTCTCGATCAACTTCTGAGGACCGACCACATGCTCTACCGCGTGACGAAATTCCTCAGCCAGCTTGCCATGAGTGACAAGCACTAGTCCGATCATGAAATGCTCCCTTACACACGCACTTTGCCACCTGGACTTGCGTCTGGTGTGCCGCCCTATCGCAATGCCGCAAACCTGTCCATCGGTGGGACGACATCTTGATGAGGAAAATGGGAAGCGCAAGCCCCCAAACAGGGGATTTTTGTTCACTTTCCCTTGGCTTTGAACAGATTTTGAGCAAGTGCAGCAAATTTTCCATAGGGCGTGATGCTGGAAAGCGGAATCCGGATGAGCGGTAGCCTGTTGCCGGTCGGCAAATCCAGCCATTCATTCTTCGGCGGGAGGCGAGGGGACTGCGGGTGTGCAACAGGCGTTACGGCATAGTCGATCGTTGCCGATTTGATGCTCTGAAGTTCGACGATGCCGCTGCCGCGCAGTTCCAGAAGCCCGGCGATGCTCTCCGGCCGTTCGACAAGAACGCGTCCATCTTGAGACGACATCAGAACCTGATCGTCCGCCACGAGCGCCGCCGGCAAGCCGCAACGCTGTGCTTCTGTCAGGAAGCTGAAGGCAAGCTCGCTTTTGCCGCTGCCGGAGGGCCCAACGAACAACATGCCCGTTTCGTCAATGACGATTGCAGTTGCATGGTAGTTGATGCGGTCAGCGCTCATGCGTCGGGGCGGCAGGAAGCGACAGGGTGAAGCGGGCGCCGGAGATCACACCATATTTGTCGATGATGTTTTCCGCCTTCAGCGTACCGCCATGCGCCTCGGCAATCTGGCGGCTGATCGAGAGGCCAAGACCGGAATTCTGGCCGAAACCTTCGCTGGCCGGGCGGTCGGTGTAGAAGCGCTCAAAAATACGGTCGATATCTTCAGCCTGGATGCCGGGACCATTGTCCTCGACGCGGACCAGGCAGCGATCCTTGTGCCGCAGCAGGTGCACGAAGATGCGCCCGCCATCCTGCGAAACGAAGGAGCGGGCGTTTTCGATCAGGTTGGTGACGATCTGGCCAAGCCGGAGATCGTGGCCGTTAACGACATAGCTGGTCTTTACGCCAGGCTTGTGGTCGGCCACATAATCGATCGTGACCGTCTTCTTCTTGCTGGAAATCTGTCGCGAGATTTCGACAAGACCATTCAGCAAGACCTCAAGATCGACGGGCGAGGAATCGGCGCGCGCCAGTTCCGCGTCGAGACGCGAAGCATCGGAAATGTCGCTGATCAGGCGATCGAGACGGCGAACATCGTGGAAGATGATTTCGGTAAGGCGCTGCTTTGATTCTTCCGTCTTGGCACGCGGCAGCGTTTCCACCGCGCTGCGCAGCGAGGTCAACGGGTTCTTCAACTCGTGGCTGACATCGGCCGCAAAGCTCTCGATCGCGTCGATCCGGTCGTAAAGGGCGTTGGTCATTTCGCGAAGTGCAATTGAGAGGTTGCCGATCTCGTCCTGACGCGCGGAGAAGTCCGGAATTTCCTCACGCGCCTTGGCGCCACGGCGCACGCGGATCGCGGCAGCCGAGAGACGGCGAAGCGGTGTGGCAATGGTGGAGGAAAGAAGCAGCGACAGAACGATATTGACCAGCGTCGCAATGCCGAAGACGCGCATGATCGCCAGACGTTCCGCATGGACGATTTTGTCGATATCGCCGGCCTGTGTCGATAGCAGCAGAACGCCAAGCACCGCGCGGAAGCGTTGCACCGGAACGGCCACCGAAACGATCAGCTCACCCTTTTCCGTGACGCGCACGACCGCCCCGCGAACACCCGTCAGCGCATTCATCACTTCCGGGTAGATCGATCCGTCGCCGCCCGGCGTTTCCTTATAAAGCGGCAGGCTGCTTGGCTGCAGCATGCGGTTGAACAGGCTGGCAAACCATTCGCCCCAGGTCTGGGTTTCAGGGGTCACCGGCGGCAGGTCGTAGCGCAGAACTTGCCCGCGTGAATAGAGATGCCGGGAATCGAGAAGCAGGTTCGCATCCGCATCGAAGAGACGGGCTCGGGTGCGGGTCGGGGAAATCAGGCGGCGAAGGACCGGGGCGACACGCTCCGGATTGATCGGGAAGCTCAGGTCCTCATCATTCGGTACCGGCGTGATGCTCTGACCCGCTTGCAACTCCAGCAGCTTTTCCGGATTGATGGTGATCGAATTGGTATCGACCGAAGCCGAGGCGGAGATCGCACCGGCGATGATTTCGCCCTGCGTCAGCAGGCTTTCGACGCGCGCATCGATCAGGCCTTCGCGAAACTGGTTGAGGTAGAGAATACCACCGACCAGAACCACCGTCGCCGCGACGTTGAAGAAGAGAATACGGCGCGTCAGGCTGGAAAAGACGGCATTGCCGAAGATACGCCGGACGATCGTCAGCGGATGAATCCGGTGCCGCCGACCGCTCTCACGATCGTCGGCATCGGATGTGTCCGATGCGCTATCCTGCGTTTTGTTCAGCACGTACGTTCCTCAGCCCCGCTTACGCGGCGTCATTTCTCGGCCTCACGCCGCTTCGCGGAAGCGATAGCCCACACCGTAAAGCGTTTCAATCATGTCGAAGTCGTTGTCGACCAGCTTGAACTTCTTGCGCAGGCGCTTGATGTGGCTGTCGATGGTGCGGTCGTCGACATAGACCTGCTCGTCATAGGCGGCATCCATCAGCGCATCGCGGCTTTTGACGACGCCTGGGCGCTGTGCCAGCGAGTGCAGGATCAGGAATTCGGTGACGGTCAGTGTCACCGGCTCGCCCTTCCAGGTGCAGGTGTGGCGTTCCTGGTCCATGGCAAGCTGTCCGCGTTCCAGCGTTCTGGCGGCCTGATCGGCAGCGATCTTCATGGGGCTTGCGCCGGTCGCCGCTGCTTCACGGCTGCTGGCGCGGCGCAGGATCGCCTTGACGCGCTCCACCAGAAGGCGCTGCGAAAAAGGCTTGGTGATGAAATCGTCGGCGCCCATCTTCAGGCCGAACAGCTCGTCGATTTCCTCATCCTTGGAGGTGAGGAAGATGACGGGAAGGTCCGACTTCTGCCGAAGGCGACGCAACAGTTCCATGCCGTCCATGCGCGGCATCTTGATATCGAAGATCGCCAGCTGCGGCGGGCGTGCAATTAGCCCGTCAAGGGCGGAGGCGCCGTCGGTATACGTTTCGACCTTATAGCCTTCCGCTTCGAGCGCGATCGACACCGATGTCAGGATATTACGGTCGTCGTCTACAAGCGCAATCGTCTGCATTAAATTGGTCTCCATCGTCATTTGCAATCTATGCTCCCGACATTCACCCCAGCCTAGGTTGTGCGCCGCGAACACGTCTCATGAGTATAAAGGTGGAACAAATTGTGGCAAAGACCAAGCCCCACGATCGGAGAGCTTTGCAGCAGGATATTCCAGCAGAGACTAAGAGTCCGGATTTGCAGCGTGGCTAAACCGATTTAAAAAGGAATAAAATCTTTTAAATCGATTAATATATTGAAATTGTTGAATATTTTTCGTGCGGCATCTTGCCAATCCTGTTTGTTGCCGTTAGCTTCACTGAAAATTTGAACGGCTCGCATTCAGAAAAAGGGAACGCGCCATGAAAGAACTCGGAGTACACAATCCAGAAAACGGAGTGGCTGCACTCGGTCTGGGCGGAGCCGCTGTTGTACATTACAACCTCATCGAGAGTGAGTTGTACGAAGAATCGATCCGCAACGGCGAGGCGGACATTACCGTTGATGGCGCTCTGCGCGCCGTGACCGGTCAGCACACCGGCCGTTCTCCGAAGGACAAATTCGTGGTGCGCGATGCCCACACGGAAAATGCGATCTGGTGGGACAACAACAAGCCGCTGTCGCCTGAGCATTTCGAAATCCTGCACAAGGATATGCTCGCACATGCCGCCGGCAAGACGCTCTACGTTCAGGACCTCGTCGGCGGTGCCGATGAAGAAAATGCGCTTCCGACCCGCGTCGTGACCGAGCTCGCCTGGCACGGCCTCTTCATCCGTAACCTGCTGATCCGCCCGGCGCGCGAGAAGCTTGCTTCATTTAAGCAGAAGCTCACCATCATCAACCTGCCAAGCTTCAAGGCTGATCCTGCTCGTCACGGCGTGCGCACCGAAACGGTGATCGCCTGCGACCTGACCAAGGGTATCGTCCTCATCGGTGGCACGTCCTATGCCGGCGAGAACAAGAAGTCGGTCTTCACCGTTCTCAACTACCTGCTGCCTGCCAAGGGCGTCATGCCGATGCACTGCTCGGCCAATGTCGGCCCGGATGGTGATGCCGCTGTCTTCTTCGGCCTGTCCGGCACCGGCAAGACCACGCTGTCTGCCGATCCGGCCCGTACGCTGATCGGCGACGATGAGCATGGCTGGGGCGAAGACGGCATCTTCAATTTCGAAGGCGGCTGCTACGCCAAGGCGATCAAGTTGTCGGCGGAAGCTGAGCCTGAAATCTACGCGGCAACCCGTCGCTTCGGCACGGTTCTGGAAAACGTCGTTCTCGATGAAAACCGCGTTCCGGATTTCAACGACAATTCGCTGACGGAAAATACGCGTAGCGCTTACCCGCTGCACTTCATTCCCAACGCCTCGAAGACCGGCCTTGCCGGTCATCCGAAGACGATCATCATGCTGACCGCAGACGCCTTCGGCGTGCTGCCGCCGATCGCGCGTCTGACGCCGGAACAGGCCATGTACCACTTCCTCTCCGGCTACACCGCCAAGGTCGCCGGCACGGAAAAGGGCGTGACCGAGCCGGAAGCCACCTTCTCGACCTGCTTCGGAGCTCCCTTCATGCCGCGTCATCCGACGGAATACGGCAACCTGCTGCGTGATCTGATTGCGCAGCATGGTGTGGATTGCTGGCTGGTCAACACCGGCTGGACCGGCGGTGCCTATGGCATTGGCAAGCGCATGCCTATCAAGGCTACCCGCGCGCTTCTGACCGCTGCACTGACCGGCGAGCTGAAGAACGCCCAGTTCCGCACCGACGCGAATTTCGGCTTTGCCGTACCGACTTCGCTCGAAGGCATCGACAACAGCATCCTCGACCCACGCTCGACCTGGGCCGATGGCGCTGCCTACGACGCGCAAGCCAAGAAGCTGGTCAACATGTTCGTCACGAACTTCACCAAGTTCGAAGACCACGTCGACAGCACCGTCCGTGACGCGGCTCCAGGCCTCCTGGCTGCCGCCGAATAAGCGGTCGATCTCTTCACAATACGAAACCCGGCCTCGCGCCGGGTTTTTTGTTCGAAAAAGCACGATCCTAGATTTAATGAAGATAGAGCGTCCCTTGTGCGTCTAAAACGACGCACGGCGCTCTATCAGTTCATTCCGGCGCTTGATGCGTTCTCAACTGTTTTCATTCCACCGCATCTGTGGCATCACGCCTGCCGGAGAATGACATGGCAAGCGCCCCCCTTTACATCAGCAGCAGAATAACGATTGCCGGATGGGAACTGACGGAGCAATTCGTGCTGGCTGGCGGGCCGGGCGGACAGAATGTCAACAAGGTCTCCACCGCAGTTCAACTCTTCTTCAACATCACGGCTTCTCCGGCGCTCTCGGATCGGATCAAAACCAATCTGGTCAAGCTTGGTGGGCGGCGCGTCTCGAAAGAAGGCGTGTTGATGATCGAGGCAAGCCAGTTCCGCACCCAGGAGCGGAACCGGGAAGATGCGCGGGAGCGTCTGACGGAACTGATCCTCAAGGCAGCCGAGCCGCCGCCGCCGCCGCGCAAGGCCACAAAGCCGACAAAAGGCTCTGTTGAGCGGCGACTGAAAGCAAAATCAGGCCGCTCGGATATCAAGAAGATGCGTGGCAAGCCGGGACAGGATTAAAAGCTTTGGCCGAGAAACACTCTCGGTGCATTCTCCAGACTTAGAGCTTCCTTAGCGCCACCATATCGATCAGATGGTTCTGGCCTTTTCTCAGGATGAGATCGGCACGCGGTCTCGTCGGCACGATATTTTCGCGCAGGTTCTTGAGGTTGATATTCTCCCAAAGTCCTTCTGCGATCGCGAGCGCCGCAGTTTCCGAAATCGACGCATACCGATTGAAGTAGGATGTCGGGTCTTGGAAGGCCGTCTTGCGCAGGTTCATGAAACGGTTGACGTACCAATTGTGGATGATCGTCTCGTCCGCATCGATATAGATCGAAAAATCGAAGAAGTCAGACACCATCGGCACGATGCGCCCGCCGGCTGGCAGGTTGCGCGCCTGCAGCACGTTGATGCCTTCGAAAATCAGGATGTCGGGCCGATCGACATTGGTGAACTCGCTGGGCAGGACGTCGTAGACCAGGTGCGAGTAGCGGGGCGCCTGGACGTTCGGCTGGCCCGCCTTGATGGCGGAAAGGAAGCGTAGAAGCGCGCCGATGTCGTAGCTTTCCGGAAAGCCCTTACGCTCCATAAGGTTCTCACGCCGCAAAACCTCGTTCGGGTAGAGAAACCCGTCCGTGGTGATCAGGTCGACCTTCGGGCTGGAAGGCCAGCGCGCCAGAAGCTCTTTCAGAATACGCGCCGTGGTGGATTTTCCGACCGCCACAGAGCCCGCAATGCCGATGACGAAGGGCGTCTTGTTGACGTGCTCCATGTTGAGGAAGCGGTTGCGCTGCTCGAAGAGCAGTTGCGACGCTTCCACATGGGACGAGAGCAGTCGCGAGAGCGACAGGTAGATCCGCCGAACCTCGTCGAGATCGATCGGGTCATCAAGCGATCGGAGGCGTTTCACCTCGTCGGCAGACAGCGTCAGGGGCGTATCGGCGCGAAACTTCGACCACTCCTCCGAACTGAAGAAGTGATAGGGCGAGTATTCATCCGGCCTGAAATGATCGAGCGTCGTTGGCATGCCTTGCTCCCCCCTGCGTGCCATCGTCGTCATGATTGAGGCCTTGATGCCTTTTCCTGCAATCCGGACTGACCTGTCCGTCTCTCCAACTCCGCAAAGACATCGGAGAGAGGGATATCGGCGATCTTGAGGACCACGAGAAGATGATAAAGCAGATCGGCTGCCTCGTCCGTCAGGTTCTTGCGATCCTGCGAGATCGCCGCGATCACCGTTTCGACCGCCTCTTCGCCGAGCTTCTTGGCCGCCTTGGCTTGCCCGGCGGCAAACAGCTTGGCCGTCCAGGATTGATCAGACGAGGCACTGGCGCGTTCGGCAACGATGCGCTCGAGATCGGAAAGGGAAAACCCGCTCATGCTGCTTGTCCTTTCAAAGATCAGTCGAGACGCATGGCAATGCCATGATCGGCCATATAGGCCTTGGCTTGCCCGATCGTATAGGTGCCGAAGTGGAAGATCGACGCTGCCAGAACAGCCGTCGCATGGCCTTCCTTCACGCCCTCCACCAGATCATCCAGATTTCCGACACCGCCGGAAGCGATCACCGGAACACGGACCTGATCGGCAATGGTGCGGGTCAGCGCGATGTCATAGCCGCTCTTCGTGCCGTCGCGATCCATGGAGGTGATCAGCAATTCGCCGGCGCCACGCTCGACCATCTTCACGGCAAATTCCACCGCATCGATGCCTGTCGGCTGGCGTCCGCCATGGGTAAAGATTTCCCAGCGATCGGCTTCGTCGTTGGCCGACACCTTCTTGGCATCGATGGAGACAACGATGCACTGATTGCCGAACTTGTCCGCCGCCTGGGCGACGAAATCCGGGTCTTTGACCGCTGCCGAATTGATCGACACTTTGTCGGCACCGCAAAGCAGAAGCTTGCGAATATCCGACACGGCACGAACGCCGCCCCCCACTGTCACCGGCATGAAGCAGTGATCGGCGGTGCGTGACACCACATCGAAAATCGTTTCGCGATTGTCGGAAGAGGCGGTGATGTCGAGAAAGCAAAGCTCATCGGCACCGGCCGCATCATAGGCTTTCGCCGCCTCGACCGGATCGCCGGCATCGATCAGATCGACGAAGTTCACGCCCTTGACGACGCGACCGTCTTTGACGTCAAGGCAGGGGATAATGCGTGCTTTGAGTGTCATGCCCGTGCCTCCTTGATCAGCGCCAGTGCCTCTGCCGGATCGATACGTCCGTCATAGAGCGCGCGCCCGGAAATGGCGCCTTCCAGCTTTGCCGCATCCGGCTCAAGCATGCGCTTGATATCGTCGATGGAGGCAAGCCCACCGGATGCGATCACCGGAATGGACACCGCATTGGCAAGCTCGAGTGTCGAGGCCCAGTTGATCCCGGCCAGAATGCCGTCACGGTCGATATCGGTGTAGATGATCGCGGCAACGCCTGCCCCTTCAAATCGCTTGGCAAGCTCGATCACGCCAAGTTCGGAGGCTTCCGCCCAGCCTTCCACCGCAACCTTGCCGCCCTTGGCATCGATTCCCACGGCAACCTGGCCGGGGAAGCGCTTGCAGGCTTCCAGAACCAGAACCGGATCACGCACCGCAACGGTGCCGAGGATGACGCGCGCGAGACCGCGGCTCAGCCAGGCCTCGATATGCTCCAGCGTGCGGATACCGCCGCCGAGCTGCACCGGGTTCCTGGTGGATTTCAAAATGGCGTCGACCGCCTCGCCATTGACGGTCTGGCCGGCAAAGGCGCCGTTCAAATCCACCACATGCAGCCACTCGAAGCCCTGGTCCTCAAAGGCCTTGGCCTGCGCGCCGGGATCGGTGTTGTAAACGGTGGCCTGCTCCATATCGCCGAGTTTCAGGCGAACGCACTGGCCGTCCTTGAGGTCGATTGCGGGAAAAAGGATCATGTCAGGGCTTCCAGCGGAGGAAATTCGAAATGAGGGCAAGACCAAGTGTCTGGCTCTTTTCCGGATGGAACTGAGCGCCAGCCATGTTGTCGCGCCCAACGAAGGCGGTCATCGCGCCACCGTAATTGGTGGTGGCGATCACGTCATTCCGGTGCTTCGCTGCCAGATGGTAGGAATGGACGAAATAGGCGTGCAAGCCGTCAGGTCCGGTCTTAATGCCATCGAGGAGCGGGTGAGGGCGGTGCAGCTCCAGCGTATTCCAGCCGATCTGCGGAATTTTGAGAGCCGGGTCAGATGGCGTCATCTCCACCACATCGCCTTCGATCCAGCCGAGCCCCTCGGTCACTGTCTTTTCAAGGCCGCGAGAGGACATGAGCTGCATGCCCACGCAGACGCCGAGGAAGGGATGACCCTTCTTCTCCACCACATCGATTAGCGCTTCATGCATGCCCGTCACCGCACCCAATCCGGCGCGGCAATCGGCATATGCGCCGACACCTGGCAGCACGATACGGTCTGCGGACGCCACGCTTTCAGGCTTGTCGGTCAGGTCGATTGTAGCGTCGATGCCGGCTTCCCGCGCCGCGCGCTCGAACGCCTTGGTCGCAGATCGAAGGTTGCCGGAGCCATAATCGATAATTGCCACACGCATATCAGCGCCTTCCGTTCAAATCGAATTGAAACGAGCCCGCGGGATCGTTCGTCATGAAGCCGCCCACCCGATCACGGGTCTTCCACTCAGGCTGCGACACCGTCATATGCGCATCGTCCTGTTCGGGCAGGTTCGAAAAATACATCTGTTCCGCCGTCGAAAGATCACGTGCCACGATCACGTCCTTCAGCGTCCAGCCCTTGGCAATCAAATGACGCTGAAGCAGGTTGCGACCTTCGAAGCCGGCTATCAACCCTGCGGTGATGGTGAATAGGAGGCCCACTACGCCGAGGCCATCGAGCCTCGACACCTGACCGGCGGCGACCTGCAGAATGACGACGGAGACGGCAATCCACCACATGCGATGGATGGCAAACCAGAGCCACGGAAACAAAAGAGCAAGCCACGAAAATCTGTCCGCGATGAAGCGAGTGGTGCGGTGATCCCTGTCGGGTCCGCCCGGTGCTTCCAGAACCAGATAAGATGTCATTGGCGTTCCTGACGACGTTCAGAGCAGCACCGGTGTCGGTTGCTCTTCATGTTTCACCGGATCAGGCCAGCATGCCCTTCGTTGAAGGAATGCGACCTGCCTGCCTGGGATCGATTTCGGTGGCGCTGCGCAATGCGCGCGCAACCGCCTTGAAGCACGTCTCGGCGATATGATGGTTGTTGGCGCCGTAATGGTTGAGAATATGCAGCGTGATCCCGGCATTCTGCGCCAGCGCCTGGAAGAATTCGCGCACCAGTTCCGTATCGAATGTACCGATCTTCGGTGCGGAGAACTGCACGTTCCAGACCAGGAAGGGGCGGCCGGAGATATCGACGGCAGCCTTCGTCATCGTCTCGTCCATGGCAAGGTCGAGCGAGGCATAACGCGTGATGCCCTTGCGGTCGCCCAAGGCTTTGGCAATCGCCTGGCCGATGGCAATACCGGTGTCTTCGACCGTGTGGTGATCGTCAATGTGAAGGTCGCCCTTCACGTCGATCTCCATGTCGATCAGCGAATGGCGGCTCAGCTGGTCCAGCATATGATCGAAAAAGCCGACGCCTGTCGAAATTTTCGCCGTACCCGTTCCATCGACATTCACGCGGACCGAGACGGAGGTCTCGTTGGTCTTGCGGGAAATCTCGGCTGTGCGCTCTGCCATTGCGGCTGCTCCTTGGACAATCTGGCCGTTCCTTACCAGCCTGCACCTCAAATATCCAGTCATTCCATCGTCTTGTCAGTGCCGCCTGAGTGCTACGGTTAAGCAAGATTGCAATCGGCAAAACGGGACTTACATAATTTGCGAAAAGGACCGCAGCCGATCAGCGGTTCGGAAGCTTCAGATGCAAGGCCCGGATGGGCAGACAGGTGCTTTATGACAACAATCATTACAGTGAGAAAGGGCGGCAAGGTCGTCATGGCCGGCGACGGACAGGTCAGCCTTGGCCAGACCGTGATGAAGGGCAACGCCCGCAAGGTGCGTCGCATCGGCAAGGGCGAAGTGATCGCCGGTTTTGCCGGTGCCACGGCAGACGCCTTTACCCTTCTCGACCGGCTGGAAAAGAAGCTGGAACAATATCAAGGCCAGCTGATGCGCGCTGCGGTCGAACTCGCCAAGGATTGGCGCACAGACAAATATCTGCGCAATCTCGAAGCCATGATGCTCGTCGCCGACAAGTCGATCACCCTTGCCATCACCGGCAATGGCGATGTCCTGGAACCCGAACATGGCGCAATCGCCATCGGCTCCGGCGGCAACTACGCCTTTGCCGCGGCACGTGCCTTGATGGATTCGGATAAGTCGGCCGAAGAGGTCGCCCGTCAGGCACTCGATATCGCCGCTGATATCTGCGTCTACACCAACCACAATCTCGTTATTGAAACGTTGGACGCTGAATAAGCGTACGGATCACCAACCCATGGTTCCTGCGGGCCGGGCCGTCATGGCTGGCCGCAACAGGAAGCCGAAAGGATCGAAATGACCACTTTTTCTCCCCGAGAGATCGTCTCGGAACTAGACCGCTACATTATCGGTCAGCACGATGCCAAGCGCGCGGTCGCCATTGCGCTTCGTAACCGCTGGCGCCGCCAGCAGCTCGATGAGAGCCTGCGCGACGAAGTGATGCCGAAGAACATTCTGATGATCGGACCGACCGGTGTCGGCAAGACCGAAATTTCAAGACGCCTGGCAAAGCTCGCCGGTGCGCCCTTCATCAAGGTAGAAGCGACGAAATTCACCGAAGTCGGCTATGTCGGCCGGGATGTCGAACAGATCATCCGCGATCTGGTCGAGATCGGTATCGGCCTTGTGCGCGAAAAGATGCGTGCCGAGGTCCAGGCCAAGGCCCATGCCAGCGCCGAGGAGCGCGTTCTTGACGCACTCGTCGGGCAGACCGCGTCGCCCGCCACCCGTGACAGCTTCCGCAAGAAGCTGCGCGATGGCGAGCTCGACAAGAAGGAAATCGATATCGAGGTCGCCGATACCGGCTCCGGCATGCCCGGCTTCGAGATCCCCGGGATGCCGGGCGCCAATATCGGCGTGCTCAACCTGTCTGAAATGTTCGGCAAGGCCATGGGCGGGCGCACCAAAAAGGTCCGCACCTCGGTGGAGAAATCCTATGCCGAACTGATTCGCGACGAGTCCGACAAGCTTCTGGACAATGAGCAGATCCAGCGCGAAGCGGTCAAATCGGTCGAAAATGATGGCATCGTCTTCCTTGACGAAATCGACAAGATCGCCGCCCGCGATGGTGGCATGGGTGCCGGTGTCTCTCGCGAAGGCGTGCAGCGCGATCTCCTGCCGCTGGTCGAAGGCACCACAGTCTCGACAAAGTATGGACCGGTAAAGACGGATCACATCCTCTTCATCGCGTCCGGTGCCTTCCATGTGGCAAAGCCCTCCGATCTTCTGCCTGAACTTCAGGGCCGCTTGCCTATCCGCGTGGAGCTGAAGCCGCTGACGAAGGAAGACTTCCGCCGCATTCTGACCGAGACCGAAGCGAGCCTGATCCGCCAGTACAAGGCGCTGATGGCAACCGAAGAACTCGATCTGGATTTCACCGACGACGCCATCGATGCATTGGCCGATGTGGCGGTCCATCTCAACTCATCGGTCGAAAACATTGGTGCGCGCCGTCTGCAAACGGTCATGGAGCGTGTTCTGGATGAAATCTCCTTCAACGCGCCCGATCGCGGTGGCTCGTCGGTCAAGATCGATGACGCCTATGTCAAGGAACATGTGGGCGATATCGCCGCCGACACGGATCTGTCGCGCTACATTCTTTAAGGCAGACCCGAGAATAAGTTTCAAAAATCAGAGGGAGTGCGGCAAATCTTGCCGCACTCTTATTTTACCGGCCTTCTCTCGACATGTGGCATCGCTTTTCGTTAATGAATGTCGAAAGTCGATCCTCTGGATTATTCCGGCAAGAGAGCCGGCAAGAGAAAAGGCATCCGCTCGTGCGCAAAACTCTCCTGGCATTGGCCACGCTTCTGGCCATTGGCACTGTTCTCCCGTCCTATGCTGAGGCCGCGACGCTCGTGCCGCCTGGTAACCGCAACGCGGAACAACCGGGTGTTCCGGGTGCCTCGGCGCGCCGTACCAAGGGCTCGAACTCCACCTACGAGCGAAAATACCAGAAGGTCTACGAGCTTCTTTCCAGCGACAAGCAGCTAATCTCCAAGATCAAATCGACGGCAAGCCGCTATGGCATCGATCCGATCCACATGATCGGCGCGATCGTTGGCGAACATACCTACAATGTCGATGCCTATGATCGCCTCCAGTCATACTATGTGAAGGCAGCGTCCTACGCGGGGAACAGCTTCCGCTTCGGCTATAAGGATGAGACGATTGCGCAGTTTTTGACGCATTCGCAATTTGCCAAATGCCAGTCGAAAAACGATTCCTACAGCCTGTGGAATTGTCGCGAAGATGTCTGGGAGGCGAGCTTCCGCGGCAAGACGGTCGATGGCGTCAGCTATCCCGATAACCGCTTCAGCGCCGTGTTCTTTCAGCCCTTCTATGCCGGCCAGACATTCGGATTGGGACAGATCAATCCGCTGACGGCGCTCATGCTGTCGGATACGGTGGAGCGCACCTCTGGCTATGAGAAGCTGGACGAGAACGATGCCTCTGCCGTCTACACGGCCATCATGGATCCCGACCACTCGCTCGCCTATATGGCCGCTGCGATCCGCAAATCCATCGATGACTACAAGTCGATCGCCGACATGGATATTTCCAAAAATCCTGGCCTGACATCAACGCTCTACAATCTCGGCGGCTCACAGCAGCGGGCTGCCGCACTGGCGCAGAAGAACCGCCAAAGCGGCGGTAGGGTCTGGCCGGAAGAGAATTATTACGGCTGGCTGGTCAATGAGAAGCTGCCAGAGTTGCAGAAGCTTCTCTAACTGGAACAGGTTTTTGAGATTATTTCCTGAACGGAAAAAATCTTTGATGCGCAGCGACGGTTGACGGAGGCTGGGTACAGCCTCCACTCTATGGACAATGATCATAGGGAGATATGTTGTGAGCCGCATCGAGCATAACGGACTGTCATTCGACGAGACGCTTTACCAGTTTTTGAAGGATGAGGTTCTGCCCGAGACGGGGCTGAACGCCGACACCTTCTTCGACGGTTTCTCCGCGATCGTTCACGATCTTGCGCCGAAGAACAAAGAGCTTCTCGCCAAGCGCGACGCCTTCCAGGAAAAGCTCGATGATTGGTATCGCCAGAACGGCGCGCCATCCGACCTCGCAGCCTACGAGGCCTATCTGCGCGAGATCGGCTACATCGTTCCGGAAGGCGCGGCCTTCAAGGTCAACACCCAGAACGTCGATCCGGAGATTGCCGAACTTGCCGGGCCGCAGCTCGTCGTACCGGTGATGAATGCGCGCTACGCGCTGAACGCCGCCAATGCCCGCTGGGGCTCGCTTTACGATGCGCTTTACGGCACGGATGCGATTGCTGAAGACGACGGCGCCGAAAAGGGCCGGGGCTACAATCCCCGTCGGGGCGAAAAAGTCATCGCATGGGCAAGATCATTCCTCGACGGCTCCGTACCGCTTGCCAGCGGCAAATGGGCGGATGTCAGCGGTTTGCGCGTGGTTGACGGTGCCTTGGTCATTGACCTGGACGGCAGTTCGACAACCCCTGCCGATCAGGCGCATTTCGCCGGCTTCGATGGCGATGCATCGAAACCATCTGCTGTTTTGCTGAAAACCAACGGCATCCATATCGAAATCGTCGTCGATCCCACCACTGCCATCGGCAAGGCTGATCGCGCCGGCATCTCCGATGTAATCCTCGAATCGGCGCTGACGACAATCATGGACTGCGAGGATTCCGTCGCGGCCGTGGATGCGGAGGACAAGCTGGTCGTCTATCGTAACTGGCTTGGCCTGATGCGCGGTGATTTGACCGAGGAGGTCTCCAAGGGCGGGGAAACCTTTACCCGTCGTTTGAACCCCGACCGAAATTATACCGCGCGCAATGGAACGGCTCTGACGCTTCCCGGCCGCTCGCTGATGCTGGTGCGCAATGTCGGTCACCTGATGACGAACCCCGCTATCCTCGACCGCAATGGCCAGGAAGTTCCGGAAGGGATCATGGATGCGGTCATCACCGGTCTGATTGCACTTTACGATGTCGGCCCGATCGGTCGCCACCAGAACTCGCGCGCCGGATCGATGTATGTCGTGAAGCCCAAGATGCACGGCCCGGAAGAAGTCGCCTTCGCAGCTGAGATCTTCACCCGCGTCGAACAGCTTGTCGGCATGCGCCCCAACACCATGAAAATGGGCATCATGGATGAGGAGCGCCGCACGACCGTCAACCTCAAGGAATGCATTCGCGCTGCGAAGGACCGCGTCGTCTTCATCAATACCGGCTTCCTCGATCGCACCGGCGACGAAATCCATACCTCGATGGAAGCGGGGCCGATGATCCGCAAGGGAGACATGAAGCAGGCCGCCTGGATTGCGGCGTATGAAAACTGGAATGTCGATATCGGTCTTGAATGCGGCCTGTCCGGTCATGCGCAGATCGGCAAGGGCATGTGGGCCATGCCCGACCTGATGGCTGCCATGCTGGAGCAAAAGATCGCCCACCCCATGGCGGGTGCCAACACGGCCTGGGTGCCCTCGCCAACGGCCGCAACGCTGCATGCGACGCATTACCACAAGGTCGATGTCGCCCAGGTGCAGGAAGGGTTGAAGAGCCGCGGTCGTGCCAAGCTCGGCGATATTCTATCTGTCCCCGTCGCGGTTCGCCCCAACTGGACGCCTGAGGAAATCCAGCGCGAGCTGGATAACAACGCTCAGGGTATTCTGGGCTATGTCGTGCGCTGGGTCGATCAGGGTGTCGGTTGCTCCAAGGTGCCGGACATCAACAATATCGGCCTGATGGAAGACCGCGCCACGCTGCGCATCTCCGCCCAGCACATGGCAAACTGGCTGCGCCATGGCGTGGTCTCGGAGGAGCAGATCGTCGAGACCATGAAGCGCATGGCCGCTATCGTCGATCAGCAGAATGCCGGCGATGCGGCCTATACGCCCATGGCTGGCAACTTCGACGATTCGGTTGCGTTCCAGGCGGCGGTGGAACTGGTGTTGAAGGGCAGGGCGCAGCCGAACGGCTATACCGAGCCAGTCCTTCACCGTCGCCGTCTTGAATTGAAGGCGAAACAACGCGCCTGAGAGTATCCTCTCCGCGTTTGGGATGCACGCTGATCGGCAAGCATCTCAGACCGGAAACAAAAAAAGCCGCCGGGAATCCACGGCGGCTTTTTGAATACTCTGGATCCGGAAATTACTGGATCACGATAACCTTAGAGCTGCGGCCTGGACGGATGCGGCTGTAGAGATCGATCACGTCCTGGTTGATCATGCGAATGCAGCCGGAAGAGGCGGCGGTTCCGATCGAGGCCCATTCAGGCGAACCGTGGATACGGAACAGCGTATCCTGGCCCTGTTCGTTAAAGAGATACATGGCGCGCGCACCGAGCGGATTGCTGATGCCGGGACCCATGCCGTTTTCGACATATCTGGCTACTTCAGGCTTGCGTGCCGCCATTTCTTTCGGCGGATGCCAGGTTGGCCATTCCTGCTTCCAGGCCACATAGGCTTCACCAGCCCAGGCAAAACCCTGCTTGCCGACGCCGATGCCGTAACGCACGGCCTTGCCGCCGGGCAGGATGTAATAAAGGAAGCGCTCGCGGGTGTTGACGATCACCGTGCCCGGCTTTTCAGCGGTTTCATAGTTCACGATCTGGCGATGAAACTTCTTGTCAACGCGGTTGATCGGAATGGCGGGCAGGGCGTAACCAGCGTCCGTTGTCGCGCCGTAAACTTCATCGCCGAAGATCTGGGCGGTCTCGACGACAACCGGAGCAGCGAGCGGGCGGGCGGAAGAGGTTTCAGTCGTTGTGGACGCGCAGCCGGTCAGCGCAAGGATGGACGACAGGCCGAGTGCAGTCAATGAAGTGCGAATGCGCATGGTGTTCTCGCGGAAAATTCGCTTATATAAGCGGTGCATGAAGCGATATTGGATCATCGGGTTATTTTCGATTAATCCATGCTTTGCAAGCCATCGCACCGCAGCAAGATTACCGCTTGTGCGAATATGCTGCTTCATGGTCTTTTTGCAACAATTTCGGGGGCCTTTTCCAGAATCCGTCCATGACTATTCTTTCCTTTACCAATAACAACCCGTTAATCGACGGTCGCCAATCTGAGAAAGCCATGCTTGTGCGCCGGGGCGTGCAGGTATTGCTGAACGAGATGCGGCACTCCGTTCTGCCAGAGCTGGCGCTATCCAGCGGCCGGCGTGCGGATCTCATCAGCCTGTCGGTCAAAGGGGAAATCTGGATCATCGAGATCAAATCCTCGATCGAGGATTTCAGGGTGGACCGCAAATGGCCTGACTACAGGCTGCACTGCGACCGGCTGTTCTTCGCCACCCACGCTGGCGTCCCGCTCGAGATCTTTCCCGAAGAGTGCGGCCTTTTTCTCTCAGATGGATATGGCGCCCATATGGTGCGCGAGGCGCCGGAACATAAGCTGGCGCCGGCCACACGCAAATCTCTGATGCTGGATTTCTCCAGGACGGCGGCGCGCCGCCTGATGATGGCGGAATGGTCCACCGGCACCAGCTACTCGGACTGATCCGTAGCCCGTTGCTTATTTGGGCGCGCGCTTGGCCAGAATGCGCTGCAGCGTGCGGCGGTGCATGTTCAGCCGCCGTGCCGTCTCCGAGACGTTTCGCTCGCACATTTCATAGACGCGCTGAATGTGCTCCCAACGCACCCGGTCGGCGGACATCGGGTTTTCCGGCACCTCCATCCGGTCGCCTTCACGCTGTGTCAGTGCGTTGAAGACATCGTCGGCATCCGCTGGTTTTGCCAGATAGTCGAGCGCACCAAGCTTTACGGCAGTGACGGCGGTCGCAATATTTCCGTAGCCGGTCAGCACGACGATTTGCGTGTCATCGCGATGCTGGCGAATGGCCTCGATCACTTCCAATCCATTGCCGTCGCCGAGCCGCAGGTCCACCACCGCATATTTTGGCGGCGCGCTCTTCGATTTCTCGATGCCTTCACTCACCGATTCGGCGGTGTCCACCACAAAGCCACGCGCCTCCATGGCACGCGCCAGACGGCGCAGGAAGGGACCGTCATCATCGACGACCAGCAGTGACTTGTCCGGACCGATCGCATCCGAAGCCGTCATCGCCTCTTCTTCGTGCTTCTGTCCGTCATCAGCCATGGTCGTTTCCTTCGGTCATTCTGTTATCTTTCGGCGATCATATCCCTCATGCGCCACAAGCGCCACAAGCGTGAGGCTTTCCTAAGAGACTTCAGATCACCGGCTCTTATTATCTTCCATGACCGATCGCGGCCAGATGACGGTCACCCTCGCACCTGCGGCATTTGGTCCACGATTTTCGAATGTCAGTGAAGCCCCGGATCGTTCCAGCAACGTCTTGGCAATGAAGAGACCAAGTCCGAGTCCTCCAGCCGTCGCATCATTATGCCTTTTGGTCACATAAGGATCGCCGATGCGTGAGAGAATATCCGGCGAATAGCCGTCGCCATCATCCTCGATCGTCACCATCACCTGCTGCTGATCATGCGCCACGGTGACGGTCACCATATCCTTGGCGTAGTCGACGGCGTTTTCCAGTAGATTCCCAAGCCCGTAGAGAATTCCGGCATTGCGCGCCCCGACCGGTTCGTCTGCCCGTCCGGACTTTTCCACCAGCTTGAGTTTCACGCCGAATTCCCGGTGCGGTGCCATCACTTCCTCGATCAAAGAGGAGAGCGGAAGCCGGCGAATATGTTCTTCGCCTTCGGCAGAAAGCGATGTCAGCCGGCGCAGAATATCGCGGCATCGCTCGCTTTGGCTGCGTAGAAGCGCGACATCCTCGCTGAAGCGCTCGTCCTTTCCAAGCTCGCGCTGCATCTCCTTGGCGACCACGCTGATTGTCGCAAGCGGCGTGCCCAATTCATGGGCTGCGGCTGCAGCGAGACCATCCAGTTGCGACAGGTGCTTTTCCCGCTCCAGCACCAGTTCGGTCGCAGCAAGCGCATCGGCAAGCTGATTGGCTTCATGCGAGACGCGATAGGCATAGAAGGCGGCAAACAACATCATCGCAACGATCGAGCACCAGATGCCGATATGGATGATGAGCTGGATCGGCAATTCTTCGCCTGGATACCAGGGAACAGGAAACGGCGAAAAAGCAATCGCTGTTGCGCAAGCCAGCGCGAAGAACAACAAGACGAGAGAATGTTTCAACGGCTGCGAGGCAAAGGCAATGATGACCTGAACGCAGATTAGGGGCGCGAACGGATTGGACAGGCCGCCGGTAATATAGATCAGCGCCGTCAATTGCAGCAGGTCGAAAGCAAGCAGCAGCGTCGCCTCCCACGGCTCCAGACGATAGGTCGCCGGAAACCGAGCCGATAGAAAGAGGTTGGCAGTTGCAAGGGCCGCGATAAGAAGCGCGCAGGTGAGCAGTGGCAGGGGAAAGCCAAGGCCAAACGCAACGATCAGAAGCGTGGCGCTCTGCCCGGCCACGGCAAGCCAGCGCAGCCAGACAATGGTCTGCAGCCTGATCTGGCGGCTGGCGCGGCCGAACCGTGTCGTTTCTACAGGCGGCTTTGCCATTGGTGCCTCGTTATCATCTCATGTGCCGCGCGGCTTGGCGCGATGTGTGGCTTGCGCGGATGCCGGATCTTCCGGCCAGGGATGGCGTGGATAACGCCCGCGCATATCCGCGCGCACGTCCTTCCAGGAGCCCGCCCAGAACCCTGGCAAATCCCGCGTGGTCTGTATCGGCCTGTGGGCAGGCGAGGTCAATTCCAGCAATAGTGGCAATTTGCCGCCTGCCACACTCGGGTGATCCTTCAAGCCGAAGAGCTCCTGCACGCGGATGGTCAGCGTCGGCTCCTCGCCCTCATAGTGGATCGAGTGCTTTTGTCCGGTCGGCGCTTCGAAATGGGTGGGAAGCAATTTGCCAAGCTGGCGAAGTTCCTCGTGCGGAACCAGCGAGCGCAGCCCATCGATGATGTTGCCGCTATTGATCTCATGGATCGTCTTGGCGTCATGCTGAAAGGGCACAAACCACTCGTCCAGCCGGTCAATCAGCGCCGCGTCATTCATATCCGGCCATGGCGCACCGACACTGCGGTTAAGAAAGCCGAGGCGATGGCGCAACTGCTGTGCCTCTTTAGAAAAGGGCACAATGCCAAGCCCATATTCGCGGATGCCGCTGGCAAGCGCTTGCGCCGCCTTCTCTCCCGTCGGGCGTGCAAGTGGCGTTTCATCGAGAATAATGGCGCCGATACGCGAGACGCGTCTTGCCCGGACCTGTCCGCTTTGCTTGTCGAAGAAAAGCTGGTCTTCCTTGACGACCGCCTCTGGCAGAAATGCGTCCACATCCCGCATGGCGATCGAAGCGGCCGCCAGAATCCTCGGTCGTGCGGCGCGGCCGACGATGTCGGCGACCACCAGCATCTTTTCGGCCGCCAGTCGCTGCGTCTCTTCCACCTCGCCACCACGTCCATTCGCCATCACATATCGACCGCGCCCACCACGCTGGAATGCGATGCGATCCGGAAAGGCATGCAACAGAAGCTGCCCGGCCGTCAGAGCTGCTTCCGATCCGTCCCTTTTGCCTGGAAGGGAGGAAAGGAGCCGTTTTGCCAGTCCTTTGGCAGCGGCTGCGCGCTCCGTCTTCTCGCCCTTGAACCGGCGAAGCCGCTCTTCAAGATCGATATCGTTACCGCCAAGCCCCTGTTCTGTCAGAAGCACGGCAAGCAGCGAAGCCTCATGGCCACAGCCAAGCTCTTCTGCCGCCAGGACCATGGCTGCGAGGCGCGGCGGCAGGGCCATCTCGCGCATCAGCTTTCCGCGTGCGGTCATCGCGCCAGACCGGTCGAGAGCGCCAAGCCCTTGCAGCAGCGCATTAGCCTCTTTCAACGTAGACGCCGGCGGCTGATCGAGAAATTTGAGGGACGCCGGATCGCTGACACCCCAATGGGCGAGATCGAGCGCGAAACCGGAAAGGTCGCTGGAAAGAATCTGCGGCGGCGTAAACGCTGGCAGCGCCGCTGTCTGTCCCGCGTGCCACAGACGGATGGCAATACCCGGCTCCGTTCGCCCCGCGCGGCCAGCACGCTGGTCAGCAGACGCGCGAGAGACCTTTACTGTCTCAAGCCGGCTGATGCCGGTCGAGGGCTCGAAGACGGGCAGGCGTTGGAGCCCGCTATCGATGACAATCCGCACACCGTCGATGGTGATCGAGGTCTCCGCAATCGAGGTTGCCAGCACGATCTTGCGCCGACCGCTTTCCGGTGGCTTGATCGCTGCGTCCTGTTCTTTCTGCGAGAGGTTTCCATAAAGCGGGATCACCTGCGTATTCGGATCGAATCGGCCCTCCAATCTCTCAGCGGTGCGCTTGATCTCCGCTTGCCCCGGAAGAAAGGCAAGGATCGATCCGGCCTCTGCGGCATGCGCCTCGATGATCGCCCGCGCCACCTTGTCTTCGACCCGCTCCTGTCCGGCCCTGTCTTCGTAGCGTATATCGACCGGAAAGCTCCGGCCGAGACTGGTGATGACAGGCGCCTGATCGAGCAGTGCACTGATCCGTTCGGAATCCAGCGTGGCGGACATCACCAGCAAATGCAGATCATCGCGAAGGCCTGCCTGCACATCCAGCGCCAATGCGAGGCCAAAGTCGCCATCAAGCGAGCGCTCGTGAAACTCGTCGAAGATGACGACGGACGCGCCGCGAAGCTCAGGATCATCCAGAACCATCCGCGCGAACACGCCTTCGGTCACAACTTCGATTCGCGTTCTGGCAGAAACGCGATTGTCGAGACGCATGCGATAACCCACGGTGCCACCGACATCCTCTTTCAGGAGTGACGCCATGCGGCTTGCCGCCGCTCGCGCCGCCAGTCGTCGAGGCTCCAGAAGAATGATCTTGCCGTCCCCCAGCCACTCCTGGTCGAGCAGATAAAGCGGCACCAGGGTCGTCTTGCCAGCCCCTGGCGGGGCGCAGAGGACGGCTTTCTTCGCGCGGGCAAGGTCTTGGCCCAACGCAGCCAGCACATTCGTGACCGGGAGATTGCTTGAATCCTGGATTGCCGTTTTGATCGTACTCGTCATGACGTCAGTTGGTCCGTCGTGTCACGCTTTCATAGGCAAGGATTGCGCCAGCCAGATCTTCCAGCGCCGCACCGACCGATTTGAACAGCGTGATCTCGTTATCGTTGTCTCGGCCCTTTTGACGCCCTGAAACGAGATCGGCAAGCTCTGCCTTGATATCCTCTCGCTGAAGCAGACCGGCCTCAAGCGGCTGCACGATATCGCCCCCTTCTTTAAGAGCGCCATCGAAGGTGTCGACATAAACGCTTGCCAACTGCACGGCCGCATCGTCGCTCTCGCGCATGGAAGGCTTGAAGGCGCCAACGAGATCGAGATGCGCGCCCGGCTTGAGCCAAGCGCCTCGGATCAATGGCTCGTTGGAGAGCGTGGCGCATGAAATGATATCGGCGTCCCGTGCGCCGACTTCCAGATCGGCGCAGGCAAAAGCATTGAGCCCCATCTGCCGGGCTTCAGCGGCTGCCTTCTCCGCGGAAGCCATATTCCGCCCCCATATATGGAAGGTGGAAATGTTTCGCACCGTAGAATGGGCCTGCATCAGGTTGAGCGACAGGCGCCCGGTGCCAACCATCAGCATGGACGACGCATCAGGCCGCGCGAGGTATTTTGCTGCGACAGCGGAGGTTGCCGCAGTCCGGCGCGCCGTTAACTCGCCGCCTTCGACTGCCGCCAGCATTTCCCCAGTCTTGCCGGAAGAGAGAAGATAGGTTCCAAAGATCGCAGGCAGGGCACGTGTACTGTTATCCGGGAAGACGGAAAGGATCTTCACGCCCATATAGGAGCCAGGCACCCAGGCGGGCATCATCAGAAGCGTGGCATTCCTCTCACCTGGCACAGCGACATCATGATGATGCCGAACGGGCATCTCGCAACCGGTGCGAAACATCGTTTCGATCGCTTCGATAAGCTGTGGCCACGCCAGTGCGTTGCGCGTTTCGTCTTCATTCAGAACCAGCATCGACTTTTCCCTTCTTCTCTTATGCGTCGAGCTTAGCATGGTGAGCGCATCATTGAAGAGATGGGCGATTTGCAGAGCTGTAAAACACGCTTGATGTCAGGGTCTGAGATGCTGCCAGAAGTGTGACCTCAAAAAAACCCAATAATTACTGTCACTTACGAGAAAACGACAGATTTATGAAAAACCTCTGTTGACTTGTTTGGGGTGTGTCTCTTATAAGTCCGC